>NZ_CP070950.1:1898322-2214709 GCF_017084525.1 Conexibacter sp. SYSU D00693
CCGCCCCAGGAACGCGGGAAGAGCTCGTACCAGGAGCCGAAGCGCGCGCGGACGCGGTCGACGTCGACCTCGAGCGGCGCGGCGAGCTTCGCCGCGGCGCCGCGGGCCGGATGGCGGTCGCAGGCCTCGGCGAGCTCGTGGCCCAGGGCGGCGTCGCAGCGCAGCGCCTGGGGCTGGGAGTCGTCGGTGATGAGCTCGAGCGCGGCGCGGATGAGCTTGGCGTCCTCGCCCTTGGCGCGGACCGCGGCGGCCTCGAGCAGCAGGGCGCCCTCGCTGAGCTCGGAGCTGAGGTCGGGCTCGCCGGCGGCGACCTTGCGGTCGAGCTCGTGGCGCCACGAGGCGAGGTCGTCGATCCACGCCTCGAGGCTCCAGCTCCAGCGCCCGCAGGCGTCGACGGGGAACTCGCCCTCCCAGCGGTCGCCGCCCTGCGCGCGGTCCATCAGCGTCAGGGGCGCCTCGGCCCACTTCTTGGCGCCGGGCGCCCGCCACTTGACCACGGCCCGGAGGACGTCGTGGCCGTCGGCGACGATGGTGCAGCCGACGCGGACCGTGTCTCCGACGCAGCGCTTGGGGGCGTAGCGGCCGCAGTCCAGACGCGGCGTCGGCTCGAGCAGGAGGATCCGCGAAGGTGCTTGGGCGCGGCGGGCGGCGGGCACTTCTGGGCACTCTTCCCGCCACGCCTCTCCTTGAACGTGCCTGACTCGTGAAGCTCACTCGAACCGCTGGGACCCAGCTGCACCTCACCTCGCTGCCCGACGGGCGCCTTGGCCCGTCGGCCTACGCGTTCGTCGACTGGCTGCAGGAGGCGGGGCAGTCCTACTGGCAGATGCTGCCGCTCGGGCCGCCCGACCGGCACGGCTCGCCGTACAAGGCGGCCTCGGCCTTCGCGGCGTGGAAGGGGCTGCTCGCCGAGCCCGACGCTCCCGTGGACCCCGAGGAGCGCGACGCCTTCCTCGAGCGCCACGCCTACTGGGCGTCGTCGCTGTCGCGGGCGATGCTCGACGACCAGGTGCGCTTCGACCGCGAGTGGGCGGCGCTGCGCGCGTACGCGAAGGAGCGCGGCGTGCGGCTCATCGGCGACGTGCCGATCTACGTCGCCCCGGGGTCGATCGACCAGAAGGCCTGGCCCGAGCTCTTCCGCGACGGGCTCGTCGCCGGCGCGCCGCCCGACGCCTACAGCGACAAGGGCCAGCACTGGGGCAACCCGATCTACGACTGGCCGGCGCTCCAGCGCCGCGGCTACCGGTGGTGGACCGAGCGCTTCCGCCGGACCTTCGAGCTCTTCGACGTCGCGCGGGTCGACCACTTCCGCGGGTTCGTCGCCTACTGGGGCATCCCCGCCGACGCCAAGGACGCGCGGTCGGGCACGTGGAAGCGCGGCCCGGGGGCGGCGCCGTTCCGCGCGGCGGCCCGCGAGCTCGGCGAGCTGGCGCTCATCGCGGAGGACCTCGGCGAGATCACCGAGCCCGTCGTCCGGCTGCGGCGCGAGCTCGGGCTCCCGGGGATGGTCGTCCTGCAGTTCGGCTTCGACCCCGACGACCCGCACGGGCCGCACCGGCCCGAGAACCACCGCGAGGACGTCGTCGCCTACACCGGCACGCACGACAGCGACACCCTGATGGGCTGGTGGTCGTCGCTGGAGGAGCCCCGCCGCGAGGAGGCGCGGGCGGCGATGCGCGAGGCCGGCACGGAGGACGACGAGCTGCCGTGGGGCCTCGTGCGGATGTGGTTCGGCTCGGTGTGCCCGCTGGTGATGACGCAGGTGCAGGACGTCCTCGGGCTCGGGTCGGAGGCGCGGATGAACCTCCCGGGGACCACGGGGAGGTCGTGGAGGTGGCGCCTGGAGCCGGGGCAGCTGACGGCGCAGACGGCGCAGCGGCTGCGGGCGGTGACCGAGGAGGCGGGCCGCCTGCCGTGACGGTCCTCGGGCTCGGGGACTCGATCACCGAGGGGCCGGGGGACAGCACGCTGGGCGTGCTGCCGCGGCCGTGGTCGCACTGGCTGGCGCTGGCGCTCGACGCGCCGTTCCACGGGCTGGCGCGGCCGGGCGCGACCGCGCCGGAGGTCGTCCGCGACCTGCTGCCGCGAGCGGCCCGCCGGCGCTACGGGGTGGCCTGCATCGGCGTGGGGACCAACGACGTGCGGGCGGCCGACTTCTCGCTGTCGCGGTGCGCGGCGGCGATCGCGGCGCTGCTCGACGGCGTCGACGCCGAGCGGGTCTGCGTGGCGACGATCCCGGTCGACCTCGGCCGGCCCCGGGCGGGCGGGAAGGTCGCGCTGCTCAACGCGGAGGTCCGGCGGCTGGCGGCCGAGCGGGGCGCCGCCGTCGTGGCGCTCGACGACCTGCGCGGGTGGCGGCTCGTGATGCCCGACGCGGTCCACCCCACGGCGCTGGGCCAGGTCGAGGTGGCCGACCGGGCGGCCGCGGCGCTCGGGCTCGACGTGCGGCCGTCGTCGCTGGTGGACCCGCATCGCTCGGGGCGCGCGGCGCTGCGCTACGCGGTCACCCGCCATGCGCCGATGCTCGGGCGCGAGCTGCGCCGGCGGGCGGTCGAGTCCCGGACCTGGCGCGCGCCCGGCCGGGACCGGACCTGAGCCTGGGCCGGGGTGGCCGCGGGTCGCCGCCCCGTCGTGCGCGGCGCGGGCTGCCGGCGCTGGTCCGGGCGGACGCCCGGGCTGCGGATCCGGTACGCCTTGTGGGGATGCCCACGCTGCGCGACGCCGCGCGAGCGGCCGCGGAGGACCCCGCGGCCGCGGTCGCCCCGCCCGCCGACCTGCCCCGCCGCCCCGGGCTCGCCGACCGCCTGCGCCTGCTGCGCGTCCGCCGGCGGGTGGTCGCCGGGCGGGGCGTCGCGGTCGGGCGCGGCGTGCGCTTCGAGGTCGACCCGGGCGCGCGCGTCGTCCTGGGCGACGGCGTCGTCCTCGGCGACGGCTGTCGCCTGCACGTGCGCGGCGGCGAGGTCGTGGTCGGCGAGGGCACCGTCCTCGGCGCCCGCTGCGCGATCGCCTGCCACGCCGGCGTCGTCGTCGGCGCCCGCTGCGTCCTGGCCGACGAGGTCGTCCTCGTCGACGCCGGCCCGACCTTCGCCGACGCCGAGCGCCCGGTCCGCCTCCAGCCCCTCGAGACCCTCCCGGTCCGCGTCGGCGACGGTGCCCGCATCGGGCCCGGCGCTGTCCTGGGCCCCGGCACCACGGTGCCACCCGCCGGCCTCGTCGGCGCCCGCGCGACCCTGCCGACGGGATGAAAGGTGCCAGGCACCTTCCACCCTCCCCGGTGGAAAGTGCCAGGCACCTTTCACCGCTGCTCCAGGGCTTCGGGATGGAAAGTGCCAGGCACCTTTCACCGCTGCTCCAGGGCTTCGGGATGGAAAGTGCCAGGCACCTTTCACCGCTGCTCCAGGGCGTCGCGGCGCTTGCGGGCGTCCTTGGCGGCGGCGCGGGCGGCGCGCAGGTCGTCCTTGGCGCGGCGGAGGGTGGCCTGGGCGTCCTCGACGGCCTGCTCGGCCTCCTCGACCGCCGACGCCGCGGCCGCCTCGACCTCCTTGGCCTCGCGCAGCTCCTGACGACGGCGCTCCTCGCGCTCCCGGCGCTCGCGCTCCTCGGCCTCCCTGCGGGCGCGCTCCTCGGCCTCCTGGCGCTCGCGCTCGCGGGCCTCGGCCTCGCGGCGCCTGCGCTCCGCGGCGGCGTCGCCGCCCTTCGCGCCCTTCTTCGCGGCGCCCTTCTTCGGCGCGCGGGGCTTGGCGCCGGGTGACGGGCGCGCGGGCTTGGCGGGCGCGCTGACCTCGCCGCCGAAGCCGATCGCCGTGACCTCGCGCTCGAGGCGGCCGGCGGCGACGCGCTCGCGCAGGTCGTCGTCGCCCGCCGCGGCGTGGAGCGTCGCGCGGACCCGCTCGACCGTCGTCTGGCTCTCCCCCGCCGCCACCGACTGGACGAGACCCTCGACCGCGGCCCGCAGCGCACGCTGCGCGCCGCGCAGGGCGTCGCCGCCCCCGCCGCCGATCGCCGCCTCCTGCGCCGCGGCGAGCTCCCGGCCCGCGGCGAGCACCGCCTCGAGGTCGTCGCCGCGCTCGCGGGCGAGGCGGTTGACGAGCCACGCCGCCTGCGAGGGGCGGCGCAGGGCCTTGACCTCGTCCGCGGCGGCGCGGTCACCGGCCTGGCGCAGCTCCCTGGCCAGCGCGTCGCGGCGCGCGGTGAACTCCGCGGGGTCTGCGGCGTAGAGGTCGTCGAGGGCGTCGGCGTCGGTGCCCACGGCGTCAGACCGCCAGGACGAACCAGACCTCGCCGGGCGCCGCGCCCCAGTCGTCCGCGAGGGCCTCGACCAGGTGCAGGCCGAAGCCGCCGTCGGACCCCGGCCGGCGCTGCGCCGGCAGCCCGCCACCGCCGTCGAGGACGCGGATGCGCAGGCGGTGGTCCTCGCTGGTCAGCTCGACGGTGACGTGGTCCTCGTCGCGGGCGCCGCCGTGGCGCACGGCGTTCGTGACGACCTCGCTCACCAGCAGCGCGACGTCGTCGGCGCGGTCGCCGCAGACCCCGAGCCGCGCCACCTCCCGGCGCGCGCAGGAGGGTGCGCGCGGACCGCCCGAGAGCGTCAACCGCCAGCGGCTCCCGGGGACGGGAGCCGGAGCATCACGGCGGTCGGCCGCGAGGGTCAGGGGCGCCGCCCTCCACGGAGCATGTGCAAGTCCTACCCCACGACGGCGACCGTCAGCGCAACGGCGCTGTCGCGGCGCTCAGCCGACGTGCGCCATCGGCAGCGCGAACGGCGCCGGGGACGGCGTTCCGGCGAGCTCCTCCTCCAGGTGCGCCGCCTCGGCGCGGAAGCGCTCCACGCTCGCGAGCTTCACGTCCTCGTAGCCCCGGACGAGGTCGGGCAGCTCGGCCACCCGGGCGACGAGCGGCTGGGTGTCGGGCGTGAGGCGCTCGAGCGCCCGCTGGACCAGCGCCCGGTACTCGTCGGGCAGCGCGCGCTCCACCCGGCGCACCTTCGCGAGGCCGAAGACGTCCAGCGGCGTGCCGCGCAGCCGCCGCATCGCCACCAGCGTGCGCATCAGGGGCATCGCCCAGCGGCCGAGGCGCAGCTTGCGCTTGAGCCCCATGGCGCGCAGCAGCGGCGGGTGCAGCAGGAGCTTGACCTTCGCGCCCTCGCCGAACTCGCGCCGGACGCGCTCGCGCTCGCTGGGCAGCAGGTGCAGCCGCGCGACCTCGTACTCGTCCTTGACCGCCAGGAGCTTGAAGAGCTGGCGGGCGTAGGCCTCGGCCACCGCCGTCCGGCCCGGCGCGCCGTCACGCGCCTCGACCGCGGCGACGGCCATCACGTCGTCGACGTACCGGCGCGCGAGCCGCGGGCCCTGGTAGGCCAGCAGCTCCGACGCGCGCACCTCCAGCAGCCGCCGCAGCTCCCCGGAGGCGGGGGTCCCGGCCACGAGCTCGAGCGCCCGGGCGTCGGGAGCCGGGACGACGTCGACCTGCGGGTGCAGCGCCGCCGCGACGGCGGCGGGGTCGACGACCACCGCCCGCCCCCAGGCGAAGGCCGCGAGGTTGCGCTCGACCGCCGTGCCGTTGAGCCGGATCGCCCGCTCGACGGCGCTCGCGCTCACGGGCAGGCAACCGTGCTGGAAGGCCGCGCCCAGGAGGATCGTGTTCGCCGGCAGGTGGTCGCCGAACAGGTCCTGGGAGAGCGCCTGCGCGTCGAGGAAGAGGCCCTCGTCGGCCCGCGTGTGGCGCCGGATGGCCTCGAGGTTGCGCCCCGCGGCCGGGAAGCGCACCGACGTGTCGGTGACCATAGCCGCGGTCGGCACCTCGGCGGTGCTGACGACCGCGACGGTCCGCGCCGGCGACGCCACGGCCAGCGTCCTGGGGTTGGCGGCGCCGAGCACGTCGAAGCCGAGGACGAGGTCGGCCGTCCCGGCACGGGCCTTGTTCGTCCCGTCGAGCCGGTGGTCGGCGATCCGCACGTCGCTGACCACCGGGCCGCCCTTCTGGGCCAGGCCGGTCTGGTCGAGGCCGGCGCTGTGGCGGCCGTCGAGCATCGCGGCCATCTGCAGGACCTGGGACATCGTCACGACGCCCGTGCCGCCCACGCCCGGCATCCGCACGGTGAAGTCGTCGCTGCGCACGCGCAGCACCGGGTCGGGCAGCACGACCGGCAGCGGCGGCGGCATCGTCTTGGCCTTCTCGCCGGGCACGACCTCGACGAAGGACGGGCAGTCGCCCTGCACGCAGGAGAAGTCCTTGTTGCACGACGCCTGGTGGATCTGCGTCTTGCGCCCGAACTCCGTCTCGACCGGGACGACCGACAGGCACGCGGACTTCTGCCCGCAGTCGCCACAGCCCTCGCACACCCGCTCGTTGATGAGCACGCGCTGCGGCGGGTCGTCGAGCTGGCCGCGGCGGCGCAGCCGGCGCTTCTCCGCCGCGCACGCCTGGTCGTGCACGAGCACCGTCACGCCCTTGACGGCGGCCAGCTCGCGCTGGACGTCCTCGAGGCGCTCGCGCCCGACGACGTCCACCCCGCGCGGCAGCTCGACGCCGCGGTAGCGGGCCACGTCGTCGGTGGTGACGACGACCCGGGCGACGCCCTCCAGCAGCAGCTCCTGGCACAGCGCGGCGACGCTCATGCCGCCGACGACGTCCTGGCCGCCGGTCATGGCGACGAAGCCGTTGTAGAGGACCTTGTAGGTGACGTCGAGCCCGGCGGCGACGGCGAAGCGGATCGCCAGCGACGCCGAGTGGAAGAGCGTGCCGTCCCCGACGTTCTGGACGAAGTGCTCGTCGTCGGTGAACGGCGCCATGCCGACGAACTGCGCGCCCTCGCCGCCCATGTGGGTGATGCCGGTGAGGGTGCCCTTGCCCTCGCCGGCGAGCAGGACCATCGTGTGGCAGCCGATGCCGCCGCCGACGAGCGTGCCGTCGGGGTTGGCCGTCGAGGAGTTGTGCGGACAGCCCGAGCAGAACCACGGGGTGCGGGCCAGCGGCGCCGCCGCCCGGGCCAGCGCCGCGCGACGCTCGCGCACCTCGCGGGCGCGCGCCGTCACGCCCGGCACGTCGAGCCGGTGCCCGAGCACCCGGTCGAGGACCAGGACGAGCTCGTCGGCATCGAGCTCGGCGGCCGCCGGGACGAGGTCGCGCCCCCGCTCGTCGCGCTTGCCGAGCACCCGCGGGTGGTCCGGGCCGGCGTAGAGCGCGTCGCGCAGCACCGGCTCGAGGAACGGGTGCTTCTCCTCGAGCACCAGCACCTCCTCGAGCCCGCGCGCGAAGCCGCGCAGCGCCGCGGGGTCGTGCGGGAAGAGCGCCCCGACCTTCAGCAGCCGGATGCCGATGCGGTCGAGCTCGCGCTCGCCGAGGCCCGCGTCCTGCAGCGCCTGCAGCAGCTCGTGGTGGACCTTGCCGGCCGCGACGATGCCCAGCCACGCGTCGCGCGCGCCGAGCACGGGGTTGAGGCGGTTGAGGTCGACGTAGCGGCGCGCGAGCTCGAGCCGGACGCCGTAGAGCGTGCGCTCCATCTCGATCGACGCGGGCGCCAGCAGCGAGCCCGACGGGACGTGGCGGTAGGGCCGGCCGTCCCACTCGGCCTCGGGCAGGACGGGGAAGACGCGGTCGGGCCAGACCTGCGCCGTCGCGGCGCCGTCGGCGACGTTCGTGACGAGCTTCAGCGCGCTCCACAGCCCGGACGCCCGCGAGCAGGCGACCGCGTGCAGGCCGAGGTCGAGGACCTCCTGGACGGTGCCGGGGTAGAAGGTCGGCATGTGCAGCGCGGCGAGCGTCGACTCGGCCGCGCTGGGCAGCGTCGAGCTCTTGGCCGACGGGTCGTCGCCCACGAGGGCCAGCGCGCCGCCCTCCGGGTGCGTGCCGGCGAGGTTCGCGTGGCGCAGCGCGTCCATCGCTCGGTCGAGGCCCGGGTTCTTGCCGTACCAGACGCCCGTGACCCCGGCCCGGTTCGCGCCGGGCAGCGCCGGTGCTAGCTGGCTGCCCTGGACGGCGGTCGCGGCGAGCTCCTCGTTGAGGCCGGGCTGGAAGTGGATGCGGTGCGCCTCGCCCAGCGGCCCGAGGTGCGCGACCTCCTTGTCGAAGCCGCCGAGCGGCGAGCCCTGGTAGCCCGAGCAGAAGATCGCGGTGTCGCGCCCGCGGCGCGCGTCGGCGCGGCGCTGGTCGAGCATGACGCGCACGAGCGCCTGGACGCCCGTGAGGAAGACCGTCCCCTGCTCGAGGACGTACTTGTCCTCCAGCGTCACGTCCGTGCGCGGCGCACGGGCCGTCGGTCCCCCCGAACGGGCCGGCGCGGTGGTGCTCCCCCCGGCGATCACCAGCTCCCCTCTTGACTCCAGCGCTCCCACCGCAGCCTCTCCTCTCGGGTTGGTCAAGCGACCTTACCAGGTGGTCAGGTCCCTTTACCAGGGGCTGGACGGCAGGACGACGGTGACAGCCGCCCCAGGCGCCCGCCACCCCCCGATCGGGGGGTGACACGGTGTCAAGCGCCCGGACGGCGGAGCGTCAGGAGGCGGCCGGTGCCTGCCGCGCGGTGAGCGGCAGGAGGAAGTCCGGCAGGGGCCGCACGAGCGCGCGGTTGGACTCCTCCTCGTAGGCCCGCTCGAGCTGGCCGAGGTGCTCGTCCATCACGTGCTCGACCTCGGCCACGTCGCCGCGCCGGACGGCCTCCATCGTGCGCCGGTGGATCTCGATCGTCCACTCGGGCACGAGCGGGTGGTGCATCGCCATGTCCCGGGCGATCTCGAGCTCACGGATGAGCATCCGCATCAGCGTCTCCACCGTCTGGTTGCCGGCGGCGCGGGCCAGCGCGAGGTGGAACATCACGTCGATCTGCAGGAAGCGGTCCTCGTCCTCGGGCGTGTAGCCCTCGGCGACGAGCTCGCGCATGAGGTCGATCGACCGCTGCATGGCGGCGAAGTCGTCGTCGGTGGCGCGCACCGCGGCGAGCTGCGCGACGCGCGGCTCCACCAGCCGACGCGCCTCGAGCACCTGCGCGACCTCGCCCAGGCGCAGGCTCGAGCGCTGGCGCACGAGCTCGACCGGCACGACGTTCGTCGCGACGAACATGCCGCCGCCCGGACCGCGGCGCACCTCGAGGACCCCGGCCTCGACCAGGACCTTCACCGCCTCGCGCAGCGTCGGGCGGCTGATCTCCATCTGCGCCGCGAGCGACCGCTCGCCGGGCAGGCGGTCGCCGGTGCGCAGCTGTCCCGTGCGCACCTTGTCGGCGATCTGCTCGGCCGCCTCCTCGAACGTCCGGCGGGTCTGCACCGGCGAGAACACGGCTGAGAACCGTACCGGTGGTCAGGCCCCCGGACCAGGGATGGGCCGGGGACCTACGACGGCCGGTCCGGTCGGCTACTCCTCCGGCGCGTCGAGGGCCTCCCAGTCGGCCTGCTTGACGAACTTCGTCAGGTTCGTCCCGTTGTGCGAGGCGCGCAGCGCGTAGCGCACCGTGCTCGAGCCTTCCTTGGTGTACGTCGTCTTGCGGATCTCCGACTCGGGGATCTGCACCTTCTCGCGGGACTTGACGTCGTAGAACTCGATCGGCATGGACAGCGACCGTAACGGGGTCCCCGGACGGTGTCATCCCCGATGGCCACGGGGAATCCATGCGCTCTAGGGCGCGTTGGGCGCCGGGTCCTCGTTGCCGCGCTCCTCGGGCACCGGCTGGCCCTCGCCCTGGAACTCGACGTCCGTGTCGAGGTCGGGCTGGCCCTCGAGCATCTCGGGGTCGTCGGGCGGGTTGTGCGACTGGGCCTCGCCGAGGCTCGCCTCGCCGTGGCCGACGCGGTCCGCACCATGCTGGTCGCTCATGGATGCGGTGCTGCCCGAGCCCGCGGCGCGCGACACGCGCCGCGGCGCGGAGCAGGCCCTACGGGGTGGCGAGGCCCACCGGGCAGGCGACGCCCGTGCCGCCCAGGCCGCAGTAGCCGTTGGGGTTCTTGGCCAGGTACTGCTGGTGGTAGGTCTCGGCGTAGAAGAAGGGGCCGGCGGGCGCGATCTCCGTCGTCACCTCGCCGTGGCCGGCCGCCTGCAGACGCTCGCCGAACATGACCGCGCTCGCCTTCGCCACGCGCTCCTGCTCGGGCGAGGAGGTGTAGATCGCCGAGCGGTACTGCGTGCCGACGTCGTTGCCCTGACGCATGCCCTGCGTCGGGTCGTGGCCCTCCCAGAACGCCTTGAGGACCTGCTCGTAGGAGATCGTCTCGGGGCGGAACACGACGAGCACCGCCTCGGTGTGGCCGGTCCGCCCGGAGCAGACCTCCTCGTAGGTCGGGTTGGGCGTGAAGCCGCCCGCGTAGCCGACCGCCGTGGTGTGGACGCCGTCGAGCTGCCAGAAGACGCGCTCGGCGCCCCAGAAGCAGCCGAGGCCGAGCACGGCCTGCTCGGTGCCCTCGGGGAACGGCGGCCCGATCGGCGTGCCGAGGACGACGTGGTCGCCGGGCACCATGATCGGCGCGTCACGCCCCGGCAGCGCCTCCTCCGGGGAGACCATCTGCTGCTTGGCGCGCGAGAAGAAGAGCATGGGGCGAGGGTAGCCCCCCGCCCCACGCTCCTGGCGCCGGGTCCTACGGCCTGAGCGAGACCGTGCGGCGCTTGACGACGACCTCGCCGGTCGCGAGGTCCGAGACGGCGACCTCGAGGACCATCGAGCCCGAGCGGCGCGCCCCGAGCTTGCGCCGCAGCGCGCTGGAGAACGTCGTCCTGACGGTGCCGGCCTTGCCGGCCCGCAACGTCGCCGACCGCGTGGTGAGCACGCGCGACCTGAGCCCCATCGCCTTGCGCAGCGCGTCGCTCACCGTGATGCGCACCTGCACCTCGCAGGCGCGGTCGCACGTCGTCCGGACCGAGGCGCCCTTCGCGAGCAGCGTGCGCGCCTTGCCGGTCGGCAGCGTGATCGACGCCTTCAGCGCCTGGAGCGCCGGCGTGCCCGAGCCGCCGACCGGCGCCGCCCCGCCGAGGCCGGCGGCCGGCGTCACGGGCGTGCCCGTCGTCGGGGTCGCGACCGGGTTCGAGCCCGGCGGCAGGAGCTCGCCGGCGTCGCGGTCGTCGTCCTGGACCGTCACGGTCGCCGACCCGTCCAGGATCGCCGCGCCGCTGGCCGCCGAGAGGGTGACCGTGAGCTGCTCGTCGCCCTCCACGTCGGCGTCGGGCGTGATCTGGATCGGCACGAGCCGCAGGTCCTGCGCGCTCGTGAACGTCACGACCTCGTCGATCGCGCCGAAGTCGCCCTGCGCCGCGGTGCCGGGCGCCGAGGTGATCCGGACGCTCACGGGCGTGCCGGGGGTCGCCGTGGGCGACAGGGTGATCGGGACGACCGCGGCGCGGCGGTCCGCGCCGGTGCCCTCGACGATCCGCGTGTCGCCGACCGACAGGCACGGGCAGGCGACGTCGTCGTCGTCGACGATCGTCGCCAGGCCCTCGCCGTCGGCCAGGTCGGCGCCCTCGGGCTGCGAGAGCACGAGCGCGAAGCGCTCGTCGGGCTCGTCGCCGTCGTCGCCCTGCACCCGCGCGGTGACGGTCACGAGCGTCGTGCCCGCGGGGAACGTCACCGTGCCGTCGATCGCGGCGTAGTCGCCGGGCGCGGCGGCCTCGCGGTCCTGCGTGGCGTAGCGCACCCGCACCGGGCCGCTGACGGCGCGCGAGAGGCGCAGGGCGAACGTCGCGTTGGCGGTCTGCGGCGCGTCGCCCTCGGCGACGGTCAGGTCGTCCACGGAGATGCGCGGCGGGCCGGGCTGGGTCGTGGGCTCGTCGTCGTCGACGATCGTCCCGACGCCGAGCCCGTCGCCGACCGCGACCGCCGTCACGGCGCTGAGGGCGACGGTGAACGTCTCCTCGGGCTCGTCGATCGTGTCCTGCTTGACCGGGACGGCCACCGTCCGCGTCGTCGTGCCGGCGGGGAACGTCACCGCGCCGTTGACCAGGCCGTAGTCGCCCGGCTGGTGCGCGCTGCCGTCGCTCGTCGCGAACGCGACCGTCGCGGGCGTCGCCGGCGCCTTGGAGAGCGTCAGGGTGAACGTCGCCGTGCCGGCGCCCTCGTCGACGCGGACGTCGTCGATGGAGACGACGGGCGGCGCGGGGGCCGGGTCGTCGTCGTCGCGGATCGTGCCGAGGACCGACGGCGTCGTGATCGTGCCCTGGCTGGGCGCGCTGAGCGACAGGCGCACCGTCTCGTCGGACTCGTCGAGCGTGTCGCCCTTGACGGTCACCGGCAGCGTGGCCGTCGTGATGCCCGGCTCGATCGTGAGCGTGCCGCTCTGGCTCACGAAGTCCTCCGGGGTCGAGGCCGTCCCCGGCGTCACCGCGTAGGTGAGCGTCAGCGGCGCCGCCGCGGCGCGCGAGAGGCTGACGACGAACGGCAGCGGGACGGTGCCCGTGTCGCCCTCGGTCACCCCTGGGCTCGACGCGCTGATGGTCAGCGGCTGGGCGGGTGCGTCGTCGTCGGTGATGACGACGTCCGCGCTGGCCTGCGCGACGGTGAGGCCGGTGGACGGCTGGTCCAGGACGGCCTTGAACGCCTCCTGCTGCTCGGCGACGTCGTCGCCGGCGATGGCGATCGCGACGGTCTTCTCGACCTCGTCGCCCGAGAAGGTCACGACCTCCTCCCCGGCCGCGTAGTCCGCGGGCGCGGTCGCCGTGGCGTCCTGCGTGCGCAGCCGCACGGACACGCTCGTCGGGCTCTTGCGGTTGAGCTTGACCTTGACGTTCGCCACGACGCCCGGCGCGTCGGTCTCCGTGACGGACGCGCCCTCGACCGACACCGTGAGGGGTGCGGTCGGGACGACCGGCGCGCTGGTCGCCGGCGCGGAGTCGCCCGCGGCGTTCTTCGCGACGACGCGGCAGCGCAGCTCGTGGCCCACGTCGGCCTGGGTGATCTTGTACGTCTTGGCGGTCGCCCCGGTGATCGGCTGGCCGTCGCGCAGCCAGACGTACGTGTAGGACGCCGGCGCGTTGGTCCACTGCCCGTCGGCGCAGGTGACCGTCGCGTCGAGCACCGCCTGGCCGCCCACGGCCGGCAGCTCGGTGTTCACCGGGACGCCGTCGATGACCGTGGCGCTGGTGCTCAGCGCGGAGTCCGAGCCGAAGGCGTTGCTGCCGGTGACCTCGCAGGTCAGCGGCTTGCCGACGTCGGCCTGCACGGCGACGTAGGTCGAGCCGGACTGCCCGGCGAGGTAGTCCTCACCGCGCTTCCAGGCGAAGCGGAACTGCGTCGGGCCGCCCGACCAGGTGCCCTGCGAGCAGGTGAACGTCGTCCCGACGCCACCCGCGGCGGGCGACAGGGTCGGCGCCCCGGTGTTGATCGGCGCGGACTGGGCGATCACGGGGGCACTCACGGCCGCGGTGCCCGTCCCGGCGGCGTTGGCGCCGGAGACGCGGCAGCGCAGCTCCTGGCCCAGGTCGGCCGCCGTGATCGTGTAGTTCGCCGTGGTCGCCCCGACGATGGCGGTGCCGTTGCGCAGCCACGCGTACACGAAGGAGCCGGCCGACACGCCGTTGCGCCAGGTGCCCGGGCTGCAGGTGACGCCCTGGCCGGGCAGCGCCGGCTTCTCGACGACCGGCGGCACGGTGTTCTCCGGCACCGCCGGGCCCGCCTGCGGGTCGAACGCGATCAGGCTCGGGCGCGACGGCAGGCCCGCGACCGCGCGCGCCTGCCCGCCGACCACGAGGCGCTGCTGCGGTGCGACGGCGAGGGCGCCGTAGCCCGCGCCCGCGTCGGGGGCGAAGGAGGTCGGCGAACCGGTCGCCGTCGACCAGCCGCGCAGGCCGCTCGCCGGGTCGGACGAGACCGTCGTGCCGTTCACGGCGATCGCCGCCGCCGGTCCGCTGGCCGTCGGCGGGGCGAAGCTCGTGCGCAGGACGCCCGTCGCGCCGTCGACGATCGCGACGTTCTGGCGCGCCTGGCCGTTGACCTGGCCGAACAGGCCGCCGATGACGAGCTCCGCGCCGGCCTGCTCGAGGGACACCGGCGTCCCCGTCAGCGTGACCGCGGTGAAGCCGCCCAGCGGCGCCAGGCTCTCGGCGGCGTAGGCCTGGACCGCCCCGGCGCGCCCGACGTACAGCCGGTCGCCGATGACCCGCACGACCTGGACGTCCGTGGGCAGGGTCACCGCGGCGAGCTGCGCGCCGGTCGCCGGGTCGCGCAGCGACACCGTGCGCAGCTGCGCGACGACGAGCTTGCCGTCGGCGGTCCGGTCGACGTCCTGGACGTCGCTCAGGGTGCCAGCGAAGGCTGTGTCCTTGGCGCCGGTGGTCGCGTCGAAGGCGGTCACCCCGCCCTCGGCGTCCACGTAGACCCGGTTGCCGATGCGCGTGGCGTGCGTGATGAAGCGCGGGGCGCCCGTCGGCGTCCAGCCGGCGACGAGGCCGCTGCCCGCGGCGACGCGGGCCAGGCCGGGCCGGCGCACGCCGCCGTAGCTCTGGACCTCGCCGCCGAGGACGATGCGGTCGCCCGCCGGCGCCATGGCGCGGACGGAGTTCGTCTCGCCGAAGTCGCCGGGGACCGGGTCGTAGGGCTGCAGCGCGCCCGTGGCCGGGTCGACCGCCGCGACCCCGGTGCGCGGCTGGCCGCCGACCGTGTCGAACTCGCCCGCGAGGTAGAGGCGCCCGCCGCTGACCAGCAGCTCGAGGACCGGGCCGGCCACCGCCGGGCCGAAGCCGCCCACCGCGGCGCCGTCGGTGGTGAAGGCCTGCAGGCCGCCGCCGCTCGTGCCGCCGACATAGACGCGCGTGGCCGTTGCCGCGACCGCCTGCGGGCTGACCGTGGGCGTCGGCGCGAAGGACGTCAGCCCGGGCGAGGCCTGCGCCAGGTCGAGGGCCGCCAGCCGGTCGCGGGCGGTGGCGCCGAGGGCGGTGAAGCCGCCAGCGAGGTACAACCGGTCGCCGGCGGCGTCGAGCGCGCGGACCTCGCCGACCGGCTCGGGACCGCTCGGGCCCAGGGCGCCGGTCTGCGGGTCGAGGGCCGCGAGCCGCGCGCGCGGCGTGGAGTTGACCGCGGTGAAGCTGCCCGAGACCCAGACGCGGGTGCCTCCGACGGTCGAGACCTCGAGGTCGGTGACGCCCGAGGACGACGTCAGCGACGGCGCCCAGGAGGTCAGCGCACCGCTCGTCGCGTCGACCGCGTAGAGGTGCCCGCGCGGGATGCCGTTGACGTGGTTGACGCTGGCGCCGGCGACGTAGACGCGGTCGCCGAGGCGCTCGACCTCGGTGAGCTCGCCGAGGGTGTTGTCGGCCTTGAAGTCGGCGTCGACCTGCAGCGCGCCGCCCGTGCCGACCTCGACGTGGGCGATGTCGTTGTGGGGCTGGCCGCCCACCGAGCTGAACTGGCCGACGAGGTACCAGCCGCCGGCCCCGTCGGGCTCGACGTCGGCGACGGTGCCCTCGACCTTGGGGAAGCTCGCGGCGAGCGCGCCGGTCGCCGGGCCGGTGGGGACGCTCGAGCCCGTCGACGGGCCGAGCTGGCCGAACGACCCGGCCACGAGCAGGTCGCTGCCGTCCACGACGACGTCCGTGACGGTCCCGTCGGCCACGGGGAAGCTCCCCACCGGCGTGTTCGACGGCACGGCATGCGCCGCCGCGGGCGCGAGCCCCGCCGCGAGCATGGTCGCCACGATCGCCGCCCGCAGGCGGCTCCCCCTTGTGTCCTTCATGCGGTGTCGCGCCCCCCAGCGCTCGATGACCGGTCGTCCTGCCGGTCATCTTCGTGACGGCCGCGACGCCTCGTGGTGCGGTCTGCACGACACCCGCCGCCGTCCGTCGCGGCTCTACCGCCGGTCGCCGCGTCGCAGGCACGTCACGGCGAGCCAGCGCCCTGGATCGGGGGTCCGGGCGAGCGGGAAGGCGAGGGCGCCGCTGACCGCCCACAGCTCGGCGGGCCGGTCGCTGACCGCCCAGGCGGGCGGCCACGCGGAGACGTCGGCGTCCTCGAGCGCGCGGCGCAGGCCCTCGACCACCTGGTCGGCGCCCGGCTCGCGGATCGGCATGCGCTGGCGGAAGCGCTGGATGCAGTGCGCGCTGGCGACGAGCTCGCGCGCCTCGGGGTGCTCGGTCTGCGCCACCACGCGCACGGCCCGGAGTATGGTCGCGCGCATGCGGAGGGGACTGGCCGCGGCGCTCGGCGCGCTGGCGGTGGCGTTGCTCATGGCGGTCGCGCCCGCGCGCGCGGAGGACCCGCCGTTCGTCGGCTGGCCCAGCGCGCTGCCGCCGACGGTGAAGGGCTTCACGCCGTCGAGGTTCACCGCGTGCGCCGACGGGTCGCCCACCTGCGTCGACGCCACCCTGGCCGAGATGCGCCGGCTGCTGGCCGAGCTCGACGCCACGTGCGACCACCGCGCGCTCTTCCTGCGCAACTACCTCACCGTCACCGAGCACTACGTCGCGCTGCCCGACGGCTTCTTCGAGGACGACCGCTGGCTGGCCCACGAGGACGCCGTCTTCGCGGAGCTCTACTTCCAGGCCTTCGACGACCACGCCGCGGGCCGGCGCTCCAAGGTGCCCGAGGCGTGGCGCATCGCGTTCGACGCCGCGCGCGACAAGCGCGTGGAGGGGGCGGGCGACCTGCTGCTCGGCATCAACGCCCACGTCCAGCGCGACATGCCCTTCATGCTCGCCGGCCTCGGCCTCGTCGCGCCCGGCGGGCGGTCGCGCAAGCCCGACCACGACGCGATGAACGCCGTGCTCAACGCCTCCTACGACGACGTCTACCGGCGCGCCACGGTCATGGACGACCCCGCCCTGGCGCTCTACGACCCGCCCGGGTGGGGCGAGGGGCTGCTGGCCTTCCAGCTCGTGGCGGGCTGGCGCGAGGTCGTGTGGCGCAACGCGCAGCGCCTCGTGAAGGCCAGGACGCCGGCGGCCAAGGCGCGCGTCGCCCGCTCGATCGAGGACCAGGCCGCGGGGACGGCGAAGCTCATCCGCACCGCCTTCACCTACAAGCCGCCGCTCACCACGCCGGCCGCGCGCCAGGCGAACTGCCGCGCGAGGCCGCAGGACCCCGGACCGGGCACGCCGCCCGCGAACCTCAGCGCGAAGGACCTCGTGCGCCTCGACCTCGGGTCGCTCAGCCTCCGCGTGCCGCTCCCCTAGCGGGTCCGCGCGCCGACGCGCGAGCGCGACCGGGCCGGGGGCCGCGCATTGGGGGACTGTGACCCGAACCCCGTTCACCCTGGCCGCCGGCGCCCTCGCCGCCGCCGCCGTCGCCCTGCCCGCGGCGCCGGCCGACGCGTCGCGCTCCACCGTGCGGCTCGGCATCGCCGACAACGACCCCGCGACCTTCACGAGCGCCGACTGGAAGCGCGTCGGCGCCAAGCGCACCCGCTACATCGTCAAGTGGAACGCGATCGACGACCCCGGGGCGCTCGCCCAGGCCGACGCGTTCATGGCCGCCGCGAAGGCCAACGACGTCGACGTCCTCCTGCACTTCTCCACCGACGACTACACCCCGCGCGCCGCGCGCCTGCCCGGCGCGAGCGAGTTCCGCCGCAAGGTGGGTGCGCTCGTCGACCGCTGGTGGGACGACGGCGTGCGGGAGTTCGGCGTGTGGAACGAGGCCAACGACCGCACGCAGCCGACCTACCGCTCCCCCGCGCGCGCCGCGACGTTCTTCCAGGAGCTGTGGCGGATGCTCGACGACCGCGACCGGTGCGGCTCGAGCGTCACGGCGAAGTGCCGCGTCGTCGCCCTCGACGTGCTCGACGGGCGCACGCGGTCCCAGCAGGGCAACGCCCGCAGCTACATCCGCCGCTTCTACGGCGCGCTCGGGCGCACCTACCGGTCGCGGGCGCGCTTCGTCGGCATCCACAACTACTCCGACACCAACCGCAACGGCACGAGCGGCACGAAGAACGCCATCACCGAGACGCGCCGGCACAACCGCCGCGCGATCTTCTGGCTCACCGAGACCGGCGGCGTGGTGAAGCTCGGCGACACCGGCAGCTTCCGCTGCGACCCCGACTCGCCGGCCAGCGTCCGCGCCGCCGAGGCGCGCGCCGACCGCGCGACGACGTGGATGTTCCGGCTGACGAAGCGCTACCGCTCGTCCGTCGACCGCCTCTACGTCTACCAGTGGACCGGCGCCAACTGCCGCCAGCGCTTCGACGCGGGGCTCGTGCGCTCGGACGGCTCGCGGCGCCCCGCGTTCTACGAGGTCCTGCGCCAGATGCGCGACAGCTCGATCCTCAAGCCGTAGGCCGTTCGTCGTAGGCGCGCAGACGATCGGCGTGTGGTCGGCGCGCCGTGCCGGTAGCGTCGTAGGCGGACGCCGCAAGCGACCAGAGAGGACGGACCGCATGATCGATCCGACCACCACCATGCAGGAGCAGGAGCTCCTGGCCGCCGACCTCGCGCACGAGCACGGGGTCGTGCTGGACCACCAGGGCAGGGCCGAGCCGGCCGCGCGCGAGGAGGGCGACGACGACACCGTCGTCTACCCCTACGCCTACGCGCTCGAGTCGCTCGTCACGTAGCGCCGGACGCCGCTGACCCGGCCGCGCGATCGCGCGGCCGGGCCCCTGCGGCGTGGGCGTGCCTCTCCAGACGGCCCTACGCGGCGACCCGGAACCGGGCCACGATCTTCTCGAGCTCCGTCGCGCTGGCGGCGAGCTCCTGGGCGGACGCGGCGATCTCCTGGGCAGAGGCCGACGTCTGCTCGGTCGAGGCCGACACCTGCTCGGTCGAGGCCGACGACTGCTCGGCGACCGCGGCGACGTCGCCCATCTCGTCGCGCATCCGCGTCGAGGCCTGGGCGATGGTGCGCACCGCGTTCGAGATCTCCTCGACCGAGGAGGTCATGCCCTCGACGGCCTCCGTGATCCGGCCGAAGGACGTGCGGGCCTCCTCGAAGGTCGTGGCGCTCGAGGCGGTGCGCTCGGCGCCCTCCTCGACGACGGTGACGGCGCGGCGCGTCTCGTCCTGGATCTCGACGACGAGCGCAGCGATCGAGCCGGCGGCCTGCTGGCTCTCCTCGGCCAGCTTGCGCACCTCGTCGGCGACGACCGCGAAGCCGCGGCCCTGGTCGCCGGCCCGCGCCGCCTCGATGGCGGCGTTCAGCGCGAGGAGGTTCGTCTGCTCGGCGATCGACGTGATCGTGTCGACGATGCCGCCGATCTCGTCGTTCTTCGTGCCCAGCGCGCGGATCGTCTCGGTGGCGCGGTCGGACGAGGCGCGGACGGCGACCATCGCCTCGGAGGCCTGGGCGACCGCGTCGGCTCCGGCGGCGGCGACCTGCCGCGTCTCCGCCGCGCCGGCCGAGGTGCGCTCGACCTGGCGCGTGGACTCCTCGGTGGCCTCGAGCACCTGCTCGGCGCGCTGGCGCGCCTCGCCGACGGCCCTCACCTGGCGCTCGGCACCGTGGGCGACGTCGCTGACGGCGTTGGCGATCTCGCCGACGGCGCGACCGGTCTCCTCCGAGGAGGAGGCCATCTGCTGCGAGGCCGCCGAGAGGCTCCCGGCGGTGGCGGAGACCTGGCCGACGAGGCCGCGCAGGCCGTCGACCATGCTGTGCAGCGAGCGGCCGAGGACGTCGCGGTCGGACTTCGCGGTCGGCTGCGTGGTCAGGTCGCCCTCGGCGACCTTCGCGGCGTGGCCGGCGGCCTCGCGCAGGTAGGCGACCATCTCCTCGAACGCGCGGGCCATCGCGCCGAGCTCGTCCTTGGACGACGTCGAGACGTCCTGGTCGAGGTCGCCCTGGGCGATGCCCTCGGCGGCGCGCAGGACCTTCGTGACCTGGGCGACGAGGCGGCGGGCGATGAGGAGGCTCACGCCGCCACCGAGCGCGATGGCGAGGAGGAGGAGCAGGATCGTCGTGGTGCGGGCGCTGCCGGCCGTCGCGGCGATGTCCTTGTTCTCCTGGGCGGCGAGCCGGACCTTCGAGTCGAAGAGGAAGTCGAAGTCCTTGGCCAGCGTCGTGAAGGCCGGGACGGCGTGGCGCTTGTTGTAGGCGTAGGCGTCGCCCGGCTGGAAGGCGTTCGAGCGCTGGATGACCTGGTCGCGGTGGCTGCGGTAGGCGTCGAGGTGGCGCTGGAGGAGCGCGAAGCGCTGCTTGGCCTCGGGGCTGACCAGCGTCCTGGCGAAGCGGCCGAGTGCGGCGTCGACCACCTTGCGGTTGGCCGCCAACTTCGCGGCCACGTCTCGCTTGCCGGCCGCCTCGGGCTCGAGGACGTGGTTGCTGGCCAGGGCGCGAGCCTCGTTGAGCTTGGCGCGGGCGATCCCGATGTCGGCAAGGGCCTCGGTCGACTTGTGGAAGGTGTGCTGGGCCTTCTCGTCGACCGACGCGACGTTGCGGATGCCGGTGATGCCGAGGACGGCCATGAGCGCCACGAGCAGCAGCGCGCTGCCCAGCAGCTTGGCCTGGACGGAGTGCAGACGGGCGGACATGTCCAGCCTGATCGGCTGTTGCAGTGCCTAACCACTGCATTGACCAACAGTCAGTGTCGAGCGGCGATGCGCCAGCGCCGACCGGCGCTCAGCGCGGCGTGCCGAGCCAGTCCTCGAGGAGCTCGAGGACGGCCGGGTGGTTGAGCAGCGCGAAGTGCGTGAGGCCGCCGACGTGGCGGAGGTCGTCGACCTCGAACGGGATCGTCCGCCGCGCGCTCTTGCCGTGCGCGCTGGCCGACTGCACGAGCAGGTCGCCGAGCAGCCGCGACACCGGGTGGTCGGGGTCGCGGTGCAGCGTCGCGGCGACGACGTGGTGGCGCACGCCCTCGGGGAGCGGGACCTCGCCGCAGGCGTCGTCGAGCAGCGCGTCGAGGTCGTCGCCCGCCCAGTCGGTGGCGACGAGCGCGCCGTGGCGCAGGTCCTTGATCCCGACGCTGCGCGACCGCAGGACCGCGGCGACCGGCCGGCCCTCGGGCAGCCGGTGCAGGAGGCTCGCGCCGCGCGCGGCCAGCCGCTCGAGCGGCGCGCCGGTGTGCGGGGTGCCGAGCGTCACCACGTGCTTGACCTGCCGTGGCCACGCGCGGCCCTCCTCGGCGGCCTGGTGGCACGCGCTGCGCAGGACGAGACCGCCCATCGAGTGGCCGACGAGCGCGAGGCGCTGCACCCCGGCCGGCCAGGCGGCGACGAGGTCCTCGAGCAGCGCGGCCAGCCGCCGGCCGTTCTCGTGGACGTGCAGGCCGGTGTTCGCGCGCAGCAGGACCGGCGACCAGCCGTGGCGGGCGAGCGCCTCGCCGTAGGTCGGGCGGTCGGCGGCGCCGAGGCGCCACGCCTCCTCGCTCTCCATGAGCCCGTGGAGGAAGACGACCACGTGCGGGGTCGCGTCGGGGAACGCCGCCGCGAGCGCGTCGGGCGTGCACGGCACGTCCTCGCCCTCGTGGCGCACGGCGAGCGGCACGGCCAGCGTGCTGCCCTGTGCCTCGAGGCGGTCGCCGAGCCAGCCGTTGACCGCGCCGAGGACGAAGCGCCCGCGCGGGTCGTGGCTGAAGGGCTTGGCGGCCCGCCCCCGCGGATGGTGGTCGGCGACCGTCCCCAGGACGCCGGCCGCCGCGCGCACCCCGCCGCGCACGCCGGTGTAGACGGCGCGCGCGATGCCGTCGTGCACGGCGCGCGCCGGCGTCGACGCGCCGCCGGTCGGCCCGAACGAGCGCCCGGCGATCGCCTCGTGCAGCTCGCGCACGCGGTCGACGAGCGCCGCGCCCGTGTCCCCCGCCAGGCGGGCGGCGTCAGGGAGCTCGCCGCGGGTCGCGCGGACGGGGAGCTGGTCGCCCTGCATCCCTGCACCGTCGCATGCGCCACCGATCGATGTCAAGGACTGCGAAGAAGGGGACAGTCCCCTGAGTCGCACCGGCCCACCTCGTACCGTGCAGGGGCGATGGAGCTCGCCCCCCACCGGCCGAACGTGGAGCTGCGCTCGGACCCGGAGCGCGGGACGCTGGTCGTGCTGGCCTTCCCCTACGACCCCGACGTCGTGGCGGCGGTGCGCGCCATCCCCCAGCGGCGCTTCGACTGGGACACGCGCGAGTGGTGGGCGCCCGCCGACGAGTGGGCGGGCGTGCACGTCGCCGACGTCCTCGCCCGCTTCCCGGAGCTCACGGCGACGCCCGAGGTCGAGGCGTGGCTGCGCGAGCTGCGCCACCGCTGGGCCGGGCGCGTCACGACGCGCCGCTGGGACGGCCGGGGCTGGTTCGTCCTGCGCACGCGCGCGGGGGAGGTGCCCGAGCTGCTGCGCGAGGGCGCGGCCGACCCGGGCGACGGGACGCTGCTGACGCCGCTGACCAAGGCGGCCGCCGAGGCGCTGATGGACAACCGCGGCGCGCGCCTGGACGATGCCGCCGCCCGCTGCGCCGCGGAGCTCGGGCTCGACCGCACCCCGCCGCCCGCGCGGCTCATCGTCGCCCGGACCGTCGAGGGCGAGCACCTCGAGCTCGAGGTGCTGTGGGACCCCGACGTCGCCGGCGCCTTCGACCGCCTGCCCGGCGCCGAGGGCGGCGGGCGCCTGCCGGTCGACCCGTGGGTCGTCGAGCCGCTCGAGGCGTTCCTGGCCGAGTTCGGCGTCGCCGTGGACCCGCTCGCCGTCCCGACGCTCGACGACCTGCGCGACGAGTTCGACGAGGCCCAGGACCAGGTCCGCCGCTCGCGCGCCCAGGCGGCCGACCCGATCCCCGAGGTGGCCGCCGTCCTGCAGGGCGAGCTGCAGCCGTTCCAGTGGGCGGGCGTGCGCTACCTGCTCGAGGCGCGCAACGCCTTCCTCGCCGACGAGCAGGGCCTGGGCAAGACGGTCCAGGCGCTCGCGACGCTCGAGGCCGACGGCGCCTACCCCGCGGTCGTCGTCTGCCCCGCCTCGCTCAAGCTCGTCTGGGAGCGCGAGGCCGCCCGGTGGATGCCCCACCGCACGGTCGCGGTCGTCCAGGGCCGCGGCGCCGTGCCGCGCGCCGCCGACATCACCGTCCTGAACTACGAGCTCGTGGAGCAGCACCGCGGCACGCTGGCCCGCCGCGAGCCCCAGGCGATCGTCATCGACGAGTCCCACCTCGTGAAGAACCCGCGCGCCAAGCGCACCCAGGCGGTGCGGCGCCTGGCGGCGGCGGTCCCCTACGGCGGCCTGCGCCTCGCCCTGACCGGCACGCCGGTGCTCAACCACGCCGACGAGCTCGTCTCGCAGCTGCGCGTCATCGGCCGCCTCGACGACTTCGGCTCGGGCGCGCGCTTCGCCAAGCGCTTCGGCGGCGCGCTGAGCGAGGAGCGCCTGCACTGGCACCTGTGCCGCTCGTGCTTCGTGCGCCGGCGCAAGGACGAGGTGCTCACGCAGCTGCCGCCCAAGCGCCGCGTCGTCGTGCCGGTGGCGCTGGCCAACACGCGCGAGTACCGCCTGGCCGAGCAGGACGTCATCGCGTGGCTGCGCACCCTGCCGCTGGACCTCTCCGAGCTCGACGCGCGGATCGCCGCGACGCTGCGGGCCAAGCGCCTGGCCCAGCTGACCGCGCTGCAGCGGCTGGCGGCCAAGGGCAAGCTCGCCGCGGCGCTGGGCTGGATCGAGGACTTCCTCGCCTCGGGCGAGCCGCTCGTGGTCTTCGCCCGCCACCGCGAGGTCCAGGCCGCCGTCCTCCAGCACTTCCCGGGCGCGGCCCACCTGCTGGGCAGCGACCCGCTCCCCGCGCGCGAGGCGACGGTCCGCGCCTTCCAGGAGCCCGACGGCCCGCAGCTGCTCGTCGCGGCCACGCGCGTCGCCGGACAGGGCCTGACGCTGACGCGCGCCTCCAACGTCTGCTTCCTCGAGCTCGAGTGGACCCCGGCGCTGCACGACCAGGCCGAGGACCGCTGCCACCGCATCGGCCAGCGCGACGCCGTGACCGCGTGGTACCTGCTGGCCGCCGAGTCGGTCGACGAGCGGATGGCGCGGCTGCTGGAGGCCAAGCGCGACGTGATCGGCGTCGTGACCGACGGCCGGCGCGTCGGCGGCACGCCGCTGGTCGAGGAGCTCGCGCGCGAGCTGCGCGACGCGGGCGAGCGCAAGCACCTGCGCGCCACGGGCTAGGCGTTCACGCGCCGTTCACCGGCCGGTGACGCGGCGGGCCGCACGCTGCGCCACGATCCGGTGCGTGCGGGGACAGGGGACCACGCGGCGCGACGCGCTGCGGGCAGCCGGCGCGGGGGCGCTGGCGGTGGGGGCGTGGCCGGCGACGACGGCGAGCGCCGGGAACGTGCTCGCGGGCGGGCTGCGCCCGGAGCTCGTGTCCGTCACGCCGGAGGGCTTCTCGGCGTGGTGGACGAGCAGCGCGCAGGCCGACACGGTGGTGCGCGTCGCGCGCGCCGACGGCCGGGGCGGCGTGCGCGAGCTCCAGCTCGCCGCCGGCCAGACGGTGCACGCGGCGACGGTCGAGGGGCTCGCGCCCGACACGCGCTACCGCTACGCGCTGTACGCCGGGCGCCGGCGCATGCCGACGACGCTCGCCAACCCGGGGACGTTCCGCACGCTGCGCCGCCCACGCGGCGCGCTGCTGGCGCGCATCGCGGTGGTCAACGACCTCCACGTGGGCGAGGGCTGCTCGGGGACGATCACCGAGCTCGGGGGCCAGTCGGTACCGCCCTGCTACCGCGCGCCCGACTACGCCCACCGGATGACCGCGGCCGCGCTCGAGGAGGTGCGCGCCGCGGGCCCGGACCTCCTGGTCGTCAACGGCGACCTCACCGACCGCGGCCGGCCCGATGAGGTGCGCCGCGCGCTCGAGCTCGTCCGCGGGACGGGCCTGCCCCACGCCATCACGCGCGGCAACCACGACCGCCGGCTGCACGAGCCCGGCACGCCGCCCGACGGCGACGTCCTGCGCGCGCTGGCCTTCCCGGACAAGGCGCCGGGCGACCACCTCCTGACGTCCGTGGCGCGGGTGGGCCCGCGCGTCGGGGTGATCGGCCTCGACTCCTGCGACCCGGAGAGCGGCAGCGGCCGGCTCGACCTCGGCGGCCAGCTCGGCTGGCTCGACGCGCGCCTGCAGGAGCTGCGGGCCGAGGGCCGCACGGCGCTCGTCTTCCTGCACCACCACGTCGCGCTGCAGGCCAACGCGACGCACCCGCCGCCGCTGACCTTCGGCGTCGGGACCGACCGGGCCGCGATCGCGTTCCTGAAGCTCCTGGGCCGCCAGCGCCACGTGCCGCTGGTCATGAGCGGCCACACGCACCGCAACTACGTCGCGCGCGACGCGCTCGCGCCGCGGACGGTCTTCCTCGAGAACGGCGCGACGAAGGAGTACCCCGCGGTGTGGGCGCTGCTCGAGGTGCACGAGGACGGCATCGTGCGCACCGTGCACCGGGCGGTGACGCCGTTCACCCGGGCGTGGGTGCAGACGTCGGCCCAGCAGGTCTTCGGCCGTCAGCCGGAGTACACGCGGGGCACGCTCGCGAGCCGGGCGTTCACGCTGCGCACGGACCGCCTGTCGCTGGGCGGTTCGCCGCGCCCGTCGCTGCTCGGCCCGCTGTGACCGCTCCCGCCCGCGGCCCCGCCTACGGCGTCGCGGGCACCGCGTCGTCGAGCAGCGGCTTGGCGAGCGCCAGCAGCAGCGCGTCGTTGGCGCCCTCGCCGATCTGCGTCTGCGGCGCGTCGCGACGCAGGCGCGCCAGCTCGTCGTCGGCGCGGTAGGAGCGCGAGGCCGCCAGGCGCGCGGCCCGGTCCACCGCCCAGACCGCGGTGTCGGAGGCGACGACCTTCGCGGCGGTGGAGAGGCGGCGGGCGTCGGGGCGGCGGGCATCGACCGCCAGCGCGGCGCGCCAGACGACGGCCTCCACGGCGGCGCGGCGCGCCTCGAGCTCGCCGACGCGCAGCTGCGCGTGGGTGTGGTCGCCCAGCACGCCGTCGCCGATCTCGCGCCCGACGGACTCCTGCACCGCGCACGCGAGCGCGCGATCCACGATCCCGAGCGCGCGGCAGGCCACGTTCACGCGGCCGACGTCGAGGACGTCGAGCATCTGGCGCGCGCCCTTGCCCGTCTGCTCGTCGCCGCCGAGGACCTCGGCGCCCGGCGCCTCGTGGTGGTCGAAGCGGTAGGCCGCGGACTCGACGCCGCGGTAGCCGACCTTGTCGAGGTCCTCCATGTGCCAGGTGTCGCCACCGCGGCCGTCGGCCGGCAGCAGCACGCACGACGGCTTGTCGGAGCCCTCGACGCGGGCCATGAGGAAGACGACCTGCGCGGAGCGCCCGCCGGCCACCCAGCGCTTGCGCCCGTCGAGGACGAGGCCGCCCCCCTCGCGCCGGGTCGCCGAGGTCTCGAGCTTGCCCAGGTCGCTGCCCGCCTGCGGCTCGGTGATGGAGAAGGAGCAGAGCACCCGGCCGGTGGCGATCTCCGGGAGCCACCGCTGCTGCTGGGCGGGCGTGCCGTGGCGGACCAGCAGCGTCGTGGCCAGGCACGTCGGGTTGACCGCGCCGGTGAGGGAGATCCAGCCCTGCGACAGCGTCCGCCACACCGGCACGAGCTCGGTGACCGAGAGGCCGGGACCGCCGTGCTCGCGCGGCACGAGCGCGCCGGTCAGGCCGAGGCCGACGAGGTGCTGCAGCGCGGCGTCCGGGAGCAGGTCCTCGCGGTCCCAGTCGGCGACCTCGGGCAGGACGACGTCGCGCACGAAGCCCTGCACCGCGGCGTGCAGGGACCCGGCGGGGGCGGCGGGCTCGGCGGTCGTGGCCATCGTGGCGTGCAGCCTTCCCCGCGGCGGGGCACGTCACGCCCGTGTGGCGCGTGTCACACAGCGCGCAGCGCGGCGACGGCGAGGCTCGCGGCGCGCCGCCAGGCGGCCGGGTCGCGCTCGTCGTCGTCGAGCAGGACGCGGGTCACGCCGCCGTAGAGGACCTCGAGGTCGCGGGCGGTCGCATCCGCGCGGATGGTGCCCTGCGCCTTGCCGCACGCGAGCAGCGCCTCGAACCCGGCGCGGATCCGCCCCTTGGCCTCCTGGAGCTCGGCGAGCTGCAGGTGGGCGGTGAGCGCGCCGGCGAGGGCGCGGTCGCGCGCCTGGCGCTCCGCGGCCCGGGCCAGCAGCGCGCGCAGCGCCTCGGCGGCGTCGTCCCCGGCCAGCGCGGCCCGCGTCTCCTCCTCGAAGCGCGCGAGCCGGGCGCGCACGACGGCGGCGACGAGGTGCTCCTTCGTGGGGAAGCTGCGGTAGACCGTCGCCTTGCCCACCCCGGCGCGCGTGGCGACCTCCGGGACCCCGGCGTCCAGGCCGTGGTCGGCGAAGACCGCCTCTGCCGCGGCGAGCACCGCCTCGCGGTTGCGGGCGGCGTCGGCACGCAGCGGGCGCTGGGCGGGCTCGGCGCTCATCGCCCGGCGGCGACCGGCTCCCCGAGCGGGGCGGCGGCGCCGACCTCCTCGAGCGGCGCGACCTGGTGGCGGTGCGCGCCGCGCGGGATGACCGTGGCGACCGCGGCAGCGAGGACGGAGAAGCCCGCGCAGAGCAGGAACGCGTTGCGGTAGCCGTCCTCCGAGGGCAGCGCGGTGCTGGCCAGGACGCTGCCCGTCAGCACCGCGGCAGCGACCTGCGAGCCCAGCGACGCGCCCACCGACCGGACCAGCGCGTTGAACCCGGTCGCCTCCCCGGTCTGCGCCTGGGGCACCGCCTCGATGATGAGGTTGGGCATGGCCGCGAACGCCAGGCCGATGCCCGCGGAGTTCACCGCGCCCCAGAGCAGGACCTCGAGCCTGCTGCCGTGCGACAGGGCGAGCAGCGTGAGGCCCACCGCGCAGGTGATGCCGCCGAGGGCCAGCGGGACCTTCGGCCCGGCACGGGTGGCCAGGACGCCCGAGAGCGGGCCCGTGACGAGCATGAGCAGCGAGCCGGGGAGCATGAGCAGGCCGGCGCCCGTGGCGTCGAGGCCGAAGCCGTAGCCCGAGGACTCCGGCGTGCTGACGAGCTGCGGGATGAGGACGAACGAGCCGAACATCCCGAAGCCGACGAGCAGGGTGGTGACGTTCGTGAGCAGCACGGGCCGCGAGGCGAGCGCGTCGAGGTCGGCCAGCGGCTCGGCGGTGCGGCGCTGCAGCGCGACCCAGCCCGCGAGGACGACGGCGCCCGCGACGATCAGCGCGAGCGTCCCCGGGTCGCCCCAGCCCCAGCGGTTGGCCTCCGAGATGCCGATGAGCGGCAGCACGAGGCCGAGGCCGAGCACGAGCGCGCCGCGGACGTCGACGCGCGCGGGCGTGCGGTGCGGCGACTCGGGGATGAACAGCGCGGTGCAGAGCGCGGCGAGCGTGGCGGTCGCCGCGCCGACCCAGAAGATCCAGTGGTAGGAGACCTCGTCGACCAGGACGCCGCCGAGGACGATGCCCAGGCCGCCGCCGATGCCGGCGATGGCGGAGATCATCCCGATGCCGGTGCCGACCCGCTCGCGCGGGAACTCGTCGCGGATGATCCCCATGGCCAGCGGGAAGACGCCGCCGCCCACGCCCTGCAGCACCCGGCCGGCGACCACGAGCTCGAGCGTCGAGCCGATGCCCGACAGGACGTTGCCGGCGGCGAAGACGAGCAGCGAGACGACGAGCAGCCGGCGCTTGCCGAACATGTCGCCGAGGCGGCCCATGACCGGTGTGGCCACGGCGGCGGCGACGAGGTAGCCGGTCAGGAGCCACGCGACGCCGCTGGCGTCGGTGTCGAACTCGCGGGTCAGCGAGCCCATCGCGGGCACGAGGGCGGACTGCGCGAGGGCGAAGGCCATCGCGCCGGTGGCGAGGATGAGCAGGCTGCGACCGGGGTGCGGCCGCGCGGCGAGGTCGGGGGACATGGGACTCCGAGACAGGAAGAAGCGGACTGAGGTGTCCACATCCTACCGACATCCGGACCCCTCAGTCCGGATCCCCGGGCGGAATGTGCCTGGCACATTCCACTCAGAGCGCCCGGAGCACGGCGGTGACCACGGCGGCCACGACGACGCCGAGGATCACCGACCCGCCGCGCCAGAGCACGACGCCCGCGCAGGCCACGCCCACGGTGTCGGCGCCGGCGTGCCAGCGCTCGTCGTCGGCCAGCGCGCTGGTCACCACGAGCGCGGCGAGCAGCGCAGGCGCCATGAGCGAGACGACGCCGAGGAAGCGCGGCGGCAGCTCGCGGCCGCCGAGGGCCACGGGGCCGGCCGCCTTGATGGCGAAGGTCACGACCGCCAGGCCGAGGATGACCGTCCAGACGGTGGTCGAGCTCACGCGTCCGGCTCCCGGCGCAGGCCGTCCAGGGCGACCAGGCTGGCGGCCAGGACGGGGACGCCCGCCGGCGCGACCGGCACCAGCGCGAGGGCGAGCGCCGCGCCCGCGAGCGCCACCCCCCGCGCTCGGCGGCTCCGGAGCTCGGCCATCAGGAGGGCGAGGAAGAACGTCGGGTACATCGCGTCGAGCCCGAGCTTGTCGGGGTCACCGAGCACGTCGCCGCCGAACGCGCCCGCCATGGTCCCGGCCAGCCACGTGCAGTACTGCGGCGCCGTCGAGCCGAAGAGGAACCACCGGTCGAAGGTCCCGTCGCCGCGGTTGGCCATCGCCCACGAGGCGTCGACCACCGTCTGGCCCTGCGCCGCGCGGCGCAGCGGCCCGCCCGGCAGCGAGGGCGCGAGCGCGACGCCCATCGGCAGGAAGCGCGAGTTCATCAGCGCGCCCGCCGCGATCGCCGCCCCGGCGGTCCCGCCGCCGGCGAGGATCGCCACCGCGGTGAACTGCGCCGAGCCGGCGAAGACGATCGCCGACGTCGCGATCGCCGCGACCGCGGAGAACCCCGCGTCGCGGGCGAGCACCCCGAAGCTCAGCGACAGCAGGAAGCCCGCCAGCGCGTACGGGACGCTGGCCCTGAACCCGGCCGACAGCGACGCGCGCCGCTCCGCGTCCGAGGCGTCGTGGTCTGCGTGCGGCACCCCGCCAGCCTGCCACGCATCCCCGCGCGGGGTCCGGGCACCCCCCGGTCATGGCACAGAGCATCCGAGAGGTCATGACGGCCGACCCGCTGACGGTCGAGTCGAGCGCGACGATGAAGGACGCCGCCGAGCAGATGCGCAACGACGACACCGGGGCGATCCTCGTCGTCGACGGCGGGACGCTGAAGGGCATCGTCACCGACCGCGACATCGCGGTCCGTGGGGTGGCGGACGGCCGCTCGCCCGACACGCCGGTGAGCGAGGTCTGCACGAGCGACCCGGTGACGCTCACGGTCGACCAGACCGTCGAGGACGCCATCCGCATCGCGCGCGACCAGCGCATCCGCCGGATCCCGGTCGTGCAGGACGGGCGCCCCGCGGGGATCGTCTCGCTCGGCGACCTGGCGATGGAGCGCGACGAGGACTCGGCGCTGGCCGACATCAGCGCCGCGCCGCAGAACAGCTGAGCTAGCGGCCGCCGAGCAGGGGCTCGACCTCGTCGAGCCACTGCTCGAGCGCGTCGAGCATCCGGTGGGCGAGGCGGTGGTTGACCAGCAGCCGCTCGCCGCGCGCCCCCAGCTCGGGCGCGACGCGCTCGCCCTCGCGCACGGCCTCGCGCGCGCCCGCGAGCTCCTCGCGCATCGCCGTCAGGCCCGCGAGGACGTCGCCGGGCTCGGCGAGGTCGGCGGCGAGCAGCCGCACCACGCCCTCCTGCTGGAGCTTGGGCAGCCCGGCCGGCGTGCGCACCCACTCGGTCACGGCGGCCCGGCCGGCATCGGTCAGCCGGTAGCGCGTGCGCGGCCCGGTCCGTCCCGGCTCCTCCTGCGGCGCCAGCAGCCCGGCCTCGGCCAGGCGCTTGGGCTCGGCGTACCACTGCGAGCGCGGCGCCTGCCAGTAGATGCGGCCGCGGTCACGCATCTCGGCGAGCTCGGGCGCGGTGGCGCCGCCCTCGCCCACGAGGGTCAGCACGACGTACGAGAAGGGGGTCAGCCGCACTTGTGGAGTCCGATCCGGACCTCTTAGAGTCCGCTTCAGACTCTACTACCGACCGGGAGGTCGATCCGCAGATGCAGTCCTACTGGTTCCTGGACACCCTCGTCGACGTGCAGGTCGACGGCGCCGCCACGGGCGGCGCGTACGCGATCGTCACGTTCGTCGCGCCGCCCGGCCACATGCCGCCGCCGCACGTCCACGCCACCGAGGCCGAGGGCATCCTCGTGCTCGACGGCGAGCTCACCGTCCACACGGGCTCGGGCTCCACCGCGCTCGGTCCGGGCGAGGCGGTCCATGCCCCCAGCGGCGTGCCGCACACGATCGAGGTCACGAGCGACGTGCCCTGCCGCTGGACGGTCGTCTCGTCGCCCGCGGGCTTCGAGGACTTCGTGCGCGCCATGGGCACGCCGGCCGGCAGCCGCGAGCTGCCGGTGCTCGACGGCCCGCCCGACGTCGAGCGCCTGACGCGGGTGGCCGCCGAGCACGGCATCACGTTCGTCGACGGCCTGGAGGCCGCCGCGCCGGAGGGTGCGCTCAGCGCTCGTGCGTGATGCCGGGACCGCTGGCCTCGCCGGCGCCCTCGTCGGAGGTGTCGTCGGCGGAGCCGGTGTCCTCGACGACCTCGGAGACCCGCTCCTGGTCGGGGTCGCCGTACGCCGCGGTGCTCGCGTCGGACTCGACCTCCGGCCGGAACGCGTCGCGCAGCGGGTTGCCGCCGCCGTCGCCGTGGGTCGCGTTCTCGATGAGGTCCTGCTCGGCGAGCTCGAAGCCCTCCTGCTCGCCGCCGCCGGCCTCGTAGACCGGCTCCATCGCCGGGTCGCCGCCGGCGTCGTCCTGGTGGGGGCCGCCGATCATCGCGGCCTCCGCCGCCGCCGCGGCGGCCTCGTCGGCGACGAGGGTCTCGATGTCGTCGGCACCCGGGTCCTCGCCCGGGAGCCGCTCGGGCATCCGCGCATCGGCGGCCTCCTCGATCTCGGTGGTGCTCGCCGGCGGACCGGGGGCGGTCACCGACGGGCCGGGGGTGTCGACCGGCGGCGTGGCCGCCACCGGCGTGGGGGTGCCCGCGGAGCGCGCGGGCGGCGGCGTGCTCACGCCGTTGACGCTGGGCGAGCCGGTGCCGTGGACGCCGCCGGGGGTCTGCGCCCCGGGCTGCTTGTCGCCGGGCGTGGCCTGGGTCAGCGCGGCGCCGAGGACCTCGGAGGCGCCGACGAGCACGTGCGGGAGCCAGCCCTTGACGCCCTCGTCCTTGGTCTTCAGCAGCCAGGGCGAGGCGGCCATGAACGCGCCGGTGGCGGCGTCGAGGGCGAGGTGGCCCTTCATGGGGATGACGCGCTTGACGCCGAGCTCGTAGTCGGTCAGCGCGCTGGCGGCGAGGGCGCCGCCGGCGGCGGCGCGGAAGAGCAGCGTGCTCCGCGTGCCGAGCCCGAGGACGGACGGGGCGGCCATGATGGCGGCACCGCCCGCGTAGTCGAGCACGGCGTGGGCCTTCGTCGGGATGCGGGGCATGTCCAGGCGCCTACCCGGGCGGCGCCCGCCCTGCACACGCGCGCCTCAGCGATGCAGCGCCAGGCGCTGGCCGTTCATCGCGTGGGCCGCGTCGGAGACGAGGTAGGCCAGCGCGGCGGCGACGTCGTCGACGTGGGTGTGCGACGCGAAGGCGTTGCCGGGCTCGTCCGCGCGCATCCGGTCGGTCACCAGGGCGTTGACCACCACGACGTTCGCGGTCGCCCCGTGCTCGGCGAGCTCGGCGGCGAAGGTCAGCGTCCACGCCTCGGCGGCCGCCTTGGCCGCGGCGTACGCCGCGTTGCCCGCGACCGGCCGCTGCGCCACCGTCGACGAGACGAGGGCGAAGCGCCCGCGCGGGCCCGCGGCCTTCAGCGCCGGCGCGAAGGCCCGCGTGGAGTGGACGACGGTGTGCAGGAGCAGGCGCTCGAGGAGCTCGAGGTCGGCGAGGTCGAGCGCCTCGACCGTCCGGCCCCCGCGCCAGCCGCCGACGAGGTGCAGCAGGCCGTCGACCTCGCCGAGCGCCGCCGCCCACTGCGCGGCGCCCTCCGCGGAGGCGAGGTCGGCCGTGCGCGCGTCGCCCGCGTGCTCGCGGACGACCTCCAGTGCGCCGGCGTCGCGGTCGGCCGCGGCCACCCAGGCACCCTGCTCGGCCAGCGCCCGGACCACCGCGGGACCGAGCGCGCCGCCCGCTCCGGCGACCGCGATGCGGCGCCCCTCCAGCCCTCGCTGCTGCACGTCGCGAGCGTAGCTGCGCACGCGCCAGCCCCCACGGCACGCCGCCCGAGGCACTAGGCTCGCCGCTTCGCGTTGCTCTGCAACGCGCCAGGAGCATGGCCCAGACGCCCTCCCCAGCGGTCAGCATCGAGTTCCGCGACGCGACCAAGCGCTACCCCGGCGCGTCCGCGCCGGCGGTCGACGGCCTCTCGCTCACCGTCGAGGCCGGGCAGATCTGCGTGCTCGTCGGTCCCTCAGGCTGCGGCAAGACCACCGCGATGCGCATGGTCAACCGGCTGATCGACATGACCAGCGGCGACATCCTGCTCGGCGGGCGCTCGGTCAAGGACCGCAGGCCGGCCGAGCTGCGGCGCGAGGTCGGCTACGCGATCCAGCAGATCGGCCTCTTCCCGCACCAGACGGTGGCCAGGAACATCGCGACGGTCCCCGGCCTGCTGGGGTGGGACAAGGACCGCATCCGCGCCCGGGTCGACGAGCTGCTCGAGCTCATCTCGCTGGACCCCGACGAGGTGCGCGACCGCTACCCGGGCCAGCTGTCCGGCGGCCAGCGCCAGCGCGTCGGCGTCGCCCGAGCGCTCGCGGCCGACCCGCCGGTCCTGCTCATGGACGAGCCGTTCGGCGCGATCGACCCGATCAACCGCGAGCGCCTGCAGAACGAGTTCCTGCGCCTGCAGGCCGAGCTGCGCAAGACGATCGTCTTCGTCACCCACGACATCGACGAGGCGATCAAGATGGGCGACCGGATCGCGGTCATGCGCACGGGCGGCGAGCTCGTGCAGTACGCCGCGCCGGCCGAGCTGCTGACCGACCCGGCCGACGACTTCGTCGAGCGCTTCGTCGGGGCCGACCGGGCGCTCAAGCGCCTCGCGCTGCAGCGGGTGCGCGACGTCGACCTGTGGAAGGTCGCGACGGCGCGCGAGGGCGACAGCGTCGCCGGGGCCCGCACGGCGATGGCGGAGAGCGACGTGCCCGAGCTGCTGCTGCTCGTCGGCGCCGACGGCCGGCCCCGGGGCTGGCTGGCCGAGCGCGACCTCACCGGCGCGACCATCCCGGCGCAGGGCAGCTCCGAGGCGACGCCGGTGCTCGAGCTCGACGACGTCCTGCGCGACGCGCTCGGCGACCTGCTGTCGGCCCAGACGCAGTACGGCCCGGTGGTCGACGCCCAGGGCCGGCTGGCCGGCGTGCTCTCGATGGCGGTGATCGCGCACGCGCTGCACGTGCCCGCCAGCGAGGTGCGCTCGAGCTCCGCCCTGGTCGAGGGATGAGCCTCGAGCTGCTCGTCGGCCAGATCCAGATCCGTGAGCGCACCGGGCAGGGCTGCGTCGCGGAGAACGGCTTCTGCCCCGACTGGATCGCCGACAACCTCGACAAGTACTGGTCGCCGTTGCTCGAGCACGTGTGGCTGAGCGTCGTCTCGGTCGCGATCGGCTTCCTCATCGCCTTCGCGCTGGCCGTCGTCGCCCACCGCCGCCGCTGGCTGACCGGGCCGATCCTCGGCGTCACGGGCGCGCTCTACACCGTGCCGAGCGTCGCGGCGTTCCTGCTGCTGCTGCCGATCACCGGCCGCGGCAACGGGACGGCGATCGTCGCGCTGGTCGCCTACACGCTGCTCATCCTCTTCCGCAACATCACGACCGGGCTGCGCAACGTCCCGGCCGAGGCCGTGGACGCCGCCCGTGGGATGGGCCTCACCGACCGCCAGGTCCTGCGGCGCGTCGAGCTGCCGCTCGCGGCGCCCGAGGTCCTGGCCGGCCTGCGGATCGCCTTCACGACGACGGTCGGCCTCGCGACGCTCGCGTTCTTCGCGGGCGGCGGCGGGCTGGGCGAGCTCATCTACTCCGAGAAGGCGGGCACCGGTGGCATCCGCTTCCAGTCCAACGTCGTCGTCGCGGGCGGGCTGGCGATCCTGCTCGCCGCGGTCGGTGACCTGATCGTCCTCGGCGTGCAGCGCCACGTCGCGCGCTGGCAGCGGGTGGCGCAGGCGTGAGCGACCTCGGCTGCGGCCCGGCGCCCCAGGACCTCGGCGCGTTCCACGACGCGGTCGACTTCCTGCTCTCCCAGCGCGAGTCGATCTCCGGGGGCGTCTGCATCGGCGGCCTGGGCGAGGTCGGCGACCTCGCGGCCAGCCACATGACGCTGAGCCTCGTCGCGGTGGCGGTGGCGGTCGCCGTGGCGGTGCCGATCGGCGTCTGGCTCGGGCACGTGGGCCGCGGGGAGTTCCTGGCGGTCTCGGTCTCGAACGTCGGGCGGGCGGTGCCCTCGCTGGCGCTGCTGGCGTTCTTCGTCGCCTTCCTCGGGATCGGCTTCACGAACGTCGCGGCGGTGCTGACGCTCCTGGCCATCCCGCCGATCCTCACCAACACCTACGTGGGGATCCGGCAGGCCGACCGCGAGGCGGTGGAGGCCGCACGCGGCATGGGCTTCACCGGCGCGCAGGTGGCGCGGCGCATCGAGCTGCCGCTGGCGATGCCGACGATCTTCGGCGGGATCCGCACGTCCGCGGTCGCCGTGGTGGCCACGGCGACGATCTCGCCGCTGGCCAACACCGAGTCCTTGGGCAACCCCATCCTGGAGCCCCAGACCTACGGCGACGCCGGCCAGCTCGGCGCGGCGATCGCCGTCGCACTGCTCACGCTGGCCACCGACGGCGTGCTGGGCCTCGTCCAGCGCGCGGTCACCCCGGCCGGCATCCGCGCCGGCGCGCATCCGCGCACCAAGCGGCTGTCCCTCCCCATCCCCAGAAGAGCGGAGACCACATGAAGACGACCCTCAAGGCGCTCGCGAGCGCCCTGCTGCTGCTCGTGCTCGCGTTCGCCGTCGGCGCCTGCGGCGACGACGAGGACGACGCGGCCGGCGGCTCCGGCGGCGGCGACGCCCCGGCGCAGACCCAGACGACGTCGGGCGGCGGCGGCAAGCTCATCGAGCGCGACGCGGCCAACTCGGGCAAGCGGATCACCGTCGGCTCGAAGAACTTCGCCGAGCAGTACATCCTCGGCGAGATCTACGCCCAGGCCCTCCAGGCGGCGGGCTTCACCGTCAAGAAGCAGCTCGACCTCGGCTCCGAGCAGGTCGCCTTCCGGGCGCTCAAGCGCGGGACGATCGACGCCTACCCCGAGTACACGGGCACGGCCCTGACGTCCTTCTACAAGGTGGAGGTCGACGACGTCCCGCGCGACAAGGAGCAGTCCTTCGCCCAGCTCAAGGCCGACCTCGCGAAGGACGGCATCACGGCGATGCCGCAGACGCCGTTCCAGAACACCTACGTCGTGACGTCGACCAAGGCGGTCGCCGACGAGCTGGGCAACCCGAAGACCATCACCGAGCTCGCCGAGAAGGCCGGCTCGTCCAAGCGGCTGTCGGGCTTCCCGGAGTGCCGCCAGCGCACGGACTGCCTCCTGGGCCTCAAGCAGCGCTACGGCTGGTCGCCGAAGTTCGTGTCGAGCACGGGCCAGTACTCCGACCTCGACAAGGGCCAGGCCGACTTCACGATGGGCTTCGGCACCGACGGCCCGCTGTCGCTGGACAAGTACGTCACCTACGAGGACGACAAGCAGCTCTTCCCGCCCTACTACGTGACCTTCATGGTCCGCCAGAGCGGCGTGGAGAAGCTCGGCGCCGGTGGCCAGGCGGTCATCGAGAAGGTGCAGGAGCCGCTGACCGAGGAGGTCATGCAGGAGCTCAACTCCCGCGTGACCATCGACAAGCAGAAGCCCGAGGCCGTCGCCGCCGCGTACCTGCGCGAGGCCGGCTTCGTCGAGGGCTGATCGCGGGCTGACGTGCGCGTTCCCCGGGGTGCTCGGTCGGGCACCCCGGGGGCGTGCCGTCCTACGGGGAGTGCCAGTCCGCCGAGGTCGACGCGTCGCCGGAGGACTGCTTCGCGGCGCTCACCGACTTCGAGGCCCTGCCGTCGTGGCAGGGCGCGGTCCGCGAGGTCCGCGTGCTCGAGCGCGACGCGGCCGGCCGGGGCTCGCTGGTCGAGTACGCGGTCGACGCGAAGGTGCGCACGCTGCGCTACCGGCTGCGCCAGGACTACGCGGGCGCGCCGGAGCGTCTCGGGTGCACGTACGCGGGCGGCGACTTCCGCGACTTCGCCGGGGAGTGGCGCTTCGCGGCGCTCGACGGCGGCGGACGGTGCCGCGTCGAGCTCGACCTCTCGATCGACCCTGGCCGCTTCGTGCCGGGGCCGGTGCGCGGCCTGATCGCCGACGCGGTGATGAAGCGCGCGCTGGGCGACCTGCAGGCGCGGTTCGCTAGAAGCGCCGCAGGCGCGCCTCGCTGAGCGCGAGCTTCGCGGCGGCGGCGCCGGGGACGCCGTGCACGGCGCCGCCGGGGAAGGTCGCGGCGCTGCAGAGGTAGAGGCCGCGGATCGGCGTCCGGTAGGGCGTCAGGCTCGGCAGCGGGCGGAAGACGACCTGGTCCAGCGCGTAGGAGCCGGCGCCGACGTCGCCGCCGTGGAGGTTGGCATCGCGGTGGAAGAGGTCGTCGGGGCCCATGACGTGGCGGGCCTTGATGCGGTCGCGGAAGCCGGGGGCGAACTGCTCGATGCGCGCCTCCATCCGCTCGACCTCCTGCTCGAGGTCCTTCGGCCAGCCGCGGCCCTGCGGTCCGTGGGTGTAGGCCCAGGCGGTGTGCTTGCCCGCCGGCGCGCGGGTCGGGTCGGCGACGGTCTGCTGGCCGAGCAGCATGAACGGCTGCTCGGGCAGGTGCGGTCCGGAGACCTCGGTGTCGCGCAGGACCTCGTGCTCCTCGCCGCCGACGTGGACGGTCCCGGCGCGGCGGGCGACCGGCGCGCTCCACGGGATCCGGCCGTCGAGGGCCCAGTCGACCTTCACCGTCGCGGGGCCGGGGCGGTAGCGGGCGAGCGCGTGGTCGTAGCGCGCCGGCAGGTCACCCTCCGCCAGGGTCCGCAGCTGGCGCGGGAGGACGTCGGCGAGGACGAGCGAGCCCGAGACGCGGTCGCCGTCCTGCAGGTGGACGCCGACGACCTTGCCGCGCTCCGTGGCGACCTTCGTGACGCGGGCGTTCGTGCGGATCGTGCCCCCGAGCTCCTGGAGGTGGGCGGTCAGGGCCTGGGCCAGCCTCGCCGCACCGCCCTCCGGGCTCGGCCACCCCGCGGCGTGTCCGAGGAGGTTGAGGTAGGCCGCGGCGATGGCGCTGCCGGCGCCGTTGGGCGGGACGTCGCCGTGCATCGCCGCGCCGTAGAGCCAGGCGCGGTTGCCCTGGTCCTCGAAGAGCTCGTGGCCGAGGCCCTGCGCGGGACCGAGCAGCAGCCGCGCCAGGTCGAGGCCGCCCTTCAGGCCGGTGCGCGCGACGAGCTCGGCCGGTCCCTTCACGGGCGGGAAGCCGGAGAGGAGCGTGTTGCGCAGCGCGCGGAAGTGGCGCAGGTACGGGTCCGCGAAGGTCGCCCAGGTGTCGCCGTCACCTGGGTGGCGGTCGTCGAGGCTCGCGGCGGTCGCCTGGACGTCGCGGTGGAGCGCCACCGCGGTCCCGTCCGGGAGCGGGTGGGCGTAGCAGACCTCGGGGTGGATCCACGTGAGCCCGTGGCGCTCGAGCGGCAGCGCGCGGAACACCGGCGACGCCGCAGCCGCCGGGTAGACCGCGCTGAACACGTCGTGGTGGAAGCCGGGCAGCGTCAGCTCCTCCGTCTTGACCGCCCCACCGGGCGTCCCGGCCGCCTCCAGCACCGTCACCTCCCGCCCCGCCGCGGCGAGCGCGATGGCCGCCGACAGGCCGTTGGGTCCGGCACCGATGACCAGGGCGGGACGTGGCATCGCCTGTCGGCCTACCCCGCGCCGGGGGTTCGTCGTCGTCGGTGGTGGGTGGTCAGTCGAGCAGGCCGACCAGGCCGAGAGTCAGGAACAGCGCCGCCATGACCCACCGCACGGTGGCGCGGATGAAGCGGTCCTGCCGCGAGTCCGTCGCGTACGTCAGGACCCACCGCTGCCAGACGCTGCGCGGCCTGCCGTCCGGCGCACCCGCGAGCCGCCGCTGTAGCCGGACGCCGCCAGCCTCGAGGCGCTTGCCGGCGACGACGAGCGCTGTTGCCACGGCGAGGCACAACACCGCCTGCCAGTCCTCGACGGCTCAACCCTCCCTGCCGTGGCGCTCAGGCAGTCTGCCACCGCTCGAGGCGCAGGCTGAACCCCTGCACGACCCCCGCAACGGCACGCCGCAGAGCAGGGCGCGGAGGTCGTCCATGACGGACGAGAACCCGAAGGACGCGCCGAACATCAGCGCAACGACGATGAGCGCCTCCCGGATCTGCGCCGACATCGACCTGGGACTACCCCGGGCGCGTGGCGAGTGAGCGCACGGTGTGGCGGGCGATGCCGGCGACGCGGTGCAGCGGAGCGTCGCCGAGGAGCATGCGCAGCGCGAGGCGCAGGGTCGACGCGCTGGCGGTGTCGGGCGAACCGGCGGAGAACGGCGGCTGGGGGTCGTACTCGATGGCGAGCTGGAGGGCCTTGGCCCGCTCCTCCCCATGGACCATCGCGGTGAGGGTGAGGGCCATGTCGATCCCGGCGGAGACGCCCGCGCCCGTGATGACCTTCCCGTCGACGACGACGCGCTCGGCGACGACATCCACGCCCATCGCGCGCAGCCCCTCCCGGAAGGCCCAGTGCGTGGTCGCCCGGCGACCGGTCAGGACGCCGGCCTTCGCGTAGAGCGCGGCGCCGGTGCAGGCCGACGCGCACCACGTCGCGGTCGCGCTCGCGTCCCGGACCCAGTCGACCAGCACGTCGTCCTCCAGCACCGGCAGCGGGTCCTCGGCGCCCGGGATGACGATCAGGTCGGGCCGCGGCAGCGTCGCCGGCGTGTCGGTCGGCAGGACCCGCAGCCCCATGTCCGTCGCCACCGGCCCCTCGCCGCTCGAGACGACGTGGATCTCGGCGTCCGGCCAGCGGCTCAGCACCTCGTAGGGGCCGATCAGGTCCAGGGCGGTGAAGCCGTCGTACACGACGTAGGCGATCTGCATGGCGCGACCGACCCTCCCGCGCGACCCCGGCGACGGCAAGGACCTCCACCCCACCCTCTCCGCCATGCTCGGGGTCAGACCCCGTCGTGCGACATGCCCTGGCACCGCGCTCGGGGTCAGACCCCGAGCATGCGACAGTCCCTGGCACCGCACCGCGCTCGGGGTCAGACCCTGTCGCATTCCCCTGCAAATGACCGCAATGCGACGGGGTCTGACCCCGAGCGTCAGGTGGTGTTGGCGGCGTCGAGCCAGACCGTCACCAGGACCAGGGCAGCGGTGATGGCGAGGATGGTGGCCTGGACCGTCCAGGTCCCGAGGAGGAGGACGGCGGCGCAGAACGCGAGGGAGGCGACGGCGATGACCGCCTGCGCGCGCGGGCCGGGGCGGGGCAGGTCGCGCAGGGCGCCGTGGGCCTCGGAGCGCGTCCACAGCGGGGTGACGGCCACAGCGGCGAGCGCCCCACCGACCGATGGGGAGACGCCGAGGACCCGCGACGCGAGGGATGTCAGGGCATCGAGTGCGGCGATGGCGAGGACCGCCGCAAGCATCGACTTCGCCTGCCGCAGGCGCACAGCACGGTGCTACCCGTGCGACCGGGGTCCGACCGCCACGATGCGACATGCCCTGGCACCGCACGAAGCGACGGGGTCAGACCCTGTCGCATTCCCCTGCAAACGGCCGCAATGCGACGGGGTCTGACCCCGAGCGGGGGTGCGACGGGGTCTTACCCCGAGCGTCAGGGGGTGGCGACGCGCTCGCCCGGGAGGATGGAGGCGCGGACCGCGAGGGTGGTGGCGAGGCGGGCGGCGACGAGCTCGACGGCGAGGAGGGCGAGGAGGACGAGGAGCTGGATGCGGGCCGCTTCGCCGGCGGAGGCGCCGCCGAGGACGAGGCCGACGAAGGTGCCCGGGAGGGTGACCAGGCCGACGGAGCGGGTCTGGTCGACGATCGGGAGCATCGCGGTGCGGACGGCGCGAACCGCGAGGGGGTCGAGGGCGTCGCGGGCGGCGTCGCCGAGGGAGAGGCGGGCCTCGACCTCCTCCGCGCCGTCGACGAGGCCCTCGTGGAAGCGGCGGCCCGCGAGGCCGACGGCGGTCATGGCACCGCCGATGAGGATGCCGGCGCCCGGGACGATCGCGCGGGGCTCCGCGTCGAAGGCGCCGGTCGCGACGAGCAGCCCGAGGGCGGTCAGGGCCGGCGCGGCGATGGCGACCGCGGCGGTGCGGCGAGCGGCGGGCAGCGGGGCGAGACGGCCGCCGGCGACGAAGGTCGCGGTGGTGAGCATCACCGCGATGAAGACCGCCGACAGCCCCGGCGCCTCGAAGACCAGGGCCACGAAGGCGCCGACGACGAGGAGCTGCGCCGTCGCCCGCGCGGCGGCGATCGCCAGCTCGCGGTCGAGCCCCAGGCGCCAGCGCCAGGCGAGCGCCGCCGCGAGGACCGCGAAGCCCACCGCGACCACGAGCTGGACGACCGCCTCATCCACGGCGTGCTCCGCGCGCGACGGACGCTGGCCGGTCCTCGCCGGCGCCCGACCACCGTGACCCTGTCATCTCCGGTCTCCCAGACCGGAGATGACAGGGTCACGAGGCTCGGTCGGTCCCGGCAGCGACGCGCGGCGGTCCGCGACCGTCGCGCACCACGCGAGGTCGTGCGTGGCCACGCACACGCCGATCCCCCGCGCCGCGAGGCCCCGCAGCGTCTGCCCCAGGTGCGCCGCGGCCTCGGCGTCCAGCGCCGCCGTCGGCTCGTCGAGCAGCAGCACCGCCGGGTCCCGCGACAGCGCCCGCGCGATCGCCACCCGCGCCTGCTCGCCCCCGCTGAGCTGCGCCGCGTCGCGCGGCGCGAACGACGGCGACAGCCCCGCGGCCTGCAGCGCTCCCTCGACGTCGGGCGACGCCACGCCCCACCCGACGTTGTCCGCCACCGTGCCCGGCAGCATCCGCGGGTGCTGCTGGACGAGCCCGACCCGCCGGCGCAGCTCGCGCGCGTCCCACGACGCCAACGGCCGCCCCGCCACGACGACCTCCCCCGCGTCCGGCACCAGCAGCCCGGTGCAGCAGCGCAGCAGCGTCGACTTCCCGGCCCCCGACGGCGCCACGAGGGCGGTCACGTGGCCCGCGGCCACCGACAGCGACGCCCCGTCGAGCACGAGCCGGCCGCCGCGACGCAGCACGAGCCCGCGCGCCTCGAGCACCGGCCGAGCGACGTCGGGCTCCTCCACCGCCGCGCATCCTCGCACGGCTCCCGGCCACGCCCACCGCGACGGACGACGGAGCCCGCCGGACGCCTCCCCAACCCTGGGCGCCCGGCGGGCTCACGACCTCGAGACGCCTAGTTGAAGGCGTACTCCTCGTACTCGGCGACGTTCTCCTTCGTCACCGTCGCGGCCGGGACGACGACCTGCCGCGGCACCTCCGGCGGGACGAGCTCCGGGAAGCCCTCGCCCTTGGCGATCAGCCGCGCCATGTTCACCGCCGACGCGGCCATGTTCGGGTTGTAGAGGAAGGTCGCGCGGTACAGACCACCCGCGGCGATCTGCTTCATCGCGTCCTGCGAGCCGCCCACGCCCGTGAGGAACATCTCGTCGTCGCGCCCCGCGTTGCGGATCGCCTGGACGACGCCCTGGGCCATGTCGTCGTCGTGCGTGTACACGGCGTCGATCTTCTTCTGGGCCTGCAGGATGTTCTCCATGACCTTCAGCCCGGTGTCCGGGTTGAAGTCGCCCGGCTGGCGCGCGACGACCTTCACGCCCCCGTTCGGGCAGCGCTTCTTGAGCTCGTCGGTGAAGCCCTTCGAGCGGTCCTCGGTGACCGAGATGCCGGCCAGGCCCTGGATCTCCACGACGTTGCCCTGGCACTTGAGCTGCTCGGCGATGTAGCCCGCCGCCAGCACGCCGATCTGGTAGTTGTCGCCCAGGATCGTCGACGTCGCCGCGTCGGGCTTGCTGAACAGTCGGTCGATGTTGACCACCGGGATGCCGGCACGCTCGGCCTTCTGGGCCACCGGCGTCAGCGCCTCGCCGTCCTGGGGCAGGACGACGAGCGCGTCGGGCTTGCGCGCGATCGCCTGCTCGATCTGCTGGGCCTGGGAGTCGGCGTCGGCCGCCTCGAGCAGGCTGAACTCCACGTCCTGGAACTTGTCGGCCGCGGCCTTCGCGTTCTTCGAGATGGCGCCCAGCCAGCCGTGGTCGGTCGGCGGGACGCTGGCGATGATCGTGACCTTGCGGCCCGAGTCGTCGGCGGTGCCGCTGGCCGGGGCGGCCGAGACCGTCACCGTCTTGGTCTCGGAGTCGCCGCACGCAGCGACCCCCAGTGCCAGCAGCCCGGCCCCCGCGAGCGCGGTGGCACGTCGCTTGAACGTCATGCGGTGTCTCCTCCTCTGTGGTTGCGACTGCACGACCGCATCCCGGCCATCACCACCGGGACTCCGGCCGCTGCAGCAGGACCGCGCCGAGGACGATCGCCCCCTTCGTGACCTGCTGGACCTCCGTGGACAGGTTGAGCTGCGTCATCAGGCTGAAGATGAGCGCGAAGGTCAGGACCCCGAGGAACGTCCCGACGATCGTGGCGCGGCCGCCCGCGAGGCTCGTCCCGCCGATGACGACGGCGCCGATGGCGTCGAGCTCGTAGAGGTTGCCGCTGACCGGCGAGGCCGATCCCAGCCGCGCGCAGAGCAGGACCGTCGCGATGCCCGCGAGCAGTCCCGACAGCGCGTAGACGCTGAAGATGACGCGGCGCACCGGGACGCCGGCGATGCGCGCCGCCTCCCGGTTGCCGCCGACGGCGACGACGTAGCGCCCGTAGCGGGTGCGGTTGAGCAGCACCCAGCCGGCGACCGTCACGCCGAGGAAGACGTAGACCGACACCGGCAGCCCGAGCACCCGTCCCGTCCCGAACCACAGCAGCGAGAACGCCGCCGGGTCGCCGAACGAGCCGCCGTTGAGGTCGAGCAGGCCCACCGGCAGCTTGTCGTTGAGCAGCAGCGCGACACCGCGGCCGATGGAGAACATCGCGAGTGTCGCGATGAACGGGACGACGCGCCCGTAGGCGACCGCCGTCGCGTTCACGGTCCCCATGAGCGTCGCGAACGCGATCGCCGAGACGATGAACAGCAGGCTGCCGCCCTCGGGGTCGACCATGATCCCGCCGAAGACGCCCGCCGCCGCGACCATGGACCCGACCGACAGGTCGATGCCCGCCGTCGCGATGACGAACGTCATGCCCACCGCCAGCACGCCGATGACGCTGGCCTGCGTGAGCATGTTGCGGATGTTGTCCCAGGTCGGGAACGTGTCCGGCTTGAGGATCGCCCCCGTGACGAACAGCGCGACGACGACGAGCGCCAGCGCGTACTCCTGGAGCTCCAGCCCGCGCAGGCGGGCGATCCCGCGCGGCTGGGGACGGTCGGCGACCGTCGACATCTAGGCGACCTCCTCGGCCAGGACGGGGGACTCGGTGGGCGCCACGGCGTGGCGCAGCAGCTCGCGCTCGGTGGCCTGCTCGCCGTCGAGCTCGGCGACGACCTCGCCCTCGCGCATGACGAGCACGCGCGTGCACAGGCCGGCGAGCTCCTCGAGCTCGGAGGACACCATCAGGACGCCGAGCCCCGCCCGGGCGAGGTCGGCGATCAGCCGGTAGAGCTCGGCCTTCGTGGCGACGTCGACGCCCCGCGTGGGCTCGTCGAGCAGCAGGACGCGGCACTCGCGCAGCAGCCACCGCGCCAGCACGACCTTCTGCTGGTTGCCGCCCGACAGCAGCCGCGCGGCGCGCTCGACGTCGTCGGGCACGGTGTGCAGGTCGCGCAGGCGCGCGGCGACCTGCTCGCGCTCGGCCTGCACGTCCAGCAGCCCGCGACGGGAGAAGCGCCCGAGGTCCGCGAGGCTCGCGTTCTTGGCCAGGGACCAGTCGAGCACGAGCCCCTGGGACTTGCGGTCCTCGGGCGCCAGCCCGAGGCCGGCGCGGATCGCCCGGGCCGGGGAGCCCGGGGCCAGCGGCTCCCCTCCGACGACCACCTCCCCCTCCTCGGGCACGTCGATGCCGTAGATCGCGTGCAGCAGCTCGCTGCGCCCCGACCCCACGAGGCCGCCGAGGCCGACGACCTCGCCGGCCCGGACCTCCAGCGAGACGCCGCGCACGGCGGGCAGGAGCCGCAGCCCGCGCACCTCGAGCAGCACGTCCCCCGTCGCGGTCGGGCGCTGCGGGTAGAGCTGCTCCACGCGGCGGCCGATCATGTGCGCCACGAGCTCGTCGGTCGGCGTCGAGGCCGGGATGCCGACCGCCGTCGTGCGCCCGTCGGCCAGCACCGTGACGCGGTCGCCGATGCGGCGGATCTCGTCGAGGCGGTGCGAGATGTAGATGACGCCGACGCCCTCCTCGCACAGGCGCCGCACGACCCCGAACAGCGTCTCGACCTCGCCCTCGTCGAGGATCGCCGAGGGCTCGTCCATGATGAGCAGCCGAACCTCGGCGTTGGACAGCGCGCGGGCGATGGAGACGACCTGCTGCGCCGCCGGGCGCAGCGCGCGGATCCGGGCCCGCGGCGGGATCGCGTCGTGGTCCAGGCGCGCGAGGATCGCCCGCGCGTCCTCCTCCATCTTGCGGCGGTCGATCAGCAGCCGCCGGCGCGGCTCGTGGCCGAGGAAGATCGACTCCGCGACGGTGAGGTCCTCGACGAGGTCGAGCTCCTGGTAGATCGTCGCGACGCCGCGCGCCAGCGAGCCCGCCGGGTCGCCCGACGGCAGCGGCTCGCCGCCGAAGAGCACCTCGCCGGACGTCGGCTCGTGCGCGCCCGACACGCACTTGATGAGCGTCGACTTGCCGGCGCCGTTCGGTCCCAGCAGGCAGTGGACCTCGCCGGCGCGGACCTCCAGGTCGACGCCCTGCAGCGCCTTGACGCCCGGGAACTCCTTCGTGAGCCCGCGGACCTCGAGGACCGCCGTCATCCGACCACCATCGGGCGCAGGTGGGTGTGGGCGACGCGCAGGCCCTGCTCGATGCGCTCGGGCGTGCCGCCCCACACCGGGTCCTCGTGCTCGACCGACAGCACCCCGTCGAAGCCGCCCTCGTAGAGCGTGTCGACGTAGCGGCGGAAGTCGACCTCGCCCAGCCCGGGGATGCGATAGCGCCACCAGCCCATGTCCCACGGGTCCTCGTCGCGCGTGGACAGCCGCCCGAAGAAGCCGAAGCGGTTGCGCTGCTCCGGGAAGGTCTCGGCGTCCTTGGCGTGCGCGTGCGCGACGCGCCCGACGTAGGGCTTGAGCGCCGCGACCGGGTCGATGCCCAGCCACAGCAGGTGCGAGGGGTCGAAGTTCAGCCAGAGGCCCTGGTCGAACATCCACTCCCAGAGCTCGGGCGAGTAGGCGAGGTTGCCCGGCGCGCCGTCGGGGTGCCAGCCCTCCATGACGCAGTTCTCGATCATCAGCCGCACGCCGCGCTGGCCGGCGTGGTCGACGAGCGGCTTGAAGACCTCCTCCGCCTCGCGCAGGTTCTCGCTGACCGACCTGGACGGGTCGCGCCCGATGAACGTCCCCACCGGCGGGCAGCCGAGCGCCGCCGACGCGTCGATGCACGCGCGCACGTGCGCGTGGACGGCCGCGCGCTCCTGCGGGTCGGGGTGGAGGTTGTTGTCGTAGTAGGCCAGAGCCGAGAGCGTCAGCCCGCGCGTCTCGAGCGCGGTGCGCACGCGGTCGGCCTCAGCCTCGTCGAAGCGGTCGGCGTGCAGGTGCGTCGCGGTGAACGGCCGGTCGCCCGCCCCCGGCCAGGCCGCGAGCTCGAGGGCCTCGAAGCCCTGCATCGACGCCCAGGCGGCGATGTCGTCCAGCGAGCGCTCGGGCATGCATGCGGTGAGGAAGCCGAGCTTCACGACGCCACCCCCGCCGGCTCGCCCGCCGCCACGTCGACCCATCGCTGCTCGCGCGCGGAGGCCAGCACCGCCTCGGTGATCTGCGCGGCCCGCACGCCGTCGGCGAAGGTCGGCAGCCCGTCGGGCGCCTCGCCGGTCTCGATCGCCGCGAAGACGTCCGCGACGAAGAGCCGGAAGCAGTCGTGGTAGCCCTGCGGGTGGCCGGCCGGCAGGATCGCCAGCCGCGCCGCCTCGGGGGACAGGGTCGCCGGGTCGCGGCGGATGGTGGTCGCCATGTCCTGGCGGCCCCGCCACAGCGTCTCGGCGTCCTCCTGGTCGAAGACGAGCGCCTCGTGCGCGCCGTCGACCTCGAGCCACAGGCGGTTCTTGCGCCCCGCGGAGATCTGGCTGACCACGACGGAGCCCAGCGCGCCGCCGTCGGTCTCGAACTGCACGATGGCCGCGTCCTCGGTGGTGACGCGACGGGCGACGGCGTCGTCGCCGTTCGCGCGGGCGAACGCCGCGCGCCCGGGGTCGCGCCGGCGCTCGGGCACCGCGGTCGTCGTGCGCGCGCTCACGCGGGTGACGCGGTGGCCCGTGACGAACTCGGCCAGGTCGCACCAGTGCGAGCCGATGTCGGCGAAGGCGCGCGAGGCGCCGCCGAGGTCGGCGTCGACGCGCCAGTTGTCGTCGTCGGGCGTGAGCAGCCAGTCCTGCAGGTAGCTGCCGTGGACGAGGTGCACGGCGCCGGCCTCGCCCGCGGCGACGCGGTGGCGGACCTCGTGGACCGTGGGGTAGTAGCGGTAGACGAAGGGCACCGCGGTGCGGCCCGGGGCGGCGGCGGCGACGTCGGCCAGGCGCCGGGCGCCCGCCAGGTCCAGCGCCAGCGGCTTCTCGCAGACGACGTGCTTGCCCGCCTCGAGCGCGAGGCGCGAGAGCTCCTCGTGCAGGTGGTTGGGCGTGCAGACGTGGACGACGTCGACGTCGTCGGCCGTGACGAGCTCGGCGGCGTCCTCGAAGACGCGCTCGGCCCCGAGCCGCTGGGCCGCGGCGCGCCCGCGCTCGGGCGTCGAGGCGGCGACCCCGACGACGGTCCCGCCCGCGGCCCTGGCGGCCTGGGCGTGGACGGCACCGATGAAGCCGGTTCCGGCGACTGCGACCCGCAGCGACATGCGAGGCGACCGTAGTCCGGACTTCCGACGGAAGTCAAGCAGAAGTTCGCCACGTTCTAGACGGAAGCCCGTCGGAACTCGGTCGGGAGTCTGGTACAACGGCTCCCGATGGCCAACACGGACGGGGGTGGCGCGCGCTCAGGCCCGGCGGCGGCGGGAGCCGGCACCGTGCTGCGCGTCATCCGCGACGGCCACGCCGTCACCCGCGCCGCGCTGGCCGAGCACACCGGCCTCGCGCGCTCGACGGTCACCCAGCGCGTCGACGCGCTGCTGGCCAGCGGGCTCATCGTCGAGGCCGGCGACAGCGCCTCGACGGGCGGCCGGCGGCCGGGGCGCCTGGCCTTCAACCACCGCGCCGGCGTCGTCCTGGCCGCCGACCTCGGCGCCACCCACTCGCGCCTGGCGGTGAGCGACCTCGCGGGGACGCCGCTGGCCGAGGTGGCGCTCGAGCGCGACATCGCCGACGGGCCGGAGGCGGTGCTCGGGCTGGTCCACGGGCGCTTCGGCGGCCTGCTGGCCGACGCGGGTCGCGCCCCCGGTGACGTGCGCGGGATCGGCATCGGCATCCCCGGCCCCGTCGCCCACGACTCCGGCCAGCCGGTCAACCCGCCGATCATGCCCGGCTGGGACGGCTTCCCCATCCCGGAGTGGTTCGCCGAGCACTTCGGCGCCGACGTCCCCGTCCTCGTCGACAACGACGTGAACATCATGGCCGCGGGCGAGCACTGGGCCACGTGGCGCGACGTCGAGCACCTGCTCTACGTGAAGGTCGGCACCGGCATCGGCTGCGGGATCGTCAGCGACCGGCGCATCCACCGCGGCGCCGAGGGTGCGGCCGGCGACATCGGCCACATCGTCGTGACCGACCGCGAGGACGTCGTCTGCCGCTGCGGCAACACGGGCTGCCTCGAGGCCGTGGCCGGCGGCCGGGCGCTGGCCCAGCAGCTCGCCGCCGCCGGCTACGACGCGCGCACCAGCCGCGACGTCGTGCGCCTCGTGCGCGAGGGCGACGCGGGCGCGATCCGCACGGTGCGCGAGGGCGGCCGCGCCCTCGGCCAGGTCCTCGCCGCCTGCGTGAACTTCTTCAACCCGCGGGTCATCGTCGTGGGCGGGGACATCGGCGAGGTCCACGAGCATCTGCTCGCGGGGGTGCGCGAGGTCGTCTTCCAGCGCTCGCTGCCGCTCGCCACGCGCGACCTGCGGATCGTCACGAGCCGGCTCGGCGACCGGGCCGGCGTGATCGGCGCGGCGATGATGGTCGTCGAGCACCTGCTGGAGCCCGACGCGGTCGACCGCGCGCTGCGGGCGGCGGCGACGACGGCCTGAGGCCGGCCGCCGCCACCGCCCGCGTATGCGGCGAGCGGGCTAGCTCGAGCCCTGCTGCTGGGACTGCTGGAGCGCGTCGAGGTCGACGGTGTCCTTCGGCGCGGCGATGTCGACGGGCTCGTCGAACTTGCTCAGCGTGACGTCGGAGGACGACGTGTCCCCGCTGTCGCTGCCGCAGCGCTTGTCGCCCTGGCCGGGCGTGCGCTTGGTGCCGGTCTGGACGATGCGCAGCGGCAGCGCCTTGCCCTCGGCCGCGACGTAGAGCTCGCCCGCGACGCCGCCGGGGTTCGAGCCGTCGTCGGCCAGGACGACTGCCTTCTGGCCGCCCACCTCGCCGTCGCCCTTCTTGGTGACCTTGCCGACGTCGGTGGTCAGGCAGTGCGCCAGCGTCTCGGGCTGGAGCATCCCGACGACCCCGGTGAGGTCGGTCGCGGCGAACTGCTTGGACTTGACCCACTTGCCGCCGAGGGCCTGGGCGAGCTGCTCGCCCTGCTGGCCGCTGGCCTGGCTCTTCCAGAAGCCGCCGTCGGCCTTGAGGTAGGTCGCCTTGTCGACGACGAGGACGTCGAAGCCCTGCCCGTTCTGGGACAGCGTCATCTTGAAGTCGCCGTCCTTGTTGACGTCCGCGGTCAGCGTGCCGGGACCGTCCTTGTCCTTGACCTTCATGTCGAGGTGGTAGCTCTCGAGGCCGCGCACGGCGCTGGCCACGTCGGTCAGGATGGCCTTGGGGTCCTTGTCGGACGACGACCCCCCGGAGTCGTCGGAGTCCCCGCAGGCGGCGAGCCCGAGGGCCGCGGCGGCGAGGACGGCGGAGGCGAAGACGCGCATAGGGACGCGACGCTACCTGCCCGCGGGCGCGATCGCCGCCGCCGGCATCCCTGAGGATCGTGTGAGAGCGGGGTGCGCGAACCCGCGCGCGACGCCGATCCTGGTCGCATGCGCAAGCTCCTCCTCGTCCTGGCGGCCACCGGCGCCGCCGCCGGCGCGACGGTCCCCGCCGTCGCCAAGCAGGACCCCACGAAGCCGACCGGCGACCGCTGCGTGCAGCGCGTCGAGGCCTCCCCCCGCTTCTCCGACGCCGGCGAGGCGGCCGCGGCCAAGGCGTGCACCGACCGCGCCGCCGCCGTGCGCGCCGCGCGCGCCACCCTGCGCGAGGCGGTCGCCGCCCACCGCACCGCGGTCAAGGACGCCCGCAGCGCCTTCCGCACCGCCGTCGAGGCCGCGAAGGCCAAGCCGGAGGCCGAGCGCCGCGCGGCGATCGCCGAGGCCCGCCGGACCCGCAACGCGGCGCTGCGCGCCGCCCACACGAGCCTGCGCGCCGCACGCAAGGCCCACCGTCAGGCGGTCCGGGCCGCCGACCGGGCCTTCCGCGACGCGCTGCGCCAGGCCGCCAAGGCCTGACGCACGGACCGGCTGCGGGCGGGCGGGGGCACGCTACCCCGCTCCCGCTCGCTCGCGGCTCGGTCATCGCGGTCAGTCCCACGCCCCCTCGGCCGCGGCGCGGCGCGCGTAGTCGGCGAAGTCGCGCGGCGCACGCCCGAGGGCGCGCTGCACGCCGTCGGTCGTCCGCGCGTTGCGCCCGTCGAGCACCTCGGTGAACAGGTAGCCCAGCAGCTCGCCGACCTGGGCCGGCTCGCCCGCCCGCTCCAGCTCGGCCAGGTAGGCCTGGAGCGGCACCGTCACGAAGCCCACCTCGCGCCCGAGCGCGGCGCCGATCTCGGCCGCCGCCTCCGCGAAGCTCAGCAGCCGCGGACCGGTCAGCTCGTACACCTCGCCGGCGTGGCCGTCCTGCAGCAGGGCCTCGGTGGCGACGTCGGCGATGTCCTCGGCGTCGACGAACGGCTCGCGCACGTCACCGACCGGGAGGGCGAGCTCGCCCGCGGCGATGCCCTCGGCGAACGCGCTCTCGCTGAAGCCCTGGGCGAAGAAGCTGCAGCGCACGACGGTGCGGCCCGGGAAGTGCTCGGCGACGAGCTGCTCGGCGCGCTGGGCCTCCTCCTCGCCGCGGCCCGAGAGGAGCACGAGCCGCCGCACCCCGGCCTCGGTGGCCAGCCGCGCGACCTCGGCGACCGCCTCACCCGCGCCGGGCACGGCGAGGTCCGGGGCGTAGGCGACGTACAGGGCCTGCGAGCCCGCGATCGCCGGGGCGAAGGTGGACGCGTCCTCCCAGTCGAAGCGCGGGGTGCCGCGGCGCGAGCCGAGCCGGACGTCGGCGCCGGCGGCCTCGAGGCGCTCGGCGATCCGGCGGCCGGTCTTGCCGGTGCCGCCGAGGAGGGTGATGGTGCTGGTGGTGGTCATGGCGTCCAGCTTGCGCCGCAGCGCCCGGCGTGTGAATGACCGTTCGTCGGTGATCCATGCCCGATCGTCCACGGGCGTCGGACGCGCGGTGCGCGCGCCGGGATGATGGGCGCATGCAGACGCCAGACCGCCTCCCCCTCGCCGACCCGCTCGGCGAGGCCCTGCACGCGCTGCACATGGACGGCGCCTTCTACTGCCGCTCCGAGCTGACCGCGCCGTGGGGCATGGAGCTCATGGCGATGGACGGCTACCTCTGGTTCCACGTCGTCACGGCGGGCCGCGCGCGGCTCGAGGCTCCGGGCGGCGAGCCGGTGGAGCTCGGGCCCGGCGACCTCGCGCTCGTCCCGCACGGCCACGGCCACGTCCTGCGCAGCGACCCCGGCGCCCCGGCACCGGGCATCCTCAGCCTCGACCGCACGCTGCTCACGCCGCGCTACGAGCTGCTGCGCCACGGCGGGGACGGGGCGCCGACCACCATGGTCTGCGCCGCCGTGCGCTTCGACCACCCGGCGGCGCGCAGCCTCGTCGCGCTGCTGCCGCCGACCCTCGTCGTCCCGGCCGCGCGCGGGCTGGACAACGCGCTGACCGACGGCACCGTCCGGCTCATCGCGGCCGAGGCGCGCAACCTGCGCCCCGGCGGCGAGGCGGTCATCACGCGACTCGCCGACGTCCTGGTCATCCAGGCCATCCGCGCCTGGCTGGAGGACGACCCGTCGGCGCGCCGCGGCTGGCTCGGCGCCCTGCGCGACCCGCAGGTCGGCGCCGCCCTCGCGCTCATCCACCGCGACGCGGCGCGCGACTGGACGGTCGCCGCCCTCGCACGCGAGGTGGCCATGTCGCGCTCGGCCTTCGCGGCGCGCTTCACCGACCTCGTCGGCGAGCCGGCGATGCAGTACGTCACGCGCTGGCGCATGCAGGTGGCCACGGAGGCGCTGCGCGCCGGTGAGACGACGGTCGGCGAGCTCGCCGCGCGCCTGGGCTACCGCTCGGAGGCGGCGTTCGCCCGGGCGTTCAAGCGCGTCGTCGGGACGCCGCCGGGGGCCGTGCGCCGGCAGGCGCTCCAGCTTCCGGCATAGGCTCGCGGCGGTGTCGCGCCGCCTGCTCGCCGCCGTCGTCGCCCTGGTCCTCGGCGCCGCCGCGCCCGCGGGCGCCCAGCTGCCCATCCCGGAGGTCACGCGCGGCAGCGCGCCGGTGTACGTCGGCGCCGCGGTCGAGCCCCGGCCGTTCGACGGCGCCTTCGCCGTGCCGCGCCACCCGCACATGGCGCCCAACGGCCGTTCCAACCTCCACGAGGACGCGTTCCAGACCGACACGGTCGCGCCGGGTCGCGTCGCGCCGCTGGGCGACGGGACACGGCGGACGGCGTCGCGGCTCTTCGTCCAGGAGTGCGCGTCGATCACCTTCGACTCGCGCGGGCAGGCGGTGACGGTGTGCGTCGGGCTGGCCCAGCCGACGCTGCGGGTGCTCGACCCGGTGACCCTCGAGGAGCGCGCGGCGCTGGACCTCCCGCCGCGCAACCCGCTGGCCGGCACCGGCAACCCGCTCACGTCGTTCGGCGGGGGCGGCTACTTCTTCCTCGACGACCGCGACCGGGCGGTGATCCCGACCGCCGACCGCCACGTGCGCGTCGTCCAGGTCGGGCCCGAGCCGTCGCTGCGCCAGGTCGCCGACGTCGCCCTGACGAGCGCCGTCGCGGACGGCGACTCGGTCATCAGCGCACTGCCCGACTGGTCGGGGCGCATCTGGTTCGCCACCTCGCGCGGTGTCGTGGGGACCGTCGACCTCGCCTCGGGCACGGTGCGGGCGACGCCGACCGGCGAGGGCATCGGCAACTCCTTCGCCGTCGACCGCGACGGCAGTGTCTCGCTCGTCACCGACGCCGCGCTCTACCGCTTCGAGGCCGGCGACGACGGCGTCCCGCGGGCGGTCTGGCGGCTGGCCTACGACGACGTCGGCGTCGTCAAGCCGGGCCAGACGCAGGCCGGGTCGGGGACCACGCCCACGCTGATGGGCGAGGACCTCGTGGCGTTCACCGACAACGCCGACCCGATGCACGTCGTGGTGGCCCAGCGCGGGCGGGAGGCGGACGGCGAGCGCGTGGTCTGCCGCCAGCCGGTCTTCCGCCCGGGCGCGTCGGCGACCGACCAGTCGCTCATCGTCGCGGGCCGCACGATCGTCGTCGAGAACAACCACGGCTACCAGCTCGCGTCGTCGCTGGCCGGGGGCTCGTCGGCGGCGCCGGGCCTCGCGCGCGTCGACCTCGACGAGGACGGCCGCGGCTGTCGCGTCGTGTGGACGTCCGAGGAGCGCGCGCCGTCCGTCGTCCCGAAGCTCTCGCTCGAGACGGGCCTCGTCTACACGTACACGAAGGACCAGGGCAGCGACGCGTGGTACCTCACGGCGCTCGACGTGCGCGACGGCTCGACCCGGTGGAAGGCGCTGGGCGGCGCGTCGCTGGGCTTCAACAACAACTACGCGCCGATCACCGTCGCGCCGGACGGCGCGATCCTGCTCGGCGTCCTCGGCGGCGTCGTGCGCTTCGCCGACGCGCGGCCGCCGCACCTCGCCCCGCGGCCGGCGCCGTCGCGCGGGTCGGCGCAGCGCGCGCCGCTGCTCAGCGCCCGCTGTCTGCCGCGCGGGCGCGTCAGGCTGGCGGTCCGCAGCCCCGGCGTGCGCCGCGCGACGTTCACCGCCGGCCGGCGGACGCGCACCGTCCGCGCCAGGCCCTACGCCGTGACGCTCCCGCGCGCGGCGCGGGTCGCCGTGCGCGTGCTGCGGCGCAGCGGCGCGGTCAGGCGGGCGTCACGCCGGCTGCGCTGCTGAGCGCGGCGGGACGGGCGAGGCGATGCCGTGCTCGTCGACCACGAAGGAGAAGACGACCATCGCCGCCGCCTGGTGGCCCATGTGGATCGCCCGCGCGACGTTGGGCATCTGCGACCCGACGTCGCCCGCGGCCCACAGGCCGGGGACCGTCGTCTGGCCGTGCTCGTCGACGTCGAGCGCACCGGTCGCCGTGAGCGCCGCGCCGACGGCCGTCGCGAGGTCCGTGCGCCACTGCAGCGGCGCGCCGACCAGCAGGCCGTCGAGCGCCAGCTCGTCGCCGTCGGCGAAGACCACCGCGGCCAGCCGGCCGCCCTCGGCGCGGACGCGCACCACGCGGCGCTCCTCGATCGGGACGCCGGCGCGCTCGAGCAGCTCACGGTCCTGGTCGGTCAGGCCCGGGGGGCCCTCGGCCAGCACGACGACGTCGTCGCTCCAGCCGCGCAGGAGCAGCGCGCGGTGCGCGGCGTGGGCCGACCCGTGGACGGCGAGGCGGCCGTCGCGCGCCTCCCAGCCGTGGCAGAACGGGCAGTGGAAGACGGTGTCGCCCCACAGCTCGGCGATCCCCGGGAGCTCGGGCGCGGCGTACTCGGCGCCGGTGGCGAGCAGGACACGGCGCGCGACCTCCTCCCCGCCGCCCTCGAGCGCCACGACGAACGCGCCGTCCTCGCCCGAGAGCGCGGCAGCTCGGGCGTCGCGCACCTCGACGGTCGGGTAGCGCGCGAGCTCGTCGCGGCCCAGCGCGTAGAGCTCGGCGGGCGGGCGGCCGTCGTGGCCGAGCAGGCCGCCGATGCCGTGCGCCGGCAGGTTGCTCTGGCCGCCGGGGTCGAGCACGAGGGTCCGGCGCCGCGCCCGGCCGAGCACGAGCGCCGCGCTCAGCCCGGCGGCGCCACCTCCGACGACGATGCAGTCCCAGCTCATGCTCCCCATCGTGAGGCCGCTCGCCCGCTGTGGCAAGCTCTTGTGCCATGTCGGCAAACATCGACGCTGACGACGCCGGCGGGCTGCAGGCGCGCGTGGCCGCCCGGCTGCGCGACCTGCGCACCGAACGGGGGCTGACGCTCGCGGACGTCGCGGCGGCCGCGGCCATGGACACCTCGACGCTGAGCCGCCTCGAGACGGGCGCCCGCCGGCTCACCCTCGACCACCTGCCGCCGCTGGCCCGCGCGCTCGGGGTCAGCACCGACGAGCTGCTCGGCCCGCCCCCGCAGGAGGACCCGCGCATCCACAGCGCGCCGCGCAAGCGCGGCGGGGCGACGTTCTGGCCGCTCAACCGCCATCCCGAGGGCCCCGGCCACCACGCCTTCAAGGTCCGCCTGCCCGTCCGTCGCGGCACGCCCGAGCTGCGCGTCCACCCCGGCCGCGACTGGGTGTACGTCCTCAGCGGCCGGCTGCGCCTGGTCCTCGGCGACCGCGAGCACGTCCTCGAGACCGGTGAGGCCGCCGAGTTCGACTGCATGACGCCGCACGCCCTCAGCGGCGTCGACGGGCCGTGCGAGCTCCTCGCGATCTTCGGCCCCCACGGCGAGGAGGTCCACGTCCGCGCGGTCGACGACTGAGCAGCGGCAGTTGGGGCGCGCCGACAAGCCGCCGCGCCCGCATCGGCGCCGCGGGACACGCGAATGGCCCGTGCGGGATGGGAGGTTCGGACGCGATGACCCCGACCCCTGCCGAGGAGGCCTGACGCATGCGCAACCTGGCCGAGTTCCTGCGCACCCAAGCCCGCGCGCACCCCGACCAGCCGCTCGTGCGCTGGAAGGACGAGAGCGTCACGTTCAAGGAGTTCGACGAGCGGACCGACCGCATCGCCGCAGGCCTCGCGGCCAAGGGCGTCGAGCACGGCGACGTCGTCTCGGTGATGCTCCCCAACCAGCTCGCCTTCCTCGAGGCCTGGTGGGGGATCCTCAAGGCCGGCGGCGTCTTCGGGCCCGTCAACCCGCAGTTCACCGGCCCCGAGGCGGGCTACGTCATCGGGCACTCGAAGGCCGTCGCGGTCGTGACCGACGAGCGCGGCGCCGGGATCCTCGAAGGGGTCCGCGGCGAGATGCCCGACCTGCGCGACGTCCTCTCGGTCGACGGCGGCTCGTTCGACGCGCTGCGCGAGACGACCGACGCGCCGCCGGAGTGCACCCGCGAGCCCGGCGACCTCGCCGCGCTGCTCTACACCTCGGGCACGACCGGCAAGCCCAAGGGCGCGATGCTCACGCACGGCAACGTCTACGCCAACGCGGCGCAGGCCGGCGAGCTGCTGCCGCTCACCGCCGGCGACCGCCTCGGGATGATCCTCCCGCTCTTCCACGCCAACGCGCAGATCGCGACGTTCGCGGTGCCGCTCATGACCGGCTGCGAGGTCGTCATGTGGGAGCGCTTCGCCGCCTCGACGTTCTGGGAGACGGTGGACGAGCTCCGGCCGGTGTCCTTCTCGGCCGTCCCGACGATCCTCTCGGCGCTGCTGCACGCCGCCGGCGAGGACGAGACGCCGCGCGAGACCTCGCTGCGCTACGTCATCTGCGGCGCCGCGCCGCTGTCGCTCGAGCTGCTCGAGGCGTTCCAGAACCGCTTCGGGCTGCGGATCATGGAGGGCTACGGGCTCACCGAGAGCACCTGCGTGTCGTCGCTGACGCCGTACTACGGCAAGCAGAAGGTCGGCTCGATCGGCCTGCCGGTGCGCGGCCAGGAGATGGAGATCCGCCGCCCCGACGGCACCCGCGCCGAGCGCGGCGAGCGGGGCGAGATCATGCTGCGCGGTCCCAACATCATGGCCGGCTACCTCCACAACGAGGAGGCCACGCGCCAGACCATCGAGCCCGACGGCTGGATGCACACCGGCGACGTGGGCATCCAGGACGAGGACGGCTACTTCTTCATCGTCGACCGCACGAAGGACATGATCATCCGGGGCGGGGAGAACATCTACCCGCGCGAGATCGAGGAGGTCCTCTACGAGCACCCCGGCGTGCTCGAGTGCGCCGTGATCGGCATCCCCGACCCGCACCGCGGTGAGGAGGTCATGGCCGTCGTCACGCCCAAGCCCGACGTCGAGGTCGACGCCGACGAGGTCAAGGCGTTCCTCGCCGAGCGCCTGACGAAGTTCAAGGTGCCGAAGTTCGTCGAGCTGCACGGTGAGCTGCCCAAGACGCCCACCGGCAAGATCAGCAAGGGCCCGCTGCGCGAGCAGTACGCGCAGCCCGTGGCCTCCTCCTAGGCGACGCCGCCTACCAGCCGCCGACCGCGACCGGCGCCTCCGCGAGGGGCGCCGCGTCGCCGGCCGGCGCGATCCCCGCGCCCTCGAGCGCGGACATCGCGGCGTTGTAGCCGCACATCCCGTGGGCGCCGGCCCCCGGGGGCGTCGCCGCCGAGCAGAGGAAGACGCCGTCGATCCCCGTCGCGTACGGATCCAGGGCGACCCGCGGGCGGAACACCATCTGGCGTGCGTCGTTGGCGCCCGTGACGATGTCGCCGCCGACGTAGTTGGCGTTGTAGGACGCCATGCCGGAGACGTCGCGCACGTGCTTGGCCCGCACGCGGTCGCGGAAGCCCGGCGCGAAGCGCTCGAGCTGGGCCTCGATCGCGCCCGTGGCGTCGCCCGTCCAGCCCGACGGGACGTGGGCGTACGCGTACACCGGGTGCACGCCGTCCTTCGCGCGCGACGGGTCGGCGAGGCTCTGCTGGCAGACCAGCACGAACGGCCGCTCGGGCATCCGCCCGCGGTGGACCTCGCGCTCGGCGGCGGCGATCTCCGCGAACGTCCCGCCGACGTGGACGGTGCCGGCCTGGCGCGACGGCTCGTGCGCCCACGGCACCCCGCCCTCGACGGCGAACTCGACCTTGAAGGCCCCCGGCCCGTGGCGGAAGCGCTGCAGGGCCCGCCGGACGCGACGGGGCATGCGATCGCCGGCGACGCGCACGGCGTCAGCGGGGGCGAGGTCGAGCATGACGACGTCCGCGTCGCCCAGCTCGGCCAGCGACGTCACCTCGACGCCGGTCTCGAGCGTCGCGCCGTGCTCCTCGAGCAGGGCGACCATCGCCCTCGAGATCGCCTGCGAGCCGCCCTCGGCGACCGGCCAGCCGTAGGCGTGGGCGGCGGTGCCGAGCGTCACGCCGACGGCGGAGCTCATGAGCGCCGAGAAGGGGCGGAAGGCGTGCGCGGCGACGCCGGCCCACAGAGCGCGTGCCTCGTCCGAGGACCACGCGCGCGCGAGCACCGCGGCGGGCATGCCGGACGGCAGGCCGAAGCGCGTGAGGCGGACCGGGTGCTCGGGCACGTGGAGCATCGGCCGCATGAAGTCGGAGGTGATGTCGCCGAAGTGCTCGGCCAACGGGCCGAACAGCCGGCGCCAGCGCTTCCCGTCGCCGCCGGGCAGCGCGTCGGCGGTGGCCTCGACCGACCGCCACGCGGCCGCGCCGCGCCCGCCCTCGAGCGGGTGGCTGTACTCGACGGGCGCCCACTTCCACGTCAGGCCGTGGGCGGCGAGGTCGAAGCGGCGCGAGAACGGCGTGTCGAGCGCGAGCGGGTGGGCCGCCGAGCACTCGTCGTGCAGGAGGCCGGGGAGCGTGAGCTCGCTGCTGCGGGTGCCGCCGCCGAGGCGGTCGGCGGCCTCGAGGACGCGGACCTCGAGGCCCGCGGCCGCCAGCGTGAGCGCGGCAGCGAGCCCGTTGGGCCCGCTGCCGACGACCACGGCTGACGTCATGCCAGGGCGGGAGCGGCCCGCTCCGGGCCCTCGCCCACCGTCTTGGACGGTGCGGCGTGGCGCTGGCGGACGTAGCCCTCCTTGCGCCACTTCACGTTGAGCGCGACCGGGCCGTTGGGCAGCCACGGCTGCTCGGCGACGCAGTCGCTCACCTTCCACTCGCCCCGCTCGACCACGCCCACGCCGGCGTCCCACACGAGGTACTGCTGCGTGTTGCGGCCGATCGGCTCGGACTCCACCCAGACGACGATGAACTCGCCCGGCGCGAACCCGCACCGGCGCTGGATCGCCTCGAGCATCCGCACGTCGTGGAAGTGCCCGTCGCCGAAGTTGAACCCGACGATCGCGTTGCACGAGAACTCCGCCTCGCGCAGCGTGTAGGTGTCGATGTCCTCGCCGAGCTGGTTGATCATCACGGAGTTCATCCCGCGGCCCTGGCTGTGCATCGCGCGCCAGCCCAGGAGCTGCTGCATGATCACCTCGGCCTCGTCCTCGCCGTAGAGCGGGACGAGCTGCTGGCGCTGCATGAGCGCCGGCTTCTTGATGTGCTCGTCGAGCTGCTTCTCGCAGCCCGGCGCGAACGCCCACATCGCCGAGGCCCAGTTGCCCGCGTACTGGCGCATCGAGGGCAGGAAGGACACGAGGTCCGGCCGGTTGTTGCCCAGGATCGGGAAGAACAGCAGCGCGGCGACCACCGGGATCAGCAGCGCGACGTCCATGTCACCCAGGCCGTAGCCCTCCCAGTTGGGGTACCCGAGGAAGAGGAACGCGGTGATGAACATGAAGCCGACGTTCCACTCCAGCGGCACGGCGAGCGGGAACGTCGACGTGATGAACAGGTGGAAGCCCAGCATGAGCACGACGGCGCACACCGTGACGGTCTCGTTGTGCGAGAACAGCAGCACGAGCGGCGTGAGGAACTCCACCGCGGTGCCCGGGCCGTGCGCCAGGCGCAGCGCGCCCTTCGCCGGCCGCAGGTCCTCCGGGAAGTTGCGGTAGTGCATCCGCTTGACCTTGCGCGAGCTCAGCCACGGCGTGTTGGACACCATCGGCGGGATGACCTGGCCGAAGTGGTGGCCGAGCTTCGAGATCGCGGCCCCGCACCAGACGATCACGATGAGCAGCTTCGCCGCCACGATCATGTCGACGAACGGGAAGAACGCGAAGAAGATCAGGGCCGGCGCGTACTGCTCCGAGCGCGCCTGCAGGAACGCGACCTTGTCGCGCAGGCCCAGGAGCCCGAGGAAGACGAGCGCGCTGATGACGGGCGCGATCTCGACCAGCCCCTCGTTGGCACCCACCGCCTCGTCGATGCCGTGGCTGCTCGAGCCCGGCAGCGCGAGCGCGACGGCCAGCGAGCCGGCGAAGCCCAGGAACAGCAGGACGTCGAGCGGCGTGCGCGCGTCGCCCTTCGTGCCCGGGACCTTGTCGGGCCACGGCGGGTTGCGGATCGTCCCGGTGCGCGCGTAGTACGCCACGCCGCCGGTCATCGGCTTGAAGTGGCCGGCCAGCGGGCCCCACGAGCCGGCGACGCCGAGCCCCTCGAGGAGCATCGTCCAGATCACGACCTTCTGCCAGACGATCGGCTCGTCCCAGTTCTGGGAGAACTCGAAGACGTTCATCCCGGAGGTCGCGGTGGCGATCACCCAGCCGCCGAAGGCGTAGAACACCAGCAGCTTCACGATGTAGATCAGCGCCGTGATCTTCGGCGCGCCGAACCCGTACTCCGCCCAGTGCCGCGAGAGCACCTTCACGCGCTCCAGGTGCGGCTTCTCCATGAACGTCGCCGGGTCGACCGGGGGGAAGTTCCCTGTCGTCAGGCCCATCGTCTCTCCTCACTCGTGCAACGGGTGGGCCGACGGTAGACCTGACAGGGCGTCACATCCTGGGGTCTGACGACCTTCGGGCGAAGACGCACTTGTGGGCGCCTGACAAACGCGCCTAGGCCACAGCGGCAGCTGCCGCACGCAGTCGCGCGACGACCGTGTCATCGCCCAGACGCTCGTCGACGACGTCGGCGGCCAGGCGCAGGTCGAAGGCCAGCCGCTCGCGCGGGTAGTCGCGCGCCTCGAGCACGCCGGCGAGCCATCGCGCCTGCTCGACGAGGTCCACCAGGCCGTGCCGGGCGTCGCCGATGGCCCAGTTGAGCAGGTGCTGGTTGTCGTGGCGGCCCCACGCCTCCCAGACCCCGGGCTCGTACTCGGCGGCCTCCTCGGGCCGGGCGGCGGCGTAGCGGCGGATGACCTCGGCGGCCAGCTCGACGAGGTCGACGCCGTCGGCCTCGGTGGGCGGCGCCATCCCCGAGGGCGGCGCGGTGCGGCGGGTCACTCGGCGACGACCTCGAAGGTGTGCAGGTGGTCGAGGCGCTCGAGCCGGATCGCCGCCTGCAGGTCGCCGGGCACACGGTCGTGCGACGTGCGGTGGTCGACCGAGCGCATGTACGCCGTGAAGGCGGCACGGTCGCGCCAGCGCGAGACCATGAGCACCTCGGTGCGGTCGCGGTCGGACCGCCAGACCTGGAGGTCGACGAAGCCCTCGTGGCCCTCCACCAGCCGCGCGCGGCCGCGGAAGGCCTCCACGAGCTCGTCGACGCGGTCGTCCTCGACCCGCAGCCGCGACATCGACACGTACACGGACCTCGACGCTAGCCGGTGTGCGGGTCACGGGTAGGCTCGCCGGGTGCACGCCGAGCCGCAGGGTGCGCTCGACGGGCTGCTCGAGGGCTACGTCGACGCCCTCCTGACCCCGGACCCGGCCCTGGCCCGGGCCCTCGTCGTCGACGCCTGCTCGGCCGGCGTGCCCGCACAGCGCCTGTACCTCGAGGTGCTCGCCCCCGCGATGGAGGAGGTCGGCCGCCGCTGGGAGCAGGCGCGGATCTCCGTCGCCCAGGAGCACCTGGCCACGCAGGTCACCCAGACCGTGCTCGCCACGCTCGTCGGCCGCCTCGAGGAGGACGGCGACGTGGCGGCCGACCGCGGGACGGCGGTGGTGGCCGGCACGCCCGGCGAGCTGCACGCGCTCGGGCTGAGCATGGTGCGCGACTTCCTCGAGGTCGACGGCTGGACGGTGCACTGCCTCGGACCCGACTGCCCGACCGGCGCGCTCGTGGAGCTCGTGGAGCGGCAGGCGCCCGACGTCGTCGCCCTCTCGACGGCGCTGCCCCAGCACCTGCTGGCCGCCGGCGCCGTCTTCGCCGCGCTGCGTCGCCTGCCGGCACCGCCGCTGCTCGTCGCGGGCGGGCGCGCGTACGCGGGTGACGAGGCGCGGGCCCGCGCCGTGGGCGCCGACCTCCTGGCCGCCGACCCGCGGGCGCTCGTGCTCGAGCTGCGCGCCCGCGCGGCGGCGCGATGACGGCCGGCACGGACCTCGGCGTCCTGCGCGACCTGCTGTGGGAGACCGGCGCGGTGCTCGCCGCGGAGGTCGACGACCAGGGCACCGTCATGGCCGCGAGCCCGGCCTTCGAGGCGTGGGCCGGACGCGAGCTGCAGGGCGCCCCCCTGGCCGACGTGCTCGCGGGACCCCAGCGCCCGGCGCTCGAGGCGGCCCTGCGCGAGGCGGGGACGGGCTGGACGCGGCTGACCGTCGGCCTCCTCGACGGCGGCGCCACGCAGGCCGAGGACCACCGGCTGCACGTCACCCGCGCGGGCCAGGGGGCGCTCCTCGTCGTCGCCGAGCCGGCGGCGGGCGAGCGCGACGCGCTGGTCGAGCAGGTCCTCGCGCTCAACGACGACCTCATCGCCGCCCAGCGCGCGGGCCACCGGCGCGAGCGCGACCTGCAGCGGGCCCAGGCGGACGCCCGGGTGGCCGCCGACCGCGTCCGCCAGCTCGAGGGGATCGTCCTCGCCGGCCTGTCGGCGCCCGACCTCGACGGCGTGATCGACGCGCTGCTCGACGTGGCCCGGCGGGTCCTGGGCGTGGAGGAGGCCGCCGTGCTGCTGCGCTCCGAGGAGGGCGGGCCGCTGCGCGCCGTGGGCGGCGGGCGCCCCGGCGACGCGGGGACCGCCCTGGCCGAGCTCGTCCTCGCCACCCGCGAGCCGCAGCTCGGCGAGCGCCCGGACGGCGGCGCGCTGGCGGCCGTCCCGCTCGTGCTCGAGGACGAGGTCGCGGGCGTCCTCGTGGTGGGCACGGCGCCGGGCGGCACGCTCGGCGCCGACGGCGTGGCGCTGCTGGTGCGCGTCGGCGACCGGGCGGCGCTGGCCCTGGGCACCGCCCGGCTGCGCAGCCGCGAGCGGCGCATCGGCGAGACCCTGCAGCGCAGCCTGCTGCCCGAGCGCCTGCCGCGCCTCGACGGCGTCGAGCTCTGCGCCCGCTACCTGCCGCGCGCCCGCGGCGTCCACGTCGGCGGGGACTTCTACGACGCGGTGGCGACGCCCGACGGCCGGGCGGTCCTCGCCCTGGGCGACGTCGCCGGCAAGGGCCTGCACGCCGCCGCGATCATGGGCCAGGTGCGCAGCGCGCTGCGGGCCTACGCGCTCGTCGCCCCCGGTCCGGGCGACGTGCTCGAGCTGCTCGACCGCTTCGTGGCGCAGGGCGAGGCGATGGCGACCGCCGTCTGCGTCGAGCTCAGCGCCGACCGGCGCAGCGCCCGCATCGCCACCGCCGGGCACCTGCCGCCGCTGCGCGCGCCGGCGGCCGGCGGTGCCGAGACGATCGTCGTGCCGGTCTCGCCGCCGCTGGGCCTCGACCACGGCGCCCGCGCGGAGGCCGTCGTCGAGCTGGCGGCCGGCGACCGCCTCGTGCTGGTCACCGACGGCATCGTCGAGCGGCGCGGCACCGGGCTGGAGGACCGCCTGGCGGAGCTCGTCGCCGTGGTCGCCGGCGCCCCGCCGTCGCTGCCCGCGCTCTGCGAGCACCTGCTCGACGTCCTCTCGCCCGACGCCGGGCGCGAGTTCGACGACGACGTGGCGCTGCTGACCGCGCGGGTCGGCTAGGCCGGCTCGCGGCCGGCGGGCCGCAGCTCGAACCAGACGTGGGTGCTGCCCTCGCGCACGCCCCACTCGGCGCTGAGGCGCTCGACGAGCGCCAGGCCCCAGCCGCCGGCCTCGGTGTCGGGCTTGGTGCGGGCGGTCGGGACGAACCCGTCGCCGTCGTCGACGACCTCGCAGCGCACGTGGTCGTCGCCGCGGACGTCGAGGACGATGCGGACCTCGTCGCCCGCGCCGTGGCGCACGCTGTTCGTCACGAGCTCCGAGAGCAGGAGCCGCGTGTCGTTGAACGTCTGCTCCGTGAGGGTGCCGCGCAGGCTGTCGAGCTCCGTGCGGGCACGGGCCGGCGCCTGGAGGTCGCGCGGGATGTCCAACGTCCTGATCACGGCGGAGCACCAGGAGAGTACCCTGAGACGCATGGACGGCACACCGCCGCCGGGGGCCGTTCGGGCCCCGCTGCTGGCGGCGCTGCGTCGGGAGGTCCACGACGCCCTCGTCCGGCTCGACCTGCGGGCCTCCCGCGACCTGGCGCTCTCCGGCGCCGCGAACGGCGCCTCCCCGGACGACCTCTTCACCGACGTGCTGCGTCCGGCGCTGCACGACGCCGTCGCCCTGCTCGCCCCGCGGGAGCGCGCGCGGCGCACCCGCGCGCTGGCCTCGAGCGTCGGTGCCACGCTGGAGGCGCTGCGCGACGGCCAGGAGGCCCCGGCCCCGGCGGTCCGGCGCCGCTGCGCCGTCGTGGCGGTCGGCCGCGGCCCGCTCGACGCGCTCGACGGCCGCGCGATCAGCGACGCCCTCGACGACGCCGGGTGGGACGTGCGCGAGCTGACGCCGGACACCGCGCCCGACGAGGTCCGCGTCCTCGCCGCGCGGGACTGCGCCGAGCTCGCCGTCCTGCCGACGTCGAGCGCGACCGACGTCCTGGTCATGGCGCCCGCCTACCGGCTGCTGCGCCGGATGGCCGACCCGCCGGTGATCATCGCCTGCAGCCTCGCCGGCGAGGACGAGCTGGCCCGGGCCCGTGGCGTCGGGGCCGACGACCACGTCACGAGCCTGGCCGACCTGCTGGCCAGCATCGACCGCCACCTCCCGGGCGCCGACAAGCGTCGCTGGGGCGTGCGCATCCAGCGGCCGGGCGACGACCTCGTCCTCACGCCGACGGGGATCCTCGACGCCGACAGCGTGGCGCGGCTGCGCGACGTGGCCGCCTCGCGCAGCGGCACCTTCGCCCGCCTGCTGGTCGAGGTGGGCGACGTCGCCGAGCGCCAGCCCGCGGGCCTGCGCGCGCTCGGCCTGTGGGCCGACGAGCCCGGCGGCCCGCACGTCGTCGACGCGCCGCTGGCCGCGCGCGAGCGGGCCGATCTGCGCTGGCGCGGCCCCGCCGCCTAGCCGACCGGGACGTCGCGCGCGACGTCCGCGTTCCAGGCGGCCTTGACCTTGCGCCACGCCTCGTCGTCGAGGCCGCGGCGCCAGTACGGGGAGCACGACAGGCGGGCCGGGTCGATCCCGCGCTCGGCGAGCAGGTGACGGCGGACCTCCCGCGTCTCGCCCGCCTCGCCGTGGATGAAGCCGTGGACCACGCCGGGCGGCGCGTCGAGCGCGCGCACCGCCTCGGGCAGCAGGTCCTCGTCGCCCGCGCCCCCCGTGCGGTGCAGCCAGACGAGGTCGAGCTCGCCGGGCGTCTCGAGCGCGAGCTCGTGCTCCGGGCCGTCGCAGACCAGGCGGACGACGACGGGCGCCCCCGCGGGGACGGCCTCGAGCGACGCGCCGATGGCCGGCAGCGCCGACTCGTCGCCGACCAGGAGGTGCCAGTCGGCCTCCGGGTCGGGCCGGTAGCCGCCCGCGGGGCCGGTGAAGACGAGCGCGTCGCCGGGCTGCGCGTCGCGCGCCCAGCCGCCGCCGGGCCCGTCGCCGTGCACGACGACCTCGATCGTCAGCTCGCGCCGCTCGGCGTCCCAGCGGCGCACGGTGTAGCGGCGTCGGTACGGGCGCACCTCGTTGGGCAGCGCCTTGAGGTCCTCGAGCGCGAACGGCGTCGAGTACGGCGCGCCGGCGGGCGGGATCGCCACGTTGACGTAGCTGTCGGTGTCCCCCGTCGGCGTGAAGCCCTCGAGTCCGTCGCCGTCGAGCACGATCCGCGCCAGGTGCGGGGTGGGCCACTCGACGGTGTTCACGCGTCCGTGCATCAGGCGAACCTAACACCGGTGCTGCGCCGCCCTTTGCGCACCGGCCGCATCGGCGTAGAGTCGCGCCGTGGCGGAGGGACGCGGCGACGAGGGACGGCCGGTGCTCCTGGGCATCGCGCACTCGCACGCCGCGCACGCCGCCCGGCTCATGCTCGAGCGCAAGGGCCTCGACCACCGCGTCGTCGACCTGCTGCCCGGCCTGCACCCACCGGTCGTCCGCGCCATGGGGTTCCCGGACGGCGCGGTGCCGGCGCTGCGGATCGCCGGGCGCCGCGTGCAGGGGACGACGGCGATCTCCCGCGCGCTGGACGAGCTGCACCCCGACCCGCCGCTCTTCCCGGCCGAGGCCGCGGCGCGCCGGGCGGTCGAGGAGGCCGAGCGCTGGGGCCACGACGTGCTCCAGGGCGTGCCGCGCCGGATCTTCCGCTGGGGGCTGCGCCACGAGGGCGGCGTGCGCCGGTGGATGGCCCGGGAGGTCGTCGGCATCCCCGGTCGGGTCGTCCCGGCCGCGGGCGCCGTGTTCACGCCGATCGGCTGGCTCTACGCGCGCATCTCGGAGGCCGACGACGGCGCGGTGCAGGAGGACCTGCGGCGCCTGCCCGAGCACCTCGACCACTGCGATGCGCTGGTCGCCGACGGCGTCATCGGCACCGACGAGGTCAACGCGGCCGACTGCCAGGTCCTGGCCTCCGTGCGCCTGCTGCTGGCGATGGAGGACACGCGCCCGGTGGTGGAGGGGCGTCCGAGCGCGGCGGCGGCCCTGCGCCTGCGCCCCGACTTCCCGGGCCCGGCGCCGGCGTTCCTCCCGGCCGCCTGGCTGCCGCACCGGGCCTAGCCCCGCCGTCGGGCGCCGCGCCGTCGCACACCGGAAGGTGGTCAGCTACGGTTCGGCGGCGCCTTAGGGCGCCCTAACCGTGCCGTCGCCCGTCCCGCCACCCGAGAGCCCGGTCGTCGCCGAGGGGCTCACGAAGACCTTCCGCCGCGCGGGCCACTCGCCGGTGCGGGCGGTCGACGACGTCAGCCTCACCGCCCGGACCGGAGCGGTGACCGCGATCACGGGGCCGTCGGGCTCGGGCAAGACGACGCTGCTGCAGCTGCTGGCGGGGCTCGAGCGTCCCGACGCCGGCCGCGTCCACGTCGGCGGGGTCGAGCTGACGCGGCTGGGCGAGCGCCGGCTGGCGGCGGTGCGCCGGCAGCGCATCGGCTTCGTCTTCCAGGCCTTCAACCTCATGCCGAGCCTCTCGGCCCGCGACAACATCACGCTGCCGGTCGAGCTCGACGGGCGGGCGGTGGACGAGGACCGGCTCGCGCAGCTCGCCGAGCGCCTGGGCATCGCCGACCGGCTCGACCACCTGCCCAGCGAGCTGTCCGGCGGCCAGCAGCAGCGCGTCGCCGTCGCGCGCGCGGTCCTCGCCGACCCGGCGGTGGTGTTCGCCGACGAGCCGACGGGGGCGCTGGACCGGCACGCGGCCACCGCGCTGCTCGACCTGCTCGGCGGCCTCGCGCACGACCACGGCCTGACGCTCGTGGTCGTCACGCACGACCCAGGCGTCGCCGCGTGGGCCGACGACGTCCTCGCCATGGACGAGGGCCGCCTGGCCGGCGCGGCGGCGGTCCAGCCGGCCCTGCCATGAGCCGGGGCCGTGTGCGCCTGCGGGTGCTCGCCCGCCTGTGGCTGGCCGAGCTGCGCGCCCACCGCGGCCGCGCGACGGCGACGGCCGCGACGCTCGTCCTCGGCACCGCGCTGCTGACGGCGGCCCTCGTGGTCGGGGCGTCGATGCAGGCCTCGGTCCGTGACGGCGCGGGCGTGGAGTTCGCCGGACCGGCGGACGGGGCGGGACGCACGGGCGCCGACGTCGTCGTGCGCACCGCCTCGGTCGCCCAGGGCGCGGCCGGCGTGTCGGGCGCGACGTCGACCGGGATGGGGCCCGACGACGTCGCGGCACTGCGCCGCCTTCCGGGCGTCGAGGCCGCCGGGACGCTGACCCAGGCGGTCGTCGCGGCGCAGGTCGGCGACCGCGTGCGCGGCATCACCCTCGAGAGCCTCGCCGACGACGCGAGCGTCCGCTGGCAGGGGCTCGCGTCGGGCCGGGCGCCGGTGGACGGCACCGAGGTCGCGGTGACCCGCCGGACGCTCGACGAGCTGCGCATCGGCGAGGGCGATCAGCTCGCGCTCGCCCGCCCCGGCGTCGGCCGTGCGCGGTTCACCGTGGTCGGGGTCCTCGACGTCCGCGGGTCCCCGCGCCACGGCGCCAGCGCCTACGGCGTCGTGACGCCTGCCGTCGCCCAGGCGCTCGCGCGCGTCGACGGGCCGACGACCGCCCTGCTGCGCGCCCGCCCGGGCGTCGACCCGATGGCGCTCGTCCGCCAGGTCAACCGCGACGCGCCCGTCGGCTTCCCCGAGACCGCCGCGACGCTCGAGGAGGCGACCCTCGGGGCCAACAGCGAACGCCTCACCGCGCTGGGGTCGGTCGTCAGCGCCTTCGCCGCCGCGGGCCTGCTCGTCGCCGCGCTCGTGCTCGCGACGACGACGCTCGTCGCGCTGGCCTCGCGCCGCCGGACGCTCGCCCTCGTGCGCTGCCTCGGCGCGTCGCGCGCCGTGACCGTCGGGCTCGTGGCGACCGAGGCGCTCGCCCTCGGGCTGGGCGGCGGGATCCTGGGCACCGCGGCCGGCGTGGGCGTCGCCCGGGCCGCGTTGCCGCTCGTCGCCGCGGTCCCGGGCCTCCCGGAGGTCGACGGCGGCTCGTTCACCGTCGACGCGGTCGCGGTCCTGGCGCCGGTCGGCGCGGCGCTGCTCCTCGCCGCCGTGGCCGCTGCGGCGCCCGCCGTGCTCGTCGGGCGGATCAGCCCGACCGAGGCGCTGCGCGGGCCCTCCCCCGGCCACGCCCGCGCGCACCGGCTCGCGACGGTCCTGGCGCCCGCCGCGGTGGCCGCCGGGGTCGCCGCGCTGCTCGCCGGTCCGGGCTGGGCGTGGCCCGCGCTCGGCGTCCTGCTCGTGCTGGGCGGAGCCGTGGGGGCCACGGCGCCGCTGCTGCGCCTCGCCGGACAGGCCGGCCACCGCCTCGCCGGGCGGGACCTGCTCCAGCGCCTGGCCAGCCGGCAGGTCGCCCACCAGCCCACGCGCGCCGCGGCCGAGGTCGTCGCGGTGGTCGTCGCCGTCGCGCTGGTCACGGGCGCATGGGTGGGGCTGAGCTCCATGGGCGAGACCGCGTCCGCGCGGCTGTCGCAGGAGCGCGCGCCCGACCTCACGGTCGGCGTCGCCGCCGGCAGCGGCCTCGTCACCCCCGCGGCACAGCGCACCGTGGCGCGGGTCGACGGCGTGGCGGCGGTCGTCCCGGTCGCCTACGGGCGCGACGTCGCGGTGGTCGGCCGCGGCGGCGACGGCCGCCGCGTGCGCCTGACCGTCGGCACCGCGGGCGTCGGCCCGACCGGCCTGTCCGCGGGCTTCCCCCGGGGTGCGCCGGTCGACCGGCTGCGCGACGACGCGCTCTACCTCCCCGAGACCGACTTCCCGCCCTACCCCGCCGGTGCGCGCGTCCGGCTCGAGGGTCCCGCCGGCGTGGCGCGCGACCTCGAGGTCGTCTACCTCGACGACCTGCCGGTGCCGAGCCTCGTCAGCCGCCGCACGCTCGACCGGGCCGCGGCGGCCGTGGAGCCGCGCGAGGCCTGGGTGCGCCTCGCCGACGGCGCGGACCGCGCGCGGGTCGTCGACGAGGTGACCGGCCTCGCCGTGCTGTCGGGACCGCTGCCCGTCGACGGCCCGGCGTTCCTCGACGTGCGCCTGGGCCATGCCGTCGGGACCGCGCGCACCGCCGCCACCGGCCTGCTCGCCCTCGCCGTCCTCGTCGCGCTCATCGGCGCCGCCACGACCCTCGGGCTCTCGGTCACCGAGCAGCGCCGCGAGCACGCGACGCTGCGCGCGCTGGGCATGGAGCGCCGGCGCCTGCGCGCCCTGCTCCTGCGCCGCGTCCTCGTCGTCACGCTCACCGGCTCGCTCGTCGGCGTCGCCCTCGGTGGCGGCCTCGCGGTGCTCGTCGTGCGCCGCGTCGCCGCCGGCCTCGACGTCGACCCCGTCGTCGCCTGGCCCGCGCTGCCCGTCCTCGCGCTCGTCGCGGTGGTCGTGGTCGTCGCGCGCCTGGCCAGCCTCCTGCCCCTCGAACGCGCCGCGGCGGTCCGACCCGCGCGCGCCCTCGCCGAAGGACCCGCATGACCCACCGCCTCCTCGCCCTCGCCGCCGCGACGCTCGCGGGCTGCGCCGCCGTCGCGCCCGCGGCGCCCGCGGCGCCCGCGGCCGAGACGGTCCAGTTCCAGCAGACGGCGACCTACCGCTGCGGCAGCCTCAACGGCCTGAGCTTCGAGACGGTCGACCTGACCGTCCGCCTCGACGCGCCGCGCACCGCCGCACCGGGCGACGCGGTCGCCGCGTCGGGGACCGTCCAGGTCAGCTTCTCGTCGCGGGCCAACGGGCTCGTCGGGCTCGTGACGCTCGCGCGGACGGTGCGCTTCGAGGCCGACGCGCTGGGTCTGCCGCTGCGCGTCCGGACGCCGGCCCGGGCGGTGGAGCGCACCGTGCCGCTGCGCGACGTGCGCTCGGAGCCGGCGCCCGCCCCGGGCCTCGGCCGGCCGCTGCGCGCGACGCTGCCCTTCACCCTGGCGAGCATCGTCGTGCCCGCCGACGCGACGGGCGACCTCGAGCTGCGCCTGCCCGCCAACGGCACCGCGGTCGACCTCGCCGGCCAGCGCGCCGCGTTCACGGGCGTGCTGCTCTTCGACGGCGGGCTCGACGCGCGCCTGCCCGTCTCGTGCACGCTGCCCGAGGACGGCTCGCCGGTGCTCGTGCGCCTCCCGCTGCAGACGGCGGCCGGCGCACCGGCGCCCGCCGAGCCCGCGCCGGCGACGGCCGGCGAGGACCGCGCCGGGAGCGCGGACGACGACGACGACCGCGACCTCGCCAGCGGGGCGTCGCAGCCGGCGGGCGACCGGAGCGCCGACCCGCCGCGAGGCTCGTCGACCGCCACGGGCCCCGCGTCCTCGGCCGGGCGCCGCTCGACGACGACCGCGCCGGCGGGCGCCACCGCGGGTGCCACGGCCACCTCGCCGGCCGTCACCGACGCCCCCGCCGAGGTCGTGTGGGACGCCGTCCCCGCCGCCACGCGCAGCGACGACGTCTTCGTGCCGGCGTGGGTGCTCGCGGTGCTGCTCGGCTTCGCGGTCGCCGCCTGCGTCGCCACCGCCCTGGCCACCCGCCGCCGCTTGCGGGCGGCCCGTCGTCCGGAGGGGACGTCGTGACCAGGTCCACCGCCCGCCGCACCGCCGCGGCGCTCACCGTCCTCGTCGTGGCGGGCGCCGCCGCCCCGCCCGCCCACGGCGCCCCGAGGCGCGCGCAGCAGACCTACACCTGCGCGGTCGGCCTGACCGACGGCTCGACCGACGAGACCCAGACCGAGTCCTTCGGCGCGGCGATGACGCTCGACGTGCCCGACAGCGTCCCGGCCGGCGGCACCGTCTCGCTCACCGGGTCCTTCGAGTTCCGGCTGCCCGACAGCTACCGCGAGCGTTTCGCGATGTTCGGCTTCACCGAGGTCGAGGGCGCGTCGGACACCCTCGGGATCACCATGGAGGTCGGCGGCCGGCGCGTCGCGCACATCGCCGACCGGTGGGCGTCGGGCCCCCAGCGGGTCGGCAACCCGATCGTCGTCACCGGCTCCACCGCCTTCCCCACCTTCCGGGTCCCGGAGGACGCCCGCGGGACGCTGCGGCTGAGCATGCCGGGCAACGACGCGACCGGCAACACGGTGCGCAAGGACCCCGAGCGCGTGGCCTTCACCGCGGTCGCGACGACCCGCGGGCCGACGAGCTACAGCTACGCGCTGGCCTGCTACCTGCCGGGCGGCGAGGCGCCGAACGTCATCGCGGAGGTGCCGATCGTCGCCCCCGGCGGTGGCGGCGGTGGCGGCGGTGACGCCGAGGCGGGGACGTCCGGCTCGGGCTCCTCGGGGTCCGCCGGCGGCACGCGCGGCGGCTCGGCGCGCGGACGCACGACGTCCGGCGCACGCCGCGGACCCTCCGGCACCTCCACGACGCGCTCGGCCACCACGACGACGCCGCGCGCCACCCGCCGCTCGTCCACCAACCCCTTCGGGGCCTCGAGCCCCGCCTCCGCGGACGACGTCGTCGCCGGCGGGCCCGAGACCACGGCGGGCGCCGAGCCCTCGGCGCGGGCCGCCGGACCCGTCCTCGCCGCGGACACCGACACGCGCGACGGCATCCGCTTGCGCCGCACCTGGCTGTGGGCCATCGGCCTCGCGGCGCTCCTGGGGTCGCTGACCTGGGCGCTCGTGCTGCGGATGCGCCTGCGGTCGCTGCTCGACGAGCGCGACGGCTAGGCCGCGACGGCGCGCTCGGCCGTCTCGTCGTAGGCGGCGCGTGCGGCCTGGACCTCGTCCATGTGCGCCTCGGCCCAGGTCTTGAGCTGCACCATCACCGCCGTGAGGTCGCGGCCCAGCGGTGTCAGCTCGTAGTCGACGCGCACCGGGACGGTCGGGGTCACCGTCCGGGTCACCAGCCCGTCGCGCTCGAGCGCCCGCAGCGTCTGGGTGAGCATCTTCTGGCTGATCGACGCGATCTTGCGCGCGAGCTGCGAGAAGCGCATCGGCTCGTGGTGCTCGCGCAGGGCGGCGAGGACGAGCGCGACCCACTTGTCGGCGAGCCGGTCGAGCAGCTGCCGGGTCGGGCACTGCGCGAGGAACGCGTCGTAGGCGCGGGCCGCGTCGGCGCGGCGCTGGGCGGCGGTCTGGGTCGGCATGGCAGGTGCTCCTTCAGTGACCTAGGCACTTTCTGGTGCCTACTTCCCAGCAGAGAGTAGCAGTCGTACGGTGCTCGGCATGACCTCCACCACCGCCCCGACCACCACGACCTTCCGCCGCCTCGTCACCGCCGGCGACGGCACGCTGAGCACCGAGACCGCCGCGCTGCCCGAGCCCGGGCCCGGCGAGGTCCGCATCCGCGTCCGCGCCGCGGGCATCACGCCGGCCGACCTCGGCGTCCGCGACGGCTTCTTCCACCAGATCGGCCTCGCCACCGGGTCCGTCGGCCTCGGCTGGGACCTCGCCGGCACCGTCGACGCGCTCGGCCCCGACGTCGACGCGTTCGCCGTCGGCGACGAGGTCCTCGGCGTCCACGACAGCTTCGACGCCGCGGTCCGCGGCCAGGGCGAGGCCGTCGTCCTGCCGCTGCGCGCCGTCGCCCTGGCGCCGGAGGGCGTGCCGCTCGACGCCGCGGCGACGCTGTCGCTCAACGCGCTGACCGCCAAGCAGTCGCTCGACCTGCTCGCGCTGGAGCCCGGGCAGACGCTGCTCGTCACGGGCGCCCGCGGCTCGGTGGGCGGGTTCGCCGTGGAGCTCGCGCGGCTGCGCGGTCTCGAGGTCGTCGCGGTGGGCCGCGGCGACGCGCTGCCCACCGGCGTCGACGGCGCCCTCGACGCGGCGGCGGTCGGTGCCGACGTGCTCGTGGCCGTCCGCGACGGCGGTGCCTTCGTCGCCGTGAAGGACCCCGCGGAGCCGCCGGCCGAGCGCGGCATCCGCGTCACCACGGTCCACACGTACGCCCAGCCGGGCGAGCTCGCCGAGCTGAGCCGGCTGGCACAGGAGGGCCGGCTGACGCTCCACGTCGCCGAGCGCTTCGGCCTCGACGAGGCCGACGCCGCCTACGCGCGGGTCGCCGAGGGCGGCCTGCGCGGGCGGGTCCTGCTGGTCCCCTAGCCCACGCGGAGGGTCCGGGTGGTCGACGCGACGCGCCGGCCACCCTGGCGCAGGACGACCGTGGCGCGGTAGCTCCCGCGCTGCAGGCGGCCCCGGGCGGCGCGGACGTCCACGACCGCCCCCGGGAGGATGCGCTGCGCGGCGACGGTGCCGCGCAGCGTCCCCGCGGCCCCGGCCACGCGGATGGAGCCGGTGAGAGGCTGGACGGTGTTGCCGGTGTTGCGCACCGCGACCGTCACGCGGCCGCCGCGGGCGCGGACCTCGCCCACCCGCACGCGCAGGCGCCGCCGGCTCGCGGCCGGGTTCAGGCGCAGGCTCGACAGCAGGCGCAGACGGGTGCGCACACCGCCCGGCCCGCCGCGCGGTGTGCCGAGGACCTCGACGGTGCCGTAGAGCGAGCCGGCGGCGGGGACGCTCGTGAGCGACGCGTCGATCGTCCGGCGCTGGCCCGGCGCGAGCGTGAAGCGCGTCGCGCCGAGGCGCACCTGCGACAGCGTGCGTCGCGCGTCCGGGAGCACCGTGCCCGAGCGGGCCTGGCTCCAGGGTCGGGCGGTGGCGACGACGTCGAACGTCGCGCTGGAGCTGTTCGTCACGACGACGGTGCCGATGCGGCCAGGGGCCGCGGGCCGCTCGACGATCGCCGGGGAGATCGAGAGGCCGCCCTGGGCGGAGGACTGCGCGGCGACGGTGGCGACGGCCGCGGCCGAGGCGGCGAGCGCGAGGGCGCCGAGGCCGGCGCTGTGGAGGGTGCGGGTCATGGCTAGGGGCCGGCCGGGCCGGCGGTGATGGTCTGGGGCTCGGTGTCGGGTGCGGCGAGGCGGACGCTCGCGCGCACGACGGGGCGCTTGAAGGTCCTGACGGTCCTCGGCGCGCCGCCGGACGGCGTCACGGTCACGGCGGCGCCGCCCTCCGTGGTGCTGAGCGTCGCGGTCCGCCCCGTCACCTCGAGCGCGAGCGTGCTCTCGACCTGGCCCGAGACGTCGGTCTGGGCGCCGGTGCTCGCGGGGAGGAGCGCGAGGACGGCGCAGGCCAGCACGGCGCCCGTGCGGCGACGCCTCATCGGCGCCCCCGGCCCCTGCTCGAGACGAGGATGCGCAGGCGCACCTGGCTCGTGCCGGTGGTCGTCCGCACGCGGAAGACGATCGTGCGGTCGGAGTGCGGCGCGAGGTGGCGGGTCAGCACGCCGCTCGTGCGCACCGTCGCCGCGACGTGGCGCACGACCTTGCGTGAGGTCCTGCTGAGCACCTCGACCTGCAGCCCGCGCGGGGCCGAGCGGCGCACCGTCCCGACGAGGCAGGTCAGGCGCCCCTTGAAGCGGTAGCGCTTGCCGCGGCGCAGGACGAGGCGCCCCTTGCTCGTGCGCAGCGGGCGCTGGTCGAGCGCCATGGCCAGGCGCGGGCGCGCGCACGGCAGGCCCGTGCCGGCGACGGTCCCCGGGACGGGCGAGCCGCCACCGGCGCCGGCGGTGCCCGACCCGGGCGGGCGCGGCGTGCCGACCTGCAGCTGGACCGTGCTCGAGGCCGGCGGCGGCGGGGCCGCGACGACGACGTCGCCGTCGAACGCCGTGGCCGCGTTGCCGGCGACGTCGGTGACCACGACGCGCAGCCGGTGCGGGCCGACGGGGACGCCGGTGAGGTCCACGCGCAGCGCGACCCCGGTGGCGCGCGCCGCGCAGCCCGGAAGCGCGACGTCCGGCTCGGCCGTCGCCGGGTCGAGGTCGCCGCAGCCGGGCGCCAGCGCGGCCTGGCCGCGGACGGCGCCGTCGACCGTGGCCGCCGCGAGGCCCAGCCCGGCGCCGTCGTCGAGGGCGTCGACGGCCAGGTCGAGCGCCCCGCCGGCGGTCACCGGGCTGCGCACGCCACCGACCGTCCCCGCGGGCGCGACGGCGTCGTCGACGCCGAGCGCGAGGGCGGAGACCGTGAGCGCGCCGGGCGCGGCGGCGGCGCAGCGCTCGGGCGTCGGGCGCTCGCAGGTGACGCCCGCCACGACGGACCCGCCCGTGACGGCGCCGTCGAGCACGCCGTCGACCGGCGCCGCGCCGAGGTCGAGCGTCTCGAGGGCGTTCGCGCCCACGCGCGTGACGGCACGCTGCGGGGTCCCGCTCCCGGCCGGCGCGCCGGCGGAGGTGGTGGCGCGCGCGACGCGCACCCGACCGAGGAAGGTCGAGGACGGCACGTCGGCCTGCCAGGCCGCGCTCGATCCGCCCTCGGGGTCGACGCGCGCGAAGCCGGCCAGCAGCCCGTCGCCGGGAGCGGCCGGGGCGCTGCAGCCGGCGCCGCGGACGGCGGCGGTGGCGTCGCCCGTCTGGACCGGCGTCAGGCCGGCCTGGCCCAGCGGCTGGCCCGTAGGCCCGTGGCAGGCCCAGAGGGTCACGGGCTTGGCGTGCGCGGCGCTCGCGCCAGGCGCGAGCACCGCCACGCTGAGGACGGCGGCCCGCCTCACGGTGTCGAGGCGGGCCGCCGCCACGCTACGGCGTCCCCGCCGACAGCGTGAACGTCAGGGTCTTGCTGTACGAGCCGACGCTGAGCGGCTCGGAGGCCGAGATCGACTGGCGCAGGCCGACGCTGAGCGGCGTCGCGGCGCCCGCGGGCACCGTGAGCAGCTGCAGCGGCGAGGCGCCGAGCGCGGCGTACGAGCAGGGCGAGCCGGCCGTCGAGCCGCACACCTTCAGCGGGTTGGCGAGCTTCGCCGTCCCGTTGCGCAGGAAGCCCGGATCCTCGCCGGTGTCGGAGACGAAGAGCTTCGACGGGCCGGTCGAGCTCGCCGTGCCGGTGACCGTCGCGTCGTAGTCGGCGGCCTGGCCGAGGACGAACGTGCCCAGACCGGCGGTGGTGCCGTTGAGCGTCAGGTTCAGCGTCTCGGCGACCGTGCCCGACACGCCGACGCTCTCCTGGTCGCCGACCGGCTCGGGCTCCTCGGCGGCCTTCGGGGCGAAGGTCACCGAGAACGCCTGGTTGGGGCGGTCGATGGCGAACCACGGACGCACGCCGTTGAAGGCCGCGTTCGAGCTGAGGTAGCTCGTCGGCGCGTTCTGCGGCGTGCCCGACGGGATCAGGTTGCTGATCGTGTACGAGCCGTCCGGGTTGGCGGTCGTCACGGCGGCGGTGCCGTCGAGCGCGAAGACCGTCTGACGGGCCGGCGACGCCGTGCCGTACTCGACGGGCGGCCCGGCCGACCCGACGTCGCCCGAGGCGACCAGGCCGTTGGCGACGACGCGGATGGACTGCGGCGCGTCGAACTGGAGCTTCGGGTTCACGACGGAGAAGAACGTGCCGTCGTGCGCCGTGAAGGTCAGCGTGCCGGCGAGCTGGATGGCGCCGGTCTTCGTGTCCGGGTCGTACGTCCCGACCGTGCCGCTCGTCGGCGACGGGAAGACGAACGGGTACGTCGTGCCGGGGCCCTTCGCGCTGGCCGAGGTGATCGTCGTGCCGGTCGCGGGGGCGGTCGCCGCGACGTTGCCGTGGCCGATGGTCACCGCGTAGTTGGACAGCGTGCCGGTGCTCGGCGTCGCCTCGTGCGGCACCTGCCACGTCAGGGCGGCGCTGCCGACCTCGAAGGGCGCCGCCTGCGCGGTCGCGGGAAGGGCGGCCGCGGCCGCAGCCGCCACCGCGAGGGTCCGCAGCGCACGCGTGCGACGCGCGATCCCCCTGGTCTCAGTGGTCAATGTCGTGCTCCTGTCGGAGGTGTCGATGCCGCCCATGGCGGCCCCCTGTCGACGCCTCGGCCCTGCGTCACCCGGGCGCCGTGTTCGGGCACCCTAATACAGATCGGCCTTCGCTGGTTAGGAGACCCTAACCAGCATGCCGGTGCGGTGCGGCGTCGTCGAGCTCGACGCGCATCACCGCTCGTCGCTTGGACGGCCGCGAGACCTCCGCGAAGCCGGCGCCGGCGAAGATGGAGACGGTGCCGACGTGCAGCTCCTCTGCGAGCACCGAGGTCGTCGTCATCGGATAGGCCTCGAGCGCCCGTGCTCCCCGCTCGCGCGCGAAGCCCACGGCCGCACGCGCCATCGCGCGGCTGACGCCGCGCCGCCGGAAGCCCTTGCGCACGAGCAGGCAGCTGACGGCCCAGACGCCCTCGTCGCCGCGGTCCTCGTCCCGCCCCTCCCAGGGGACCTTGGCGTGGCGCACGAGACCGACGTACGCGGGACGCGGCTCGACGGCGCACCAGCCGACGGGCTCGCCGTCGAGGAGCGCCACGAAGCCGCTCGTGGTCGTCGCGTCCGGGTCGCCGCACCGCGTCTGCTCGTGCAGTCGGGCGACGCGCTCCTCGACGGGGAACCTCCGGAACGCCTCGCCGGGCGCGAGCTTGTAGCGCTGGCACCGGCAGAAGGCGGCGGCGCCGCGGTCGCCGAAGACCGCCGCGAGGTCCTCCGCGCCGACCTCGTTGGCGGGACGGACCTCGATCGCGGGCGGCGGCTCCACGCCGCCATCGTCGCCGACCAGCGCCTGCCGGTGCAGGCGGTGCGTGCACCGTGTCGTGACCGTCCGCCCGCCCGTCGCCCGCAGGTGCCACCCACCTGCAGGTCGCCGTCAGTCCAGCGCGACGCCGGTGTGGCGCGCCAGGGCGTCGAGCAGCGCGTCCTGGAAGCGCTCGTCCAGCGCCGCCGGCGCCGGGGCCTCGCGGCGCTGGTGGTGCCAGCACCCACCGGTCGTCCGGGCCTGCGCGTCGTCGCTGGTGGCCAGCCACTCCTGGGTGAGGTGGCCGAGGCGCAGGTCGTCGGGCGCGCCGGGCCCGCCCATCCTCGTCGGGACCCAGCCCGGATCGACGGCGTGGGTGTGGACGTCGGGCCAGCGCCGGGCGACGGCCATCGCGAGCGCGGTGACGAAGAGCTTGCTGTCGGAGTACGAGCCCGTCCGGCGGGCGCCGCTCCAGTCCATGCCCTCGACGGACGCGCGGCCGCCGCGGTGCATGCCGCTGGTGAGGTAGACGAGGCGGTCGGGCCGGTCGACGAGCGCGGTCAGCACGTAGGGCGCGACGACGTTCACCGGCAGGACGAGGTCGTCGAGGTAGACGCCGGCGTTGTGGACCACCGCGTCCATCCGGCCGAGCGCGTTGACCTGCGCGGCGACCTCGCGCGTCTCCTCGAGGTCGGCGAGGTCGCCGACGACCACGTCTGCGCCGCGGTCGACGAGCTCGCGCACCGCCGATCGCCGCGCCTCGTTGCGGACGTGGACGACCAGGGCGTGGCCCTCGGCCTGCAGCGTCTCGGCGGTCAGGCGGCCCAGGCCATCGGCCGACCCGGTGACGAAGACGCGCTTGCGGCTCATGCCCTCACGTCATAGCGCGCGCGCAGCGCCGCCACGTGCTGCGGGGCGCGGGGCTCCCACACCGCCCACAGCTCGCGCCAGGTCCGGACGTGCAGGCGCGGGGCAGCGTCGCCGACGCGCTCGAGCAGCCGGCGGACCTCGTCGCGGTGGGCCAGCACCTCCGGATGGTCGTCACCGTTGGCCGGCTCCCAGTGCAGGAGGACGAGGTCGCCGGCGCCGCGCAGGGACAGCGCGTGGCGCACGAGCTGGCCGGCGTCGAGGTGGCGCGGCGCCCAGCGCTCCTCGAGCAGGTCCTCGAACAGCGCGCGCCAGCCGCCGCCCAGCGCCTGCGCCATCGCGGGGCGCCGGTAGGCCGGCTTCCACGCCCGCGGCCGGCGCGGGGCGAGGTGCTCGGTGAGCTTCGCCTCGATGCCGGCGAGCCCGCCGGGACCGTCGAGGGCCACGTCGAGGTTCGGCGTGCCGCCGCCGTGCGGGATGTGCAGGCGCTCCTCGAGGCGCAGGCCGGTGAACGGGCCGGGGACGCCCGGGAGGACGAGGGCGCCGGGGTCGGCGCGCCACGGCGCGAACGCGCCGGCCACCAGCGCGGTCGAGGACCAGGCCGCGTGGGCCTGCACGGTCCCGCCGCGCGCTGGGCGCAGCTCGCCCTTCGCGCGCGCCGCGTGGGCCCAGGCGACGTCGTCGTCGGCGAGCGTCGGCACGAGCGCGTCGGCCAACCGCCGCGCGTGCCCACCGTCCTCGTGCAGCGCGTCGCCGGGCAGGAGCTCGCGCAGTCGTTGCGCGAGCGCGGCACGGGCGCGGGTCGCGAGGTCGGCCACCGCCCCGGCCTACCCGAGCCGGCGCGGCGTCCGACCGCCGTCAGCCCGGCGGCGGGAGGATCACCATGCCGTAGCGCGGAGCCGCCGCGGCCGCCCGTCCCAGCCGCTCCTGGCGCTCGGCGTCGCTGAGCTGTGGCGCCGCGGAGGTGCGCGTCGGCACGCGGTCGCCGAACTCGGCGAAGAAGTCCTCGAGCCCCGCCGGCGCGACCGTGCACAGCAGCCGCGCCGTGACCGCGTCCGGGTTGCGGAACGCGTGGACGGCGTTGGCCGGGACGTTGGCCGTCTCCCCCACCTCGAGGCGGACGGGCGGCTCGTCACGCAGCTGGACCTCGATCGCGCCCTCGAGCACGCGGAAGCTCTCCTCGAAGTCGTGGCGGTGCGGCGGCGGCCCGCCACCGGGCGGGATGAGCATGTCGAGCATCGCCATCCGGCCGTTGGTCTGCCGTCCGGAGAGCAGGACGGTGTACGTGTCGCCCACGACGGCCAGGTGGACCAGGTCGGGGTCCTCGGGGCGCGCCACGGCCAGCTCGCGGATGCGGTCCTCGTCCGGGACGGCGGTGTCGGCGCCTGCTGCTGGGTCAGCCATGGTCGTCCTCGTTCATGTCGAAGCGGATGAGATCATCCGCTTCGTGGACCGTACTGCGACGGGGGAGCCCCCGCAAGCCGCTGCGATGATGCGCGCGTGTCGGGTCCGGCCCCTCGGCGACCGCGCAAGGACGCCCAGCGCAACCGCGAGCTCGTGCTCGATGCCGCGGTCGAGCTGGTCCGGCGCGACGGCGAGGGCGTCCCGATGGCCCGCATCGCCGAGCATGCCGGCGTCGGCATCGGGACGGTGTACCGGCACTTCGCCACGCGCGAGGACCTGCTCGGCGCGCTCGTCCATCGCTCGTTCGGCCTGGCCGTCGCCAACGCCCGCGCCGCGGCCGAGCACCAGGGCTCGGCGCTCGGCGGCATCCGCTCGTTCTTCCTGGCGACGCTGCGCGACCGCGACCGCTTCGTCCTGCCGCTCCACGGCGGCCCCGCCGTCTTCACGCCCGCCACCCGTGAGCTCCAGGCCGAGGTCCGCGTGGCCCTGCGCAGCCTGATCGACCGGGGCCGGGAGGCCGGCGAGCTGCGCGACGACCTCACGCCCGAGGACCTCATCCTCGCGGCGTCGCTGCTGTCGCGCCCGCTGCCCGGGACCGGCGACTGGGACCGCCTCGCCCGCCGGCAGGTCGACCTGGTGCTGCACGGCCTCGGGTCCGGGACCGCGCCGGGATAGCGCGAGGCTCAGCGCGGCTCCTCGACCGAGCGCGAGTCCGTGAGCGTCAGCGCGCCCCACCCGGCGATGACCCCGACCACGACCGCGAGCGCCGCGTAGGTGATCCGCTCGCCGTGGAAGAACGAGGCCACCAGGTCGGCGCTCCAGGTGCCGGCGGGGAGGCTCGCGGTCACGAGGACCGCCACGAGCGTGCCGACGACGGCGGTGCCGACGCTCGTGCCGAGCTCCTGCGCGGTGTCGTTGAGCGCCGTCCCGATCGACGTCCGGTTCGCCGGCATGGCGTCGACGAGCGCGACCGCGCAGATCGTCATGACCGTGCGCAGGCCGACCGTCAGCAGCACCATCGAGACGGCGATCGCGACGTAGCCGTGCTCCACGCCCCACGCGAGGCCCGCGAGCGCACCCGCCAGCAGGCCGGCGCCGACGAGGCAGGCGACGCGATGGCCGAAGCGCTTGGCCAGCCCCTCGGAGACCGGCGTCGCGAGGACCATGGTGACGATGATCGGCAGGTTGGCCAGGCCGGCGCGGACCGGGCTCCACCCGTAGGCGTACTGGAAGTGGAGGATCAGGCCGAACATGACGCCCGCCATCGCGATGGCCGTGCCGACCTGGGCGATCGCGGCGCCGCGGACGGTGCCGTTCGCGAAGACGCCGAGGTCGAGCATCGGCTGCGCCGTCCGGCGCTCATGGCGCACGAAGGTCACCAGGGCGAGCACCGCGCCGACCGCCGTCGCGCACGTGGAGGGCGACAGCCACCCGTGCTCGACGCCGTTGGTCAGCGTGAGGCAGGCCAGGCCGATGGTGGCGACGCTGAGCAGGGCGCCGGGGAGGTCGAGGCCGTCGTCGGTGAGGTCCTCGGGGCGGTCGGGCGCGACGCCGGCGCGCACGCCGATCCAGGCGATGAGCGCGATCGGCGCGTTGACGACGAGCAGCCACTCCCAGCTGACGTGCGCCAGCGCGGTGCCGCCGAGCAGCGGGCCCAGGATGAACCCGCTCATCCCGACGATGATCATCACCGTCATCGCGCGCATCCGCAGCGCCTGGTCGTCGAAGAGCCGGAAGACCAGCGAGTTCGTCACGGGCGCCATCGCCGCGGCGGCGAGGCCGAGGGCCGCGCGCAGCGCGATGAGCTCACCGGCGGTGTGCACGAGCACCGCGCCGAGGCTGATGACGCCGAAGGCGGTGAGCCCGACGAGCAGGACGCGGCGCCGGCCGAGCCGGTCGGCCGCCGAGCCCGCGGTCAGCAGCAGCCCGCCGAAGGTCAGCGAGTAGGCGCCGGTCACCCACTGCAGCGCGGTGGTGCCGCTGCCGAGGTCGCGGCCGATGGTCGGCAGGGCGATGGTCAGCAGCGTGTTGTCGACCATCTCGACGAAGAACGCCAGACAGAGGGCGGACAGTGGGATCGCGGCGGCCCGCAGCGACGTGTAGGTGCGGGCGGACGGGCCTGGCGAGGTGGTGAGGGCGGTGGCGGTCATGGCGGCGGCTCCTTCTCGAACGCTGTTCGATGATCGTACACCGTTCGACATCGGATGGAACACCGTTCGACTTGACCCCGCGGTGTGCTCCAATGGCCCCGTGCCCCCCACACCTCGCACCCGCGGTCGCGCCCGCGGCGGCGCCCGCCGCCGCGCGACGCACTCGATGGAGGCCGTGGTGTCCGAGGCCGTCGCGCTCCTGGACGACGCCGGCGAGCCGGCGCTCACCTTCCGCGCGCTCGCCGCCCGCCTCGGCGGCGGCGTCGCGAGCATCTACTGGTACGTCGCCAGCAAGGACGAGCTGCTGGACCGCGCCGCCGACCACGTCCTCGAGGGCGTCCTCGTCGCGACCGAGCGCGTCGCCGAGCACGAGGACCCGATCGACGCGATCCGCGCGATCGCCGTGGCGCTCTTCGACGCCATCGTCGAGCGCCCGTGGCTCAGCGCGTACTTCCTGCGCGACACGGGCGTGCAGCCCAACGCCCTGCACCTGTTCGAGCGCCTCGGCCAGCAGCTCCTGCGCCTCGACCTCTCCCCCCGCCAGCGCTTCGACGCCGCCTCCTCGGTCATCGGCTTCGTCGTCGGCATCGCCGCCGACCTCGGCCAGGAGCCACCCGCCGAGGTCCGCGACGGCTCGGTCACGCGCGAGGAGTACCTCGCCCGCCACGCCGACCAGTGGCGGGCGCTCGACGCCGAGGAGTTCCCCTTCCTGCACCACATCCTCGACGAGTTCGCCCGCCACGACGACGCGGAGCAGTTCCGAGCGGGGCTGGAGCTGCTGCTGGCGGGGCTGCGCGAGCAGGCCGGCGGCTAGCCGGGGGGCGCTGGGTCGACAACCGCCGCGCCGCCGCGTCAGACTCCGGCGGTGGGCGGCGTGCGGGTGGAGCTCCTGGGCGAGCTGACGGTCCGGATGGACGGCCGCGTCGTCGGACCCGCCGCATGGCCCACGCGGCGCGCGCAGGAGCTCGTGGCGCTGCTGGCGCTCGCCGAGGGGCGGCGGGCCACGCGCGACGGCGTCGTCGAGCAGCTCTGGCCGCACCTCGGCGCCCAGGCCGGCGCGGCGAACCTGCGCAAGGCCGCCCACCACGCGCGCAGGGTGCTCGGGGACGCCGACGCGGTCGTCCTGCGCGGCGGGGTGGTCGAGCTGCTGCCCGGCGCCGAGGTCGAGACCGACGTCGAGGTGTTCCTGCGCGCGGCGGACGAGGCGCTGCGCTCGGGCGAGCCTGAGGCGTGCGCGCGCGCCGCGGAGATCGCCCGCGGCGGCGAGCTGCTGCCCTCGGCGCCGTACGAGCCATGGACGCAGGAGCCGCGCCGGCGGGTGCGCGAGCGCCTCGGCGCGCTGCTGCGGGCGGCCGGCGACCTCGAGCGGCTCGTCGCGTTCGAGCCCGCCGACGAGGCCGCCGCCCGGGAGCTCATGGCGCGGGCGCTGGCCGAGGGCCGCCGCCACGCCGCGCTGCGGACCTACGAGCGCCTGCGCGTGGCCCTGGCGCGCGAGCTGGGCGCCGCGCCGTCGCCCGAGACCCGCGCGCTGTACGACCGCTGCACGGACGGCGTGCGGCTCGGTGAGCGGCTGTTCGTCGGCCGCGTGGAAGAGCTGGCGGCCGCGCGCGACGTGCTGCGCGCGGCGACCGGCGGCGCGGCGGCCGCGCTGGTGGTCCGGGGCGACTCGGGCATCGGGAAGTCGGCGTTCTGCCGCGAGCTGGCCGCGCGCGCCGCCGAGGACGGATGGCGGCTCCTCGAGACGACGGCCACCCGCGGCGGGCCGCCCTACGCCCCCGTCGCCGCCGCCGTCGAGCAGCTCGTCGTGCGCGGCGAGACGCGGCTCGACGCCCTGCCCGCCCACGCGCGGGCGGTGCTCGCCGAGCTCACGCCCGTCGCGGGCGCCCCCGGCCGCACGCCGGTCGGTCTCACGCGCCACCAGGTCATCGGGGCGCTGCGGCGGGCCATGGCCGGGCGCCGGCCGGTCCTGCTGCAGGTCGAGGACGCCCACCTCACCGACGAGGCGACCGCCGACGTCCTGCACCAGCTCGCGGCCGGCAGCAGCGCCGGGGTGCCGTTCGTCGTCGTCCTGGCGCTGCGCTCGGACTGGGTGCGCACCAGCCTGCCGCGCGGCGTGGCCGACCTGGCGCGCGCGGCCACCACGACCGCGATCGAGCTCGGCCCGTTGCGTGACGCGGAGGTCGCCGAGCTCGTGCGCGCGCACGTCGAGGACCCTGTCGCGGTCAGCCGCATCGCGGGCGCGGCGGCGGGAAGCCCGTTCTTCGCCCTCGAGCTCGCCCGCGCGAAGGGCGCCGTCCCGCGGTCGCTGCGCGCCGCGATCACCGAGCGCTTCGACGGCGTGGGTCCGGACGCCCTCGAGCACCTGTCCGCCCTGGCGGTCGCCGAGCACGACCTCGAGCTCGGGGACGTCCTCGCGCTCACGGGCCTCGACGAGGACGCGGCGGCGGACGTCCTCGACGCCGCGCTGGCTGCCGGCGTCCTCGTCGTGGCCGGGGCGCGCTACCGGTTCGGCCACGAACTCGTCCGCCAGGCGCTCGTCGACGGCCTCGCGCCCCACCGCGTCGTGGCCCTGCACCGCGCGGCGGCGACCCGGCTGCAGCGTGCGGGCCGGGCGCCCGCGCGGATCGCGCGCCACCTCCTGGCCGGCGACCGCGCGGCCGACGCGGTCCCGTTCCTGCTCGCGGCCGCTCGTGACGACGTGGCGGTCGGCGCGTTCGCCGACGCCCGCGGCGAGCTGGCGCGGCTGCTGCGCGTCGCGCCCGACCACGTCGAGGCGCTCGTGCTGCACGCCGAGGTGCTCGAGGCGGTCGGCGACGCCACGGCGCCGCAGGCCTACGCGCGGGCGGCGCACGCCGTCGGCCCGCCCGACGACCAGGACCTGCTGGCCCGCATGGCCTGCAGCCAGCTCAAGGCGTCGGACCCCGTGCAGGCGATCCGGACGCTCGAGGGGGTCACGCCGCGATCGACCGTGGGTCGCCTCGCCCAGGCGCTCACCTACAGCGCCGCGGCGGCCGTCGGCGTCTTCGGCGACCGCGACACCGCCGCGAGGATGGCCGACGAGGCCCACCGGCTCGCACTCGAGCTCGGCGACCCCGGCGCGATCCTCGACGCGACCTGGGCCCACGCGCTCGCTGCGCACGCCAAGGGCGAGCTGCCCCAGCGCCTGCGCGAGTACCTGCGCCAGACGAGCGCGCTGCCGGAGATCGCCACGCGGGTGTTCGACGGCCAGCTCTGCGTGACCGAGCGCATGCTCCACGGCGGCCTGCCCAACGAGGAGCTCATCGCGTTCGCCGACGGCCTCGCCGAGGAGGCGGCGCGGCTCGGCGCCGCCCGGGGGCACGCCTTCGCCCTCACCCTGCGCGGCGAGGCCGGGCTCCTGGCGGGACGGCTCGAGCGGGCCGAGCGGGACTTCGTCGACGGCGCCCGCGAGCACGGGGCGATCGGCGCGCTCGCCGGGGAGGCGCTGTCGCTCGTGGGCCGCGCGCAGGTCGCCGTCGCCCAGGGCCGCCACCGTCACGCGCGGCCGTTCCTGGACGACGCGCTGCTCATGGCGCGCGAGTCCGAGGTCGGCCACCACACCCTCGACCGCGTCTTCGGCGCCATGGTCGAGGCCACGCCGGACCCCGACCAGGCGCTCGCGGTGCTGGCGGAGGCCGAGACCGCCGTGGTCGGGCCGGCCGAGACCTGCCCGACCTGCCGGATCGCCTACGTCGTGCCCGCCGCCATCGCGGCCGCGAAGGCCGGCGACCTCGAGCGCGCGCTGCGCTACCGCGAGGACGTGCGGGTGGCGATGGAGCACATCGCGCTGCCGCCCGCGTGGCACGCCGCGGCCGAGGAGGTCTACGGGCACTGCGCGCTGGCGGAGGGCCGCGAGGGCGAGGCCCGCGCGCACTTCGCCGCGGCCGCCGACGGCTTCCGGCACTGGGGCCAGCCGCTGGACGCCGAGCGCTGCAGGGAACGCCTGGGGAACGCCGTCCGGTGAGGCTGCGCGGCGTTTCCGTTCCCCCCGCCCTGGAGGCACCCATGCAGCGCATCCCCCGTCAGGACGTCCCGGTCGCCATCGCCGACGGCGACCTCGAGGTCCGCGTCCTCGACCAGGCCGGCCTGATGGTCGGCTTCGTGAAGCTCCCCGCCGGCGCCGACCTGCGCCCGGCGACCGTCGGCCTGCCCGACGACCTCTGCCCGTGCCCGCACTGGGGCTACGTCCTCAAGGGCAGGGTCCGCATGCACACGACCGACGGCCACCAGGACTTCGCGGCCGGCGAGGCCTTCTACTGGGCGCCGGGCCACGCACCCGAGGCGCTCGAGGACAGCGAGTACGTGGACTTCTCGCCGACGCACGAGTTCCAGAAGGTGCTGGACCACCTCACGGGGGCGGCCGCCTGACGGCGGCCGGGTGCGGGCGGGCCGCGCCGGCGGCCCGCCGCGCCCGCTGACGGCGCCGCGTCGACCGCGACCGCCGGGCAGGGCCGTGGGCCGGCGGTCCTTGCGGCGCCGTGCGCACCCCCACGGTGGCCGGGCTCCTCGACCACCCGGAGCTCGGCAAGCGCATCGCGCGCGCCTACCCCGAGCGCCGCGGCGCGCGACTGACCCGCCGGCCCGGACGCCCGGCCAGGGGCGGGCGGCTGCCGCCCTCGAGGCCCGGTCCCTACGCCCCGGGCTCCAGCACCGCGCTCCCGAGGACGTCGGCCAGCCGCAGCGCGAGGGCGAGGTCGGACCCGGCGCGCAGGACGTCGCGACCCAGCAGCTCCGTGCAGGCGGCCACGCGGTTGCTGACCGTGTTCGGGTGCACCGCCAGGCGGTGCGCGGCGGCGCTGCGGCTGCCGTGCTCCTCGAGGTAGGCCCTGAGCGTGTCCCGCAGCCGGGCGTGTTCCTGCGTGCCGCCGGCCAGCGGGCCGAGCTGGCGCCCCACGAAGCGCCGTGCGCGCTCGAGGTCACCGCTGACGAGGGAGATCAGCTCGACGTCGCGGTAGCGGACGACGGCGCCCACACGGCCTGCGGCGAGCAGTGCCACCCGCGCGGCCTCCGAGGCCTCGCGGTGTGAGTCGCGGAACCCGTCGAGGCCGGGCTGCGGCTCCCCGACGGCGACCGACACCGACTCGGGCCGGCGCCGGCCGACGGCGTCGCTGACCCGCTCGACGTCGAGCGGTCCGTCGCTCGCCGCCCACGCCCACAGCAGGCCCCCGCCGACCGGGACCTTGAGGGCCTTCGGGGCGTCCACCGACGCCGCGATCGCATCGGCGAGGTCGTTGAGCTCGGCGAGCGCCCGCGGGCGGCTCGACGGCGCCCGCGACCAGACGACGAGGCCCAGGTGGGTCCGGCGCAGCTCGTAGCCGATCGCGCGGCTGACCGCGTCGGCGTCCGTCGCGTCCCCCTCGAGGATCGCGCGCACGGTCGCCACGCGGGTCGCCTGCGCACTGCCGACCGCGGCCGCCTGGGCCTGCTCGTGCTCGTCGGAGAGCCGGCGCACCAGCACGTCCAGCCAGCGGAAGGTCAGCTCCTGGGCCGACCGCAGCGTCTCGGCGAGCACCTCGGCCGGGAGGGGCTGGGCGGCGAGCTCGCGGTTCCACGCGTCGAGGAAGGCGTGGTGCCCGAAGTGGCACGCTCGCAGCACCGGCTCCAGGCTCCGGCCCGAGCGGGCGAGGCCTCGAGCGGCCGCGATCGCCTCGGGCGCCGGTCGGATCGCCTCGAGCGGCTCTCCGCGCTGCAGCGTGCGCAGGAAGTCGAGGAGGTGCATGCGGGCGCCGGACCGCAGCTCCTCGTGCGTCTGCGGGTCGTCGGGCAGCTCCCGGACCTCGCCCTGTGCGTCGTCGGCGACCCGCTGCGCGATCTCATCCGCACGCTGCTCGATCGCGCGTGCCGCCCGGCGCAGCGCCTCGGCTGCGGCCTCCGAGCGAGGCCTCGATCCTGCCGGGGACGAGCGCATGGGACGAGCATGACCGCTCACGGAGGTCGTCATGCGGGGCATCGACGGCGTCGGCGATGGCGCCGCTAGGGCGCGGCGCTCGCCCGGCGGTCCTCGAGGAGCAGGTGCTTGCGCAGCTTGCCGGTGTCCTCGCGCGGCATCCGGCGGACGAACTCCACGCTCCGGGGGCACTTGTAGCTGGCCATCCGCTGCCGGCAGAAGGCGATGAGCTCGGCCTCGAGCCACGAGCCCGCCAGAGCCATGTCGGTCGGCTGCACCACCGCCTTGACCTCCTCGCCCATCTCCGGGTGGCTGATCCCCACCACCGCCGCATCGTCGACGTGCGGGTGCTCGGCGAGGAGGTCCTCGACCTCCTTGGGGTAGACGTTGACCCCGCCGGTGATGATCACGTGGGCCTGGCGGTCGGCGAGGTACAGGTAGCCGTCCTCGTCGAGGTGGCCCATGTCGCCCATGGTCGTCCAGCCCGACGGGTGACGGGAGGCCGCGGTCTGCTCCGGCGCGTTGAGGTACTCGAACGCGTTGCCGCCTTCGAAGAACACCTTGCCGACCTCGCCCGCGGGCAGGTCCCGCCCGGCCTCGTCGACGATGTGCACGCGCCCGATGACCGCCCGCCCGACGGTCCCCGGCCGGTGCAGCCAGTCCTCGGAGGTCGCGGCGACGAACCCGTTGCGCTCGGTGCCCGCGTAGTACTCGTGGACGATCGGACCGAGCCATTCGATGGCGGCCTCCTTGACCGCGGGTGGGCACGGCGCACCCGCATGCACCACGCACCGCAGCGAGCGCAGGTCGTACCTGGCACGCACGCTCGGATCGAGCGCCAGCAGGCGGACGAGCATCGTCGGCACGACCTGGGTGTGGGTCACGCGATGGCGTTCGACGGCGCGCAGGAACTCCTCGGCGTCGAAGCGGTCGAGCACCACGACGGCAGCTCCGCAGCGCAGCGCCGACATCGAGAACCGGAAGGGGGCGGCGTGGTAGAGCGGCGCGGCCGACAGGTAGACGCTCGACCCGTGCACCCCGTAGAGCGGACCGACCAGCCGGTCGAAGGCCGTCGGCGAGCCCGGCGGCGCGTCCGGGAGCGGGAACCTCACGCCCTTCGGCCGGCCGGTCGTGCCGGCGGAGTAGAGCAGGTCGATGCCCTGGGCCTCGTCGTCGACGGGATGCTCCGGTCGCCCGGCCACGGCCACGTCGTAGGCCTCGAACCCGTCGGCGGCCGGGCCGCACACCAAGCGGGTCTCGAGCGCGGGCGCCTGCGCCGCCGCAGGCACCGCCACCTCGGCCATCCGCGGTGTCGTGACCAGCGCCCGCGCCGCGCAGTCGGCGAGGACATAGGCCACCTCGGCCGGTCGCAGGCGCGTGCTGATGGCCGTGTAGTAGAGCCCCGTCCGCTGCGCGGCCCATGCGACCTCGAGGAAGCGCGGATGGTTCTCCATGAGGATCGCGATCCCGTCGCCGGTCTGCAGACCACGGCTGCGCAGGAGGTGCGCCAGCCGGTTGGACCGCCGGTCGAGGGCATCGTGGGAGACGGACTCGCCCGTGGCCGCCATCACGTAGGCCAGGCCGGTGCGCCTCATGCGTCGACGAGCAGGACGGGCTTGACGACCTCGCCGCGCACCGCGGCCCCCTCCGCGTCGTTGATCGCCGAGAGGGGGAACGTCTCGACCAGGCAGTCGAAGGGGAAGCGACCCTGGCGCCACAGCTCGACGAGCTGCGGGACGAACACCCGCGGGACGACGCCGCCCTCGATGATCCCCATCACCGTCCGTCCTACGGCGAGGGCGCGACGGCCGAGCGTCAGGTCGCCGGTCGGGATCCCGACCAGGCCGCAGACGCCCCGCGGCGTCAGCGACGCCACGGCGTCCGCGGCCACGGACGGGATGCCGGTCGTGTCCAGGGCGAAGTCGAAGCCGCCGGTGAGGCCCCGCAGCTGATCGACGAGATCGGGGGCCGCCGGGTCCATGGACCGGTGCGCGCCGACCCGCTCCGCGAGCGCGCGACGGCCCGCCCGCGGCTCGACGGCGACGACGGCGGCCGCCCCCGCGAGCTTGGCCGCCATGACCGCGGAGAGCCCCACCGCGCCTGCGCCGAAGACGACGACGTTCGCCCCCGCGGGCACGCGGAGCGCCTCGAGGACCGCCCCCGCCCCCGTCTGCACGCCGCAGCCCAGCGGGCCCAGCAGCTCGAGCGGGACGTCGGGTCCCACGGGCACGACGTTGCGCGCCGCCACGACCGCGTGGGCCGCGAACGACGACTGACCGAACCACCGGTTGGCCACGGGTGCGTGCGCCCCGTCGACCATGGTCGTGGCGCCGTCCACGGCTCGCCCGGTGAGGTTGCGCTCGAAGAAGCTGTCGCAGGTCGACGGGCTCCCGGCCAGGCACCCGCGACAGCCGGCGCACGAGTCGAAGCTCAGCACCACGTGGTCGCCCACCCGGGGTTCAGCGACCCCCGGGCCGACCGCCTCGACCACCCCGGCGCCTTCGTGACCGGCCACCAGCGGGAACGAGACCGGTGCCTGCGGGCGGCGCGGGAACAGGTCGGTGTGGCAGAGGCCGACGCCCACCACGCGGACGAGCACCTCGCCCGCGGCAGGCTCCTCGAGGCGCACGTCCTCGAGCGCGAACGGCTGGTCGGGCCCCCGCAGCACGGCGGCGCGCGTGCGGATCATCGGAGCTCGTAGCGGACGGGCAGCCGCTTGAGGCCGCCGACGAACAGCGTGTGGACGCGGGCGGGCGGTCCCGCGAGCTCGATGCTCGCCAGTCGGGGCAGGAGCTCCCCGAAGAACTCGCGCAGCTCCATGCGCGCGAGCTGGGCACCGAGGCAGGCGTGGATGCCCGACCCGAAGGCGCGGTGGCGGTTGGGCCTGCGCGCGACGTCGAACTCGTCCGGGCGCTCGAAGACCTCCTCGTCGCGGTTGGCCGACGGGTAGCAGAGCGTCACCGCCTCGCCGGCGCGGATCGTCACACCGCGCAGGGTGTAGTCCTCGGTGGCGGTGCGCACGAACTGCTTGACCGGTGAGACCCACCGCAGCATCTCGTCGACGGCCGTCGGGAGGAGCTCCGGCTCGGCACGCAGGCGCGCGAGCTGGTCTGGGTGCTCCAGGAGCGCCAGCAGGCCGCCCGAGAGCGTCGAGCTGGTGGTGTCGTGCCCCGCCGTGGCGATGAGCACGTAGTAGGACATCACCGCCATGTCGTCGAGCGGCCGCCCGTCGACCTTCGCGTTGGCGATGACGGACGCGAGGTCTTCGGTCGGCGTGCGCCTGCGGTCGGCCGCGAGCTGCGAGAAGTACGCGAAGAAGTCCTCGAAGACCGCGAGGCGCTCCTCCGCCGACGCGCTGCGCCGCAGCTCGGGGTCCTGCTCGCCGAACATCTGCTGGGTGAGGCCCAGCATGCGCTCGAAGTCCGACTCGGGGAGGCCCAGGACCGAGAGGATCACCTGCAGCGGGTAGTGCATCGCGACGTCACGGACGACGTCGCACTCACCGGGCATCTCGGCCATCCGGGCCACGGCGCTCCGCGCCAGGTGGCCGACGCGCTCGTGGATGCGCGCCAGCCCGCGCGGCTGGAACCACGCCTGCGTGATCGCCCGGTGCGCGCGGTGCTCGGGCTCGTCCATGTGCACCAGCGAGCGGATCGGCGAGCCGCGCTGTGCCCGGAGGTGGTCGGCCTCGGCGGACTGGAGGATCGGCCGAGGGGCGTTGATGAAGACGTCGTTGCGGGCCTCGACCTCGGTCAGGTCGGCGTGCTTGGTGATCGCCCAGAACGGGTTGAAGCCCGGCGCCTCCACCCGGTGCACGGGAGACTCGCGCCGCAGCAGCGTGAAGACCTCGTGCAACAGACGCTCGTCGGCGTAGGTCGCGGGGTCCGTGAGTAGCCGCCCTGCCTCCTCCGGGCGCTGCACCGTCATGGTCGTGCTAGCCGCGGACATGTCCCTCTCCCATCCCGGCGACCCCGAGGGCCAGGGCCTTCGCGGCGTCGAGGTCGTAGTGCTTGCGAACGACGAGCTGCTGCGCGAGGAGGCCGCCCCCGGACTGCACGTGGGTGACGGCGTTCCACCCGCCGAAGGCATCGGCGGTCACGTCGCGGATGGCGTGGAACAGGCGCAGGCGGTGCTCGCCGTCGGCCGCGGACGTCGCGAGGTACTTGCGCACCCACGGCCCGACCTCCGGGTCGTCGAGGTCGGCGAGGGTGGGCGCGGTCACCACCGCACCGCCGGCGATGTCGTGCAGGTGGCGGACGAGCACCTCGTGATGCGTCGCGCCGTAGAACTTCGCCGCGTTCGTGCGCAGGTCGTCGGGGTACAGGTAGCCGTCCGGCGTCGACTGCGCCCGCGCGATCGCCGCCTCGAGCCCCGCGCGCACGAGCGTGGCGTGGATGATCATCTCGGAGATCTTCAGCCGCACGTGGGGCACGCGGTCCAGGCCGTTGGCCTCCGCGATCAGCTGGGCGAGCCCGACCAGCACGTCGGCCTGCCACGCCATGGCGTTCGTGCCGCTCAGCCGCTCCCACAGTCCCAGCGCATGGGCGAAGGTCGCTGAGTGCTCGACCTGGCCGTCGATGAAGACGCGGTCCCAGGGGACGAGGACGTCGTCGAAGACGACCATCGCGTCGGGCATGTTCAGGACCCGGGAGTACGGGAAGTGGCGGTCGTCCTCGGCCGCCGGCGCGTAGCTGCTGGCGATCACCGACACCCCCTCCGACGCGATCGGGACCGCACACGCCACCGCGTAGTCCTCCTCCCCCTGCTTCATCTGCTTGGTGGGCATCACGAGGAGGTCGTGGCAGAGCGGCCCGCCCGTGATGTGGAGCTTGGCACCGCGCACGACGATGCCGTCCGAGCGCCGGTCCACCACTCGCAGGTAGGCGTCGGGGTCGCCCTGGTCCCCGGGCCGTCGCACCCGGTCGCCCTTGGCGTCGGTGATGCAGAACGTGATCCGCACGTCGTCGCGCAGCGCGGCGTCGCGGTAGGCCGTGATCCGCGCGGCGCGGTCGGGATGCGTCCGGCCGACCTCCGGCGCCACCGAGTGCAGGGTCATCATCGACTGGTAGGTGATGGCGGTCAGCGGGTCCACCGTGCGCAGGAGTGCCGCCTGCTCGTGCAGGCGCTCCACCGTCCGCGGCCCCTCCATCAGCGGGTTGGTCGCGCCCGGCCGCGCGTCGTGGTGGCGGTCGTAGCCGCGGGCGATCCAGTCGATGGCACGCGAGAACGCGCGCTCGCCCTCGAGGTCGTCGATCCGGCGCCCGTGCAGGACGACGCGGCGCCCGTCGCGCAGCGAGGCGCGGTACCCACTGCCGGTGAGCATCCCGGGCCGCCTGGTGGTCTCCTGCATCAGGCGACCGCCCGCGCGCGGTGCAGGACCTGGAGCTCGGTGAACTCCGCCAGGCCCCAGGGCCCGTTCTCGACACCGATCCCGCTGCCACGCCGCCCGCCGAAGGGCTGGTGCGGGGCGAGGGCGAGGTGCGTGTTGACCCACGCCGTGCCGCAGTCCAGCGCGGCAGCGACCTCGGACCCCCGGTCGGGATCGCTCGTCCACACCGACCCCGCCAGCCCGAACGGCGTCGCGTTGGCGCGCTCGACGGCCTCCTCGACCCGGCGGTACGCCAGGACGGGCAGGGCCGGGCCGAACTGCTCCTCCGCGACGAGCCGGGCGTCGTCGTCGAGGTCGGTCACGACGGTCGGCTCGTGGAAGAAGCCCGGGCGCTCGATCCGCCGTCCGCCCGCGGCGATGCGGCCGCCGCGGCGTCGCGCGTCGGACACGAGCTCCTCGACGCGGCGCAGCTGGGGCTCGTTGTTCAGCGGCCCGAGCTCGGAGCCGGGATCGGCCCCGGGACCCACCCGTGCGCGGCGCGCGCGCTCCGCGAGCGCGTCGACCAGCTCGGCACACCGTGAGCGGGGCGCGTAGACGCGCTTGACCGCCGAGCACACCTGCCCGTTGTTGAGGAACGCCGCCCAGAAGAGCCGCTCGGCGACCTGCGCGACGTCGACGTCGTCGAGGACCACGGCCGCGTCGTTGCCGCCCAGCTCGAGGGTCACGCGCTTGAGGTGGCGCGCGGCGCCGGCGGCGACGCTGCGTCCGGCAGCCACCGATCCCGTGAAGCTCACCTTGCGCGGCTGCGGGTGCTCGACCATCCAGCGCCCCAGGTCGTCGCCGCCGCTGAGGACGTTCAGCACGCCCGCGGGGAGCACGCCCGCCAGCAGTTCGCCCAGGTGCAGCGTGGCCAGGGGCGTGTAGGGCGACGGCTTGAGGACGACGGTGTTGCCGGCACGCAGCGCCGGCGCGACCTTCCACACCGCCAGCAGCAGCGGGAAGTTCCAGGGGGTGATCGCCGCCACCACGCCCACCGGGCGCCGGAGCACCGCGACGTGGGCCAGCCCGTCGTCCTGGATGACCTCGTCCTCCACGTCGAGCTCGGCGAAGTAGCGCAGCCACCGCGTGCAGCCCGCCACCTCCCGATGGGCCTCGGCGAGCGGCTTGCCCTGTTCGGCGGTGAGGAGGCTCGCGAGGTCGGGCGCCGCCTGCTCCACCGCCGCGGCGGCCCGGGCGAGCGCACGCCGCCGGGCGTCGTCGTCGCCTCGCCAGCCCGCGAAGGCCGCCGCCGCGCCGGCCATCGCCTCGTCGAGCTGCTCCCCGGAGCAGCTCGGTGCCTGGGCGAACACGGCGCCGGTCGCCGGGTCGACGACGTCGAGCGCCCCATTGCTCGACGCCGGCTCCCCCGAGATGGTCATGGACGCTGCGGTCATCGTGCAGCGACTCTGACCGCGCGCCGGACGCCGTGGCTGTCGCGCCGCTACACCGCGTTGTCGGGCTGTCCCAAGCCGCCGGTGCTCAGGACGCCGTCGTGGGCGTCGGGCGACGGGTGCACCCGGCCGTCGCCGTCGGCGGCGGCGGGGGCGGGGGCGCTGACGGGCGGAGCCGGCTCGCGGTTGAACAGCAGCCGCGTCACGTCGGGGCGCGCGTAGTGGCCGGCCGGGTCGGCCAGGGCCTTGGCCAGCGGGATCAGGCCCAGGTCGACCTCGGCGAGGACGAGGCCCTCCTCGTCGGGCGCCAGGTAGGCGGCCAGTCGCGAGCCGTCCGGGCCGAAGACCATCGACCGGCCGCCGCCCGGGAGGACGAGACGCCGCTGCTCCGGGCTCTCGCAGAGGAGGTCCACGATCTCGGGGGTGACGGGCGTCGTGGCGGCGACGACGAAGCAGCCGCCCTCGGCGGCGTAGACCTGGTTGGCCGCGTCGTTGAGGTCGGGCCCGAGCTGGTTGACCTCGGGCGGTGAGGCGAAGCTCGGCCAGGAGGCCGCGTGCACCTGCTCGTCCTGGGAGTACATCGCGAACTTGGTCAGGGGCTGGAAGTGCTCCCAGCAGGCCAGCGCGCCGAGGCGGCCCACCCCCGCGACGTCATGGACCGCCAGGTGCGACCCGTCGCCCTCACCGAACACCGTGCGCTCCACGTGGGTCGGCTTGAGCTTGCGTCGCGCGGCGACGCGGCGGCCCTCGGCGTCGAGGATGAGCTGGGCGATGTAGAGGCTCCCGCCGCTGCGCTCGCTGAAGCCGAGGACGACGTTGATGTCGTGCTGCGCCGCGGCGGCGGCGATCCGGGCCTCCGCCTCGCTGTCGAGCTCCATCGAGTTCGCGACGTACGCCGGCACCCACTTCATCGCCCAGGCCGGGGGGCCGAGCCAGGCCCAGTAGGGGTAGCCGGGGATCCACGTCTCGGGGAAGACGACGAGCTTGGCGCCGTTGCGCGCGGCCTCCGCCACCAGGGCGATCGTCTTGTCCACGGTCGCCTCGAGGTCCAGGTAGACCGGGGTCGCCTGCACGGCTGCGGCGATGAACTTGGGAGCGGGCTGGGCCATGGGTCACCTCGTCGTCAGGAGTGCCAGCGGTGGGGCGTGCGAGCCCGCATCGCCGCGATCGGGGGAGCCTACGAACGGGTCGGTGGCGCACGCTGTGGCCCGGTCACACGAGGTTGTCGCGCCCCGCCAGGCACGACGGCGGCGCGGCGGTGACGCTGCCGGCCATCACCACCTCACCTCCACCCGGGTTCGCGTCCACCGCGGACCTCACCGACAAGCCGGCGACGCTCGACGAGATCGTGCCCGGCGTCCTCGCGTACACGGCCGAGGGCGACCCGAACGTCGGCGCGATCGTCACGCCCGACGGCATCGTGGCCGTCGACGCGCGCGCCACCCCGGCTGCGGCCCAGCCGTGGCTCGACGAGCTGCGCCAGGTCACCGACGTGCCGGTGCGCCACCTCGTGCTGACCCACTTCCACGCCGTGCGCGTGCTGGGTGCGTCGGCCTTCGGCGCTCGGGAGGTGGTGGCGAGCGAGGCGACGCGCGAGCTCATCCGCGAGCGCGGCGCACAGGACTGGGAGTCGGAGTTCCGCCGGATGCCGCGGCTCGCCAAGGACCCGGGCTCCGTCCCCGGCCTCACGTGGCCGACGGTCACGTTCTGCGACCGCCTGACCCTGCGGCTGGGCGGCCGCACGGTGCAGCTGCGGCGGCTCGGCCGCGGGCACACCGGCGGCGACATCGTCGTGTGGCTCCCCGACGAGCGCGTGCTGTTCGCGGGGGACCTCGTGGAGGCGGGCGCCGCCCTGTACATGGGCGACGCGCACGTCGAGGAGTGGCGGACGCGCACGTTGGACGCCGTCGCCGCGATGGGCGCGCGGGCGCTGGTCCCCGGGCGCGGACCCGTGGTCCGGGGCGACGACGTCGGCCTCGCGATCGAGGAGTCGCGCCGCTTCCTCACGCGTCTGCGCGACGCGGTCGCGCGGGCGCGTGACGCGGGAGCCGACCTCCGGCAGGCGTTCGGCGCCGCCCACGAGGCGATGGCGCCCCACTACGGCGACTGGCCCATCTTCGAGCACTGCCTGCCCTTCAACGTCAAACGGGTGATGGACGAGCTCGACGGCCGCCCGCCGGCTGTCTGGACAGCCGAGACCGACGCCGCCGTCTGGCACGAGCTCTCGGCGCCGGCCCCCGACACGACCCCGTAGGAGCACTGCCCCCATGCGCTACCACCACCTCGGGCGGGTCCCGCCCAAGCGCCACGTCCAGGTCCGTCGCGACGGCGCCGGCTCGAGCCTGCTGGTGGAGGAGGTCCTCGGCTACGAGGGGTTCTCCGGCAACCACTCGATCCTCTACCGCCTGCGCTCGCCGTGCGCCGTCGAGCGCGTCGGCGAGTTCCGCGCGATCGACCGCGACGAGTGGGTGCCCCCGGCGCACGTCCATCGGCTCGCCGACCTCAACGGCGTCCCCGCCGGCGGCGACCCGGTCACGGGTCGCCGGCTGCTGATGGCCAACGCCGACATCGAGGTCTGGGTCTGCAAGCCCACGGAGCAGGGCGAGGGCTTCTACCGCAACGGCGAAGGCGACGAGCTCGTGTACGTCCATCGCGGCGGCGGCGTGTTGCGGACGCAGTTCGGCCGAGTGGCGTTCCGTGAGAAGGACTACGTCGTGGTGCCGCGCGGGACCACCGTCGCCTGGGAGCTCGAGGACCGCGAGCAGTTCTGGCTGGTCTTCCACACCCCCGGCGAGGTCGAGACGCCGACCCGCTACCGCAACCGCTACGGGCAGCTGCTCGAGCACGCCCCGTTCTCGGCGCGCGACTTCCACGGGCCCGAGGAGCTCGAGACCCGCGACGAGGCGGGCGAGTTCGTCGTGGTGGTCCGCGTCCGCGACGGTCACCAGCGCTACGTGCTGGGCCGTCACCCCTTCGACGTCGTCGGCTGGGACGGCTACGTGTGGCCGTACACCTTCAACGCCCTGGACTTCGAGCCGCGCGCGGGACGCCTCCACCTGCCGCCCCCGGCACACCAGACGTTCCAGGGGCCCAACTTCGTCATCTGCACCTTCGCTCCCCGGATGCTCGACTGGGACCCGGAGGCGGTGCCGCTGCCCTACCACCACTCGAACATCCAGTCCGAGGAGGTCATGTTCTACGCCGACGGCGACTACACCGCGCGCCGGGGCGTCGGCGTCGGGTCCGTGACGCTGCACCCCTCGGGCCTGCCCCACGGCCCGCAGCCCGGGACGGTGGAGGCCGCGTTGGGCGCCACGCGGACCGACGAGCTCGCGGTGATGTGGGACACGTTCCGGCCGCTGGCGCTCACGTCGCTCTGGCAGGCCCACGACCGCGACGAGTACGCCTACAGCTGGAACGACGCCGTCGACGCCGGCTGAGGGTCCCGTGGACGCGCGGTCCATCCTCCTGCGGGAGGCGATCGACGACGCCGGGCTGTTCCCGCCGGCGCGCAAGCCGCTGGCACGGGCCGTCGCCGACCACGGCGCGGCCCGCCGGTCGGCCGCGGGCTGGATGCTCGGCCGCTTCCTCTGCCCCGTGTCGCGCCTGCGGGAGGCCGCCGGTGTGGTGCGGGCCCGATGGCCGCTGGGCGTCGTGCTCGACGCGGCGGGCGGCGACTGGCTGACCGGCGTCCGGAGCGACCTGGCGCTGTGGGCCAGCTCGGCGGGCTCCGCCTCGGCCACCGCCTTCGAGCTGCGCCTGCCCCACGACGCGGTCGACCGACCGGCGATCACGGACCTCGTGACGTGCCTGGAGCGCGCCGGGGTCGGCGACCGCATCGTCTTCCTGGAGGTGCCCGGGCACGACCCCGACACCGTGCGGGCCGCGCTCGCATCGATCGCCCGGACGGCCGGCGGGCGGCGATTGGGGGCCAAGCTGCGCTGCGGCGGCGTCGTGGCCGAGGCGTTCCCGCCGTCGTGCGCCGTCGCGACGTTCATCGACGAGGCGCGGCGGCTCGGGCTCCCCTTCAAGGCGACAGCCGGGCTCCACCATCCCTTCCGCACGCGGGAGGCGGCGCTCGGGGTCCTCCAGCACGGCTTCGTCAACCTCCTCGCCGCCACGGCCCTGGTCGAGGCAGACCCGCTGGAGGTGGTCGAGGAGAAGGATCCGAGCGCCTTCCACATCGATGCAGACGGGCTCGCCTGGCGCGACCACCGCGCCGATGCGGCGGCGCTCGCGGCAGCTCGTCGGCGGTTCGTCGCCTTCGGCAGCTGCAGCTTCGACGAGCCCGTCGCCGACCTCGGGCTCGTGCTCGACGGGGCGACGCCGTGAGCGGGAGCTGGGTCCCGGGGGCCGACCGGTCGGGCTTCGGGCTGACCAACCTCCCGTACGGGGTGGTCCGCCGCCGGGGCGCTCACCCGCGCTGCGCCGTGCGCATCGGCGACTTCGCGCTCGACCTCGGACGCCTCGTCGACGCGGCGCTCCTCGACCTTCCCGCGGGGACGTTCGCCGGCACCACGCTCAACCGCTTCCTCGAGCTGGGTCCCGCGGTGTGGGCCGCGACGCGACGGCGGTTGACCGACCTCCTCACCGAGGGCGCCCCGGAGGCCGCAGCGGTGGGCGACGCCCTGGTGGCCCTCGGGGACGTCGAGGTCGTGATGCCGGTGGCGGTCGGTGACTTCGTCGACGGCTACGCCTCGCTCGAGCACGCAACGAACCTCGGCCGGATCTTCCGCCCCGACGGAGCGCCGCTGCTGGCGAACTGGCGCCACCTCCCGGTCGCCTACCACGGTCGCGCGGGCACGGTGGTCCCGAGCACGACGCCGATCCGGCGACCCCAGGGCCAGCGCCCACCGGACGCTCCCGGCGCCCGGCCGACGTTCGGGCCGGAGCGACAGCTGGACGTCGAGGTCGAGCTCGGCTTCGTCACCGGGGCCGGACCGGCGCTCGGCCGGCCGATCGAGATCCGCGACGTCGCCGACCACGTCTTCGGCGTCGTGCTGCTCAACGACTGGAGCGCCCGCGAGCTGCAGCGCTGGGAGTACCAGCCGCTCGGACCCTTCACGGGCAAGTCGTTCGCCACGTCCATCTCCCCATGGATGGTGCCGCTCGACGCGCTCGCGGGCCGCCGGGTGGCGGGGCCCGTGCAGGAGCCAGAGCCCCTCCCGTACCTGCGCACGCCGGAGCCGTGGGGGCTCGACGTGGACCTGGAGCTCGAGCTCAACGGCACGGTGGTCTCCAGGGTCAACGCGCGCGGCCTCTACTGGAACGTCGCACAGCTGCTCGCCCAGGCGACCGTCAGCGGCGCGACGGTGGCGGCTGGTGACCTGTTCGCCACGGGCACGATCTCCGGCCAGGGACCCGCCTCGCAGGGGAGCCTGGTCGAGCTGACCTGGGGCGGCCGGCAGCCGCTGCGTCTGGAGGACGGGACGCAGCGGACCTTCCTCGAGGACGGCGACGTGGTCGTGATCCGCGGGGCCGCGGGCGCGGTGTCGTTCGGGAGCGTCCGCGGCCGGGTCGAGCCCGCGCGGTGAGCGGCCGCGGTCCGGACCAGGGGCCCGTCGTCGTGGTGGGCAACGGCCCCGTCGGCCAGACCGCCGCGCTGCTGCTGGCGCGCTGGGGCGTCCCCACCACCATCGTGGACGCGCGCGGCGGGCGCGACGGCGCCGGGTCGCGCGCCATCTGCCAGCAGCGCGACGTCCTGGACGTGTGGTCGGCGGTGGGCGCTGGGGAGCAGATCGCGCGGGAGGGCCTGGCGTGGGAGCGCGGCCGGACCTTCTACGGCGACCGCGAGCTGTTCTGCACCACGTTCCCCGACCGCGGACGTTCGCCGTTCCCGCCCCTGGTCAACATCTCGCAGGCGCGGACCGAGCAGCTCCTGGACCAGGCCGTCGCCGCGTCGCCGCGCATCGACGTGCGCTGGGGGTCCGAGGTGGATGCGCTGACGCAGGACGACCACGGCGTCACGGTCGGCGGGCGCAGCCCGGCGGGGCGCTTCGAGCTCCGGGCGCCCTACGTCATCGCGTGTGCCGGATCGCGCAGCGACGACCTCCGGGCGGCGCTCGGGCTGGACTTCCCGGGCCGTACGTTCGACGAGCGGTTCCTCATCTGCGACATCCGCGCCGACCTCCCCGGCTGGCAGCGCGAGAGGCGCTTCTGGTTCGACCCGAGCTGGAACCCCGGCCGCCAGGTGCTGGTGCACCCCTGCCCGGGCGGCACGTACCGCATCGACTGGCAGGTCGCACCTGGGTTCGAGCTCGCGGGCGAGCGGGCGACGGGAGGCCTGCACCGTCGCGTCCGCCAGATCGTCGGCGACCGGCCCTACGAGCTCGTGTGGACGTCGGCGTACCGCTTCCACTCGCGGCGGGTCCCGCGCATGCGCGTCGGGCGGGTGCTGCTGGCGGGCGACATGGCGCACCTCTTCTCGCCGTTCGGCGCCCGGGGGCTGAACTCGGGCGTCGCCGACGCCGAGAACGCCGCCTGGAAGGTGGCGTTCGCGCTGCGCGGATGGGGCGGTGCGGCGCTGCTGGAGAGCTACGACCGCGAGCGCTTGGCCGCAGCGACGGAGAACCTCGAGGTCACCACGGCCACGATGGAGTTCCTCGTCCCCGCCGACGACCGTGCACGCCGGCGTCGCCGCGAGGTGCTCGAGCGCGCCCTGCTCGACCCCGCCGCGCGCACGGAGATCGACTCCGGCCGCTTCGCCGAGCCCTACTGGTACGTCGACTCGCCGCTGACGACCACCCATCCCGAGCGGACGTTCTCGGGACGCCCGCCGCGGGGCCAGGCCCCGCCGGTCGTCCCAGGGATCCTCGTGCCGGACGCGCCGGTCCGGGTCCCCGACCGCCCCGGCGTGACCCGGCTGCGCCAGCTCGTCCGCAGCGGCCTCCTGGCCCTCACGACCGACGGCGTGGAGCCCAGGCGGGCGCTGGGGACCCTGCGCCGGAGCGTCACCGCCCCGGTGCAGGCCCACGCACTGGCGTCGATCGACGTCGAGGGCGTCCTGGCCGAGGCGTTGCAGGCCAGGCGCGGAGAGACGTGGCTCATCCGCCCGGACGGCCACCTCGCCGCCGTCGTCGGGGATGCCTCGGACGCCCTCGAGGCCGCCGCCCGCCGCTGCCTGGGGATGGTCAGGCCCGCGTGACGGGCGCCGTCGGGGTCGGCCGGGCGTCCCCGGGATCGACGACCGCGCTTCATCGAGCTCACCGGCGAGCTCTCGCTGGCCAGCCCGCGGTTCCGCCAGCTCTGGGCGGGCCACGAGGTGCGCGGGCCGCGGGGCGAGCGTCGCGGCCGATGCCTGCTGGGCATCACGGCCCACCCACTCGGTCTTGGACGGCGGCTCGCGGCTCGCCCAGCCTGGTGCGGGTGAACGACACGAAGACCCCGCGACCCACGGCTGGCGACCCGCAGCGGTCGCGGGCAGGTGAGCACGCAAGTGAGGCCTCGCTCGGAGGCCTCGACCGTCTCGGGAACGCGAAAGGCCCGGCAGAACCGGGCCTTCCAGGAGTGGCGGGGGCGGGATTCGAACCCGCGACCTTCGGGTTATGAGCGAGCGCCAAGGCGCTCTGTAGCGCGCTGCAGCCTCGGATGAGGTCCGGTCAGGTGATCTCAGATGCTCGGAGGTTCGCGCATGTCAAGACCACGAACGAGACCACGACCCGCGGGTCGGCGGGGGGACGTCCGCCACGGGCGCGACCAGGGGACACGATGAGCTCCTCGAACCGTCGCGCCTACGGAACCGGCAGCCTCGAGATCCGCACCGACGGGTCGGGGCGCCAGACCTACTACGCCCGCTTCTACGCCCACGGACGCCAGGTCCGCGCGCCTCGGGCCCGCGCGGCGCGGAAACCAGCGCGCCGGCCTGACCCGCGCCGAGGCCGAGCGCGCGTTGCGCAAGCTCATCGAGCAGGAACAGCGGTTGGTGCCGGTGGCCGAGCGCGTCGACATCGCCACCGCCGGCGAGCGCTACCTCGTCCATCTCGAGCAGGTGATGCAGCGCAAGCCCAGCACGCTGCAGGACTACAAGGTCATGCTGCGCCGCCACATCGCGCCGTTCTTCGGCGGCCGCTCGCTGGAGCGCATCGACACCCAGCTGGTCTCGGAGTTCCTGCTGGCCCAGCAGGCCAAGGGCATGGCGACCAAGACGGTCGCCAACCACCTCACGTTCCTGCACGGCGTCTTCCGCCACGCGATGAAGAAGGGCTGGACGCACACCAACCCCGTCGCCGCGGTCGACCGCCCCCGCGACCAGCACGTCGATCCCGACATCCGCTTCCTCGAACACGAAGAAGTCGAAGCACTCCTGCGGGCCGTCCCGGACGACGCCCTGGGCCGAGTGGAGCGGGTCCTGTACCTCGTCGCCGCCACCAGCGGGCTGCGCCAGGGCGAGCTCGTAGCCCTGCGATGGCGGGACGTCGACTGGACCGCCGGCGTGATCCGCGTTCGGCGCAACTACACCCGAGGCGAGTGGGGCACCCCGAAGTCCCGGCGCTCCAGCCGCGCCGTCCCGATGATCACCCGCGTCGCCGCAGAGCTCGAGCGCCTCCACCAGCACTCGGCCCACCAAGGCGATGACGACCTCGTCTTCGCCCACCCCATCCTCGGCGGCGTTCTCGACGCCTCCAAGATCCGCAAGCGCTTCAAGGCCGCCCTCACCGCCGCCCGGCTACGACCGATCCGCTTCCACGACCTGCGCCACACCTTCGGCACCCAAGCCGCCGCCGCCGGCGTCCCCCTGCGCACCCTTCAAGAGTGGATGGGCCACCGCTACAAGACCACCCTCATCTACGCCGACTACGCACCCCGCGCCCACGAACAAGCCCTGATGTAACAGGCATTCAGTTCGGCGAGTATCCGCACGTCGACCGCCGACGACGGCCGTCCATCCGGACGGTGAGGATCCGAGCGAGATGCCGCGGTCGAGGCCGCGCGCGGCTTTCGAGACCCACAGCAGGGATCTCGCCGCAGAACGGCGTGAGGCTCTGTGACCCGAGCGACGTCCAGCTCACCGGTTACGACGGAAGGGCACCAAACCCTCGGCCTGCTCCATCTCAGCCTCGGAGTCGTAGCACGTGGTGCGCATCTGCTTCTCGATGCACGCCAGTCCACGGCGAGCGGCCTCATCGGAATCGATCGTCCCGTCTCGGTAACGGAAGCGCCGCTCAGATGGCGCCACGGGACCGTTCTTGGTGGAAAGCTCGTCGGCAGCGAGCGGCGCAGGGAGCCCAGCCCGAGCCGCCGGAGGCGTCCCAGACGCGCCGTGCGCCATGGCCAGCACAGCGGCGACGAGCACGCCCGACAGCGCGAGGAATACCGTCGTTCTCATCCTCGTTCACCTCGTCTCTTGTTCTTGTGCAGGCGGGTCATCGTGTACACCACGCGATCCTCGCCCTCAAGCACGGGATGCAGAAGGTATCGATGAGCTCCTTGGCTGATCGCAGTGACGTTGGGGCCGAAGAGCCATGGTCCCCTCGCGAGAACACGCGCCTGTGTCAAGGACTGTTTCCAGCGGCGTCGGTCCTTCGGTAGCTCGGCCACTCGCAGGACCGCGTCGAACGTTGCGCTCTGGTGGTCAACCAGGAACTCCTTCCACGCCACCGCCGCGCGACCGTCGTGTACGAGGACCTGGCCCTGGGCTTGCCCGTTCGGTGCCAACGGCGCGAACGCGAATCGGCCGTCACGCAGCGACGCCACGCCGAACCGGCTTCGCAGGGGTGGGGCATCGAGTCCCTGGGCCTCGGGGCCCGCCGTGACACGAATCGAGAGGCCCAAGAGCAGGTCATGACCCCAACGACGCGGTACCCCGAGGAGTGCTGAATGCCCGACTCGGCCAAGCCTTCTGAGGACGGCGCGAGGCCGGACGGTGCGCCAGCGGCCCTCAGGCTCGAGCCTCAGCAGACGTAGCTGAGGATTCAACGGCTGGAGGATCGTGACCACCAAGTGGCCGCCGAGCGCCGACGCTTCGGCAGTGCCGCCGCGATAGCTGAACGCGGGGCCCGCCGCTCGCCACGTCCGCCCGACGAGCCGATACGGCCGGGCTCGGCGACCCTGTGGCGTCGACGACGCCACCACGACGTACAGCGCATCGCCGACAGCGGCTACGTCATACGCCGCGTCTCCGCGGTGGGGCGGCGTCGGCAGCGTTGCCCACGGTGCGTTGCCTCGTCGACATGCCCCCATGAAACTCTGCTCTGGCGAAACCGCCGTCACGCACCACGCTCGTCCCAAACGCAGGACGCGGGCTTGGTGGTCATCCGAGACCCTGTCGAAGGGCGCCGGCACTGCCTGCGCCGAGCCGCGCTTGTCGATCCGAAACAGGCGTAGCTCCCTGCTGTCGTCCTCCTCGTGCAGAGGCCGATTTCGCCCGACCATCGCAAGCAGCTGCTCGCGCCGACCCTCTGCAACGGAGACCCCTCCGACGATGTCGAAGGTGTCGCGCAGCGCGGACGTCAGCGTCACAGCCGCCGGCTTGGGCGGAGGCGTGCCCGCGTCCGCCCAAGTCAGTGCTGCGGCCCCTAGGACGACGCCGGCCACCAGCGCGGAGAGCGAGGAGCCAACGTTGTGGGCAGGACCTTTCACGGCGACCGTCAGCAGCGGTGGCGCGAACTCACATCATCGTTGTACGTATCGAACCCGAAGTTTCGGGTGTAGTCGCCCAGCGACCCGATGAGCACCCTCGGACCCCAACCGATCCGATCGCCCTCGCCGTCGTTGTCAACGGACAGCGTGCCAGTGTGGTTGCCGGTATCCAGAGAGGAAGCGTTGTCGTTGTAGCTGCCCGTGAGGTTGAACCAGGAGTAGCACGAGTTCGTGTCCACTCGCCAGCCGTGCCACCCGCCGTGCTCCCAGATCTTCATGGGCTCGGCCGTTGAGTGGTAGGCGGCCCGGGCGCGCGCGTTCCGTCGCTTCTTGGCGACCCGACGGCAAGCGTGCCCGCCGCGGGCAGGAGCTCTCGACCCGCGATGTCCGGAAGCTCGTCAAGGACCATCGTCGCGAGGTGCGTAAGCCGTCGACCCTCCCCCGCGGGCCAGTCGGTTCCCGTAGGAAGGAGCGGTCGACCGCCCAACCGGCTGAGTCCATGCCCCCCGGCCTCCAGGACGAGCGCCCAGCTACCCGCGACGTGGTCGTTGGTGACAGGCGTCCCCAGCCGCCTCGCCGCATCCCGAGCGAGGCTCGGTTCCGATGCCGCATGAAGCGCGTCGCCGCGGAGGATGGCGTGGAGGCGGTCGTTGCCGAGCGCAACGCGGCTGGGCCTGAGCGCGTCCCCGTCCTCGTAGACATCTTGTGCTTGGACCAGGACGGCAAACCCCTCCCCGATCTGGGACCAGTCGCGGCTCGCGAGGACCGCAGCGAGATCCTGCGCGAGAATTCCGACGGTCTCCTGATCGCCCTGCGCGGCCTCGAGGACGACGGCACGGGCCCCACCGAGATCGAGCCGAACCGCGTCCCAGTCTCCGCGGCCAGCTTCTGGCCAGCCTGCCTCATACGCGATGCTGGTGAGGGCATCCTCGCGGCTCGAGGTCCGCTCGTCACCGACTCGAAGGAAGCCGTCGCCGACAAGCGCGCCGACCACCGCAGCGTCGTCGCCCCACCACGCGATGTCGACCACTGCGAAGACGGGGCTCGCAACGAGATGGCAAGCCCCGCGGATCGCGGCGGACACCGCTTCCGCCAGCGCACGCACGGACTCAACAGATGGATGTCCCACCTCAGTCGTGCGCCGTCCCGGCTGCCAATGGATCGACCGGACGCGGTGGCCGGGTCTCACGCTTCGTCCGTCGGAGTCGCCCGGCTCGACCTCGTTGGGTAACGCAGCGGATCAGGTTCATCGTCTACGCGATATCACACGAGGCAGCGACCGACCGGGCCCGCGGGTTTGCGCTCAGGCGCTCACCGGTCCCGCGCCGCTTCCAACCTAGTACCCGGGACGCTCCACTCCGAAGTTGCCCGCATGGAGCCGGGTCTTGGCAACGGCCAGACTGTCCAACATGGCGGTTCGGTTCGCCGGCTTGCAGTACTCGGGGACAACAGCAATGGTCTGTTCAAGCCGGTCGAAGTACGCATTCTGGAATGTGTCGGCGTGGTACGTGCGCTGCGCGAGGTCAGGGGCGCTCTCGCGTAGCTGCCGGTAGGCCCTCGTTTCCTTCCCGTTACGTGTCTTGCGGAGGCCCGGCCCTCGAAGGTAGATGCCGTTCGCCGCCAGATTCGGATGTAGCCGACACCGGAACGACCTCGCACGTTGCACTCTCGCACGGCGATCACCGGTCGGGATGATGTGGTGAGCATCCCAGCCACGCTGAACGCCCGCCGGCTTGAACGGCTCATCGCCGAGTACCAGCCTCAGCTGCCGCGCAGGTGGCCTCGTCTGCAGATCACCGGTATCACGGCTGTACTTGCCCAACGTGGAGTATGCGGCTGCCTCGCGAAGGCGTCGCAGCTTCATCTCGACGATCACGTGCTTGCCACCGTGACGACGATCCCGGCCTGCTGAAGCCCGTACGACACACAGCCCGCAGAACGAGGAGAGGCCCGGTAGAACCGGGCCTCTCGGAAGTAGCGGGGGCGGGATTCGAACCCGCGACCTTCGGGTTATGAGCCCGACGAGCTACCAGACTGCTCCACCCCGCGGCGGACTTCGCAGTGTAGCACCGGTGAGCTGCTGGAGGAGCTTCGCGTTGCGCACGGCGAAGCCCTCCCAGTCGTTGTTGAAGTAGACGAGGACGTCGTGGTCCTCGGCGAGCTCGAGGAGCTTCGGCGCCCACGCCTCGAGCTCGGTCCGGGAGTAGTTGCCGCGCCGGCCGCGGTGGCCGAAGTGGAAGCGCACGAGGGTGAAGTCGGCGGTCGTGACGACGGGCTGGAAGGGGCGGTCGGGGTGCTCGCCGATGACGAGCCCCACGCCGTGCCAGTGCAGGAGCTCGAGGACCTCGTCGCAGAACCAGCTCTCGTGGCGGAACTCGAAGCAGTGGCGTCCCTCGGGCAGCGCGTCGAGGCAGGCGGCCAGACGCGGGACGTCCTTGCGGAAGCTCTCGGGCAGCTGCCAGAGGACCGGCCCCATCTTCGGGTGGCCGACCAGCGGCGCGATGGCCGCGTAGAAGCGCTCGACGCCCTGCTCCATGTCGGTCAGGCGCTTCATGTGGGTCAGGAAGCGGCTGGCCTTGACGGTGAAGAGGAAGTCCGCCGGCGTCTGCTCGAGCCAGTTCGCCACGGCCTCGGGCTTGGCGAGCCGGTAGAAGGTCGAGTTGACCTCGACGGTGTCGAAGACCTCGGCGTAGCGCGCCAGCCACCGGGACGTCGGGAGCTTGGGGGCGTAGAGCACGCCCTTCCAGCTGCGGTAGCTCCACCCGGAGCAGCCGATGCGCAGGTCGCCCATCCCGATCGGTCATGCCCGGCGCGTCGAGATGAAGAGCGCCTCGGCCCGCGCGATCGGCTCGTCGCCGACGCGCAGGTCGCCGCTGACCCACAGCTTGCGGCCCTCGCGGCGCACGACCTCGCACGCCACGACAGGCCGCTGCCCCGGCGCGCCCGGCCGCAGGAAGTCGACCGACATGGTCGCCGTGACGCAGTCGCCGCCGAGCTCGAGGTACGCCAGGCGGCCGAGCCCCTCGTCGAGGGCGGTCATGAGCATGCCGCCATGGGCCCGGCCCGCGGCGCCCTCGTGCACGTCGCGCAGCGCCACCGTCGCCCTGAGCGCCCCGTCCGCCCAGCGCTCCACGGTGAACCCGAGCGACGCGGGGTTGCGCGAGCCGCAGGCCAGGCATCCCGGGTTGTGGTCCTCGGCGGCGGCGAGGCGCTCCTGGGCGTTCACCGCACCGGCCCGCCGAACGCGCGCCAGGTCGCCAAGCCGATCGCGTCGGGGTTCAGCGGCTCGTGGACCGCCGGGTCGCCCGCGAAGGCGGCGAGCGCGTCGTCGTCCCAGGGGCCGTCGGCGCGGCGGGTCGCCCGCGGCGCCGGGTGCGACCAGACGGTGAGCTCGCGCCCGTCGAACGCGAACAGCTGGCCGCGGACGTGGGCCGACGCCGGCGACGCGAGGTACGAGACGAGCGGCGCGACCTGCGCCGCGTCCCCCAGGTGGGCGGCCACCTCGGGCGCCGCCTCCACGCCGGCGGTGAGGTCGGTCCTCGCCCGCGGGTAGACGGCGTTGACGCGACACCCGCGGTCGTGCAGCTCCACGGTGAGCGCCCGGGTCAGGGCGTCGATCCCGCCCTTGGCCGCCGCGTAGTTCGACTGGCCCGTGAGGCCGAAGAGCGAGCTGCCGGAGGTGACGTTGACCACGCTGAGCCCGTCGTCGCCGCGCGCCGCGTAGGCCGCGCGGGTCATGAGCCACGTCCCGCGCAGGTGGACGGCGAGCACCGCGTCGAGGTCCTCGGGCGCCAGCCGGCCGAGCCGCCCGTCGCGTGCGATGCCCGCGTTGTTGACCAGCGCGTCGGGCGGGCCGAAGCGCTCCGTCGCGAGCCCGACGAGCCGGGCGGCCACCGCCTCGTCGGCGACGGAGCCCGCGACGCCCGCAACCGCATGGCCGTCGGCCGTGAGCTCTTCGACCACCCGCGCGAGGCGGTCCTCGTCGACGCCGTTGACCACCACCCGGGCGCCGCGCCGGGCGAGGTCGCGCGCGAAGGCGAGGCCGAGCCCGCGCGTGGAGCCGGTGACGACGACCACCCGGTCAGACAGCTGTCCAGACACGACGTCTGAGGCTACTGCCTGCGCGCCGGCGCGAGCACCCGCGCCGCGACGACGCCGCCCACGGCGCCGAAGAGGTGACCCTGCCAGGAGATGCCGTCCTCCGGCACGAGGCCCTGCAGGAGCGTCACGCCCCACACCGCCAGGACGAGCGCGCCGACCGCCAGCTCGAGCAACCGCCCGCTCAGCACGCCACGCGCGACGAGGTACGCCGCGAAGCCGAAGACGAGGCCGCTGGCCCCGATGTGGACCGTGTTCTCGGGCGCCACCAACCAGGTCCCCAGGCCCCCGACGACCATGACGATCGCCATCACGCCGAGCAGCCGCGCCGCGCCGCTGAGGGCGATGAGCCCGCCGAGCAGCGCGAACGGGACGGTGTTGCCGACGAGGTGGTCGAAGCCGCCGTGCAGGAACGGGGAGAAGAGGATCCCGTCGAGGCCGTCGACGTGGCGCGGGACGATGCCGAAGCGGTCGAGGTCCAGGTCGCCGACGCGGTCGACCACCCCCTCGGCCCACATCACCCCGAGCGAGCCCGCGACGATCGCCAGGCCGGTCTCGCGGCTGGCCGCCGCGTCGCTGCGCTCGACCCCGTCTCCGACGCGCTCCCCCAGGGCCGCCATGGCGACCCACGCTACCGGCCGCCCCGGGCGGGGTAGGGCCGCGGGCATGGACGAGGTGCTCCCCGGACTGCTGCACTGGCCGACCTTCCACGACGGCATCGGGCAGGTGGTCCACTCCCACCTGCACGTCGCCTCGGGCGCGATCTTCGACCCGCGGCTGCCCGAGGGCGGCGTCGCGGGGCTCGAGCACGCCGGCATCCCGTCGGTGGTCCTGCTCTCCAACCGCCACCACCTGCGCCACAGCGCCGAGGTCGCCGAGGCCTTCGGGTGTCCGATCCGCTGCCACGAGGCCGGCCTGCACGAGTTCGAGGGCGACGAGGCGCCACAGGTGGAGGGCTTCGCCTGGGGCGACGAGGTCGCGGCGGGCGTGCGCGCGGTCGAGCTCGGCGTGCTCTGCCCGGAGGAGACGGTCTTCCACATCGACGCCGGCCCCGGCGTCCTGCTCTTCGCCGACGCGGTCGTGCGCTGGGAGGGCGAGCTGGCCTTCGTGCCCGACGACCTCCTCGGCGACGACCCCGAGGCGATCAAGGCGGGCATCAAGGAGCACCTGGGTCGCATCGCGCAGGACGAGGAGTTCGACGCGCTGCTCTTCGCGCACGGCGAGCCCATGCCCACCGGCGGCCGGGAGGCGCTGCAGGCCTTCGCCGCTGGCTAGGGTCCCGCGCCGCATGCGCGTGGCCGTCGTCGACATCGGGACCAACTCGACCCGCCTGCTCGTGGCCGACGTCGCGCCCGACGGCGCCGTCAGCGAGCTGGAGCGCCGTTCGACCGTCACCCGCCTGGGCCAGGGCGTCGACACCTCCGGCGCGCTGGCCGAGGAGGCGATGGACCGTGTCCGCGCGGTGCTCACCGGCTACCGCGCGTGCATCGACGAGCTCGGCGCGACCGCGACCCGCGCCGTCCTGACGTCGGCGGTGCGCGACGCGCGCAACGGCGCGGCCTTCACCGAGGAGGTCCGCGAGCGCTTCGGCCTCGACGCCCGCACGCTGCCCGGCGAGGAGGAGGCGCGCCTGACCTTCCTCGGCGCGACCTCCGAGCGCGCGGACGACCGCGACACCGTGCTCGTCGTCATCGACGTCGGCGGCGGCTCGACGGAGTTCGTCGTCGGCGCCGGGCGCGAGGTGCGCTTCGAGGTCTCCACGCAGGCCGGCGTCGTGCGCCAGACCGAGCGCCACCTCCACGACGACCCGCCCACCGCCGAGCAGGTGCAGGCGCTCGTCGACGACGTCGCGCGCACGTTCGCCGACGCCGTCCCCGCGGACGTCCGCGCCAGCGTCCAGGCCGGCATCGCCGTCGCCGGCACCGCGACCTCCAGCGCCTCGATCACCCTGGGCCTCGAGCCCTACGACCCCGACCGCGTCCACGGCTTCACCGTCACCGCCGACCAGGTCGACGCCCTGGTGCAGCGCATGGCGGCCCTGCCGCTGGAGGAGCGCCGCGACGTCGCCGGCCTGCACCCCGACCGCGCGCCGACGATCATCGCCGGCATGGTCCTGCTGCGCGAGGCGCTGCGGACCTTCGGCCTCGCCCACGTCGAGGTCTCCGAGCACGACATCCTGCGCGGCGCCGCGCTGTCGCTGGCCCGCGAGGCCACCGGTGCCGATCCACCGTCCTGACCGCTCAGCCGCCCCGCGTGGCAGGGTCGTGTCCCGCGTGGCGCTGGTCAGCGGATGACGAGCTGGGCGTCGGTGCCCTCGCGGGCCGACGCCCACATCGCAGCGGCGAGGTCCGCCGGGGCGTGGCCGCCCTCGCCGATCGGGCCGACGATGACGGTGTGCAGGACATGGACGCCCTCGGGCGCGAGCTGGTCGTGGAGCATCCCGAACCAGGTGGCCTGTGCGGCGTTGACGATGCCGCTGGCCGCGCGCTCGGGCCGCGGGGTCAGGACGGCGGAACCGGTGGTGAACAGCAGCGTCCCGCGGCCGGCCTCGCGCATCGCCGGCAGGACCGCCGAGACGGCGGCGGCCGGCCCGACGACCCCGAGTGCGAGCGCCGCGCCGAGGTCCTGCGCCGTGGTGTCGACCGCGGGCTTGATCGTCGCGACGTCCGGCAGCGGGCTCACGCAGAGCACCTCGACCGGCCCGAGGCGCCTCTGCAGGTCGCCGACGGCCGCGGCGACGGCGTCGGGGTCGCGGACGTCGGCCAGGGCGTAGGCGGCGCGACGGCCGTCGGCCTCGAGGTCACGGACCGTCGCGCTGAGCCGCTCGCGGTCACGCGCGACGAGGGCGACCGGGTGACCGTCGTCGGCGAAGCGCCGAGCGACGGCGAGGCCGACACCCGGGCCCGCGCCGAGGACGAGGACGGCGCCGGGCTGCGCCCGGCCGGTGGTGTCCGTGCTCGGGGTCACTGCGCCGTCCACCCGCCGTCGACGGCGACGAGCGCGCCGGTGATGAAGCTCGACGCGTCCGAGGCGAGGAACGCGATGGCCTCCGCGACCTCCTCGGGGCGGCCGATGCGCCCGATCGGGTGGGCGTCGCCGAAGCTCGCGAGCATCGCCCGGCCGTCCTCGACCACCCCCTCCATGATGTCGGTGTCGATGACGCCCGGCAGGACGGCGTTGGCGCGGATGCCGCGCCGGCCGCCCTCGAGCGCCAGGACGCGGGTGATCTGCGCGATGGCGCCCTTGGACGCGGCGTAGGCCACCTGGGTCTCGAACGCCACGACGGAGGACACCGAGCCGACGTTGACGATCGCCCCGCCGTCGTCCATCGCCGTGAAGGCCGCGCGCGCGTGGAGGAAGGTGCCGCGGGCGTTGATGGCGAGGATGCGGTCGAAGTCCTCGACCGTGGTCTCGGTGACCGGCTCGTTGAGCGTGCGTCCGGCGTTGTTGACCAGGACGTCGAGGCGGCCGAAGCGCTCGAGGGCGAGGCCGACGGCGGCGCTCGCCGCGGCCTCGTCGGCGACGTCGCCGGTGGCGGTGGCCACGTCGTCGGCGGCGAGGTCGTGGACGGCGTCGGCGCGGTCCGTGGCGACGACGCGGGCGCCGCGCTCGCGCAGCAGCTCGGCCGTCGCGCGGCCGATGCCGCGGGCCGCGCCGGTGACGAGGGCGACGCGGCCCGTCAGGCCGTAGGCGGTGGTGGTGGCCATGGCCTCAGCGTCGCCCCGCGCGGTCGCAGATCCTGGCCGGATCGGGCCGCGTCCTTGCACGATCCTGCCGACGGCGCCCGGATCGGCGCCTGGTCAGCCGTCCTCCGGGGCACACTCGGGGTCATGGACCTCGCGCTCGAGCGCCTGCGGGACGGCATCGACCGCCACGCGCAGCAGCCACGGACCTCCACGCGCATCGACGGCCTCACGCTCTTCCGCCAGGCCGTGGTCCGCGACGGGGTCGCGACGATGTACCAGCCGTCGCTGTGCGTCGTGGCGGGCGGGCGCAAGCAGGTGGTCCTCGGCGACCGCGTCTTCGACCTCGGCCCCGGCGACCTCCTCGTCGTCGCCGTCGAGGTGCCCGTCACCGGATGCGTCGTCGCGGCCACACCGGAGGACCCGTACCTCGGGCTGACCGTCGACCTCGACCGCGCACGGCTGGCCGACCTCCTGCTCACCCTGCCGCCGGCACGCGGCGCTGCCCCATCCGCGGGGGCAGCCGCCGGGATCGCCACCGGCCAGCTCGACGGGCCGCTCCTCGACGCGCTCGCCCGGCTCGTCGGGCTGCTCGACGAGCCGCAGGCCGCGCCGGCGCTCGCGCCGCTCGTGGAGCGCGAGCTGCACTTCCGGCTGCTGACCGGCGACCACGCCCCGCTGGTGCGCCAGATCGCCACGGCCGACAGCCACCTCGCGCAGATCGCCTCTGCCACGGACTGGATCCGCGAGCACCACGCCGAGCCGATGCGCGTCGAGGAGCTCGCCCGCCGAAGCGCCATGAGCGCCACCTCGTTCCACCGCCACTTCAAGGCCGTGACGATGCTGACGCCGCTCGAGTACCGCACGCGCATCCGCCTGCAGGAGGCGCGGCGGCTCATGCTCGTCGAGGACCTCGACGCGGCCTCCATCGGTCTGGCCGTGGGCTACGAGAGTCCCTCCCAGTTCAGCCGCGAGTACCGCCGGCACTTCGGCGCGACGCCCGCGGCCGACGCGGTGCGGCTGCGCGCGCAGGCCACGGGCCGGGTCGCGGCCTAGGACATGCGCTCACGGATGCCGGCGCAGGCCGCGCAACACGGCGTCGGCATCGCGGTGGGGCGCCCGCAGCCCCAGGCCGACGAGCTCGAGCTCCTCGGTCGGCACGGCGCGCACGGCGGCGCGGTTCTCGGCGTCGTCGCCGGTCGAGAACATCTGCGCGGTGTAGATCGCGAGCTCGACGCCCCGGTTGGCCGCCCGGGCGCGGGCGCGGGCCAGCTCAGCGCCTGAGGCCTCGAGGACGAGCAGCGGCTGGACCAGCAGCGGCAGGTAGCGCGCGCCGTCGGCGTCCTCGTAGGGCTCGCCGATCGCCTCGGGCTCGGCGGCGCCGACGAGCCCGCTGACCAGGAAGGCGGTGACGTTGAGCCGCTGCCAGGCGGCGAGGTCGTCGCGCACGACGACGGCCGCCTTGGTGGGGAAGTCGGTGACGCCCATCGCGGCGAAGTGCTACCAGCCGTCCGGCGACTCCGCCCATCTTCCGCACGCTGTCCGGCCGACAGCCATGATCTCCGGCATGGATGCGGTGGACTGGGAGATCGTGCGGATCCTGCAGGACGATGCACGGGTGACGAACCGCGAGCTCGCGGAGCGCGTGCACGTCTCCCCGTCGACGAGCTCGGAGCGCACGCGCGCGCTGCAGGCCTCCGGCGTCGTCTCGGGGTACCACGCGACGATCGCCATGGACGCCCTCGGCCGCCACGTCCAGGCGATGATCGCCGTGACCGTGCGCCCGCCCACTCGCGAGCTCGTGGAGGGCTTTCGCAACTGGGCGGCCGGCCTGCCGGAGGTGCTCAGCGTGTTCGTCGTCTCCGGCGGCAGCGACTTCCTGCTCCACGTGGGGGTCCCCGACACCGACGCCCTCTACGGCTTCGTCATCGACCGCCTCACCCAGCGCCCCGAGGTCGCCGACGTCAACACGTCGGTCGTCTACGAGCACCTGCGCCGGGCGGTGCTCGAGCCGCTGGGCGACGACGCGCCCTAGCGCGGCTTGAGGCCGTCGAGGGCGACGCGCAGCAACGGCTCGACGTAGGCCGGCTCACGGTCCAGCCGTCCCACCGCGATCACGAGGTCCAGCGCCTGCTCGAGCGTCACGTCGCTGCGCACCTCCCCCGCCTCCTGCGCGACCGCGAGCAGCGGGGCACCGGCGGCCAGGACGCGGGCGCGGTTGGAGTCGAAGACCGGGTCCTCCCCGCCGACCTGGTCGAGGAGCTCCGCGGCGATCGGGCGCTTGGTCGTGAAGTAGTCGAGGAAGCGTCGCGCCCAGGCCTCGAAGCGCGCGCCCGGCGTCTCGCCCTCCACGGTCTCCGCCGCCGCGCAGAGCGCATCGACCTCGTCGACGTAGAGCGCCTCGAGCAGCTCCCGGCGGCCCGGGAAGTTGCGGTAGAGGGTCGCCATCCCCACGCCGGCACGGCGGGCGACCTCGGCCATCGAGACCTGCGCGCCCTCGGCGGCGAAGGCCTCGCGGGCCGCGGCGAGGACCCTCTCGCGGTTGCGCTGGGCGTCGGCGCGACGGCTCGTCGGTCTGGGGGTGGACGGGGGCACGTTGCTAAGTGGATAGGCTATCCGCTACGGTGAAGCGGACAGGCAATCCGCTTCTTCTCCGCGGACTGTACCCCACCCGCAAGGAGTCCACATGGACCAGCGACCCCTGGGCGCCACCGGCATCTCGGTGAGCCCCCTGGCCCTCGGCGCGATGATGTTCGGCGCCTTCGGCAACCCGGACCACCACGACGCCGCGCGCATCGTCCACCGCGCGCTCGACGCGGGCATCACCTTCGTCGACACCGCCGATGCCTACTCCGCCGGCGAGTCGGAGGAGGTCGTGGGCAAGGCGCTGGCCGGCCGGCGCGACGACGTCGTCCTCGCCACGAAGGTCGGGCTGGCGCTCGACGACGACCCCAACCACCGCGGCGCCTCGCGGCGCTGGATCACGCGCGCCGTCGAGGACTCGCTGCGCCGGCTGCAGACCGACTGGATCGACCTCTACCAGGTGCACCGCCTCGATCCGGCGACCGACCTCGACGAGACCCTGGGCGTCCTCTCCGACCTCCAGCGCGCGGGGAAGATCCGGGCGTTCGGGGCGTCGACCGTGCCGGCGTCGCAGATCGTCGAGGCGCAGTGGGTCGCCGAGCGCCGCGGCCGCGAGCGCTTGCGCACCGAGCAGCCGCCTTACTCCATGCTGACCCGAGCGGTCGAGCACGACGTCCTGCCGACGTGCCTGCGCCATGGCCTGGGCGTGCTCGTCTACAGCCCGCTCGCCGGGGGCTGGCTCTCGGGCGCCTACCGCAAGGGCCGCGAGGTGAGCGGGCCCGGCTCGGTCGCCCGGCGCCAGCGCTTCGCCGCCGCGTTCGACGTGACCTCCCCGGCCAACGCCGCCAAGCTCGAGGCCGCCGACGCGCTCGGCGCGCTGGCCGACGAGGCGGGGCTGACCCTCGTGCAGCTCGCGATCGCGTTCGTCCTGCGCCACCCCGCGGTGACCAGCGCGATCGTCGGCCCGCGCACGATGGACCACCTCGACGGCTACCTCGCGGCCGACGGCGTCGAGCTCTCCGACGAGGTCCTGGACCGCATCGACGAGATCGTCGCGCCGGGCTACACCGTCAACGTCGCCGACAACATGTGGTCGACGGCGACGCAGGACCTCCAGCCCGCGGCGCGCCGGCGCTGAGGAGACGACGACCATGCCCGCCGCTGCGAGCTTCGGCCTCATGACCGCGCCCCAGCAGGTCGCCTACGACGACGTGCTGCGCGTCTGGCAGGAGGCCGACGCCCTTGCCGAGCTCGAGCACGCCTGGCTCTTCGACCACCTCATGCCGATCGGCGGCGACCCGCTCGGGCCGTGCTTCGAGGGCTGGACGCTGCTGTCCGCCCTGGCCGCGCAGACCTCGCGCCTGCGCGTCGGCGTCCTGGTCACCAGCAACCGCTTCCGGCCACCGGCGATGCTGGCCAAGATGGCGGCGACGGTCGACGTCGTCTGCGGCGGGCGGCTGGATCTCGGCATCGGCGCGGGCTCGCGCCCCGCAGCGCCGATCGCCCGCCGCGAGTACGACGCCCACGGCCTGCCGTTCCACGACTTCGGGCACTCCGTCGACGCGCTCGGCGAGGCCTGCGCCGCCATCCGGCGGCTGTGGACCGCCGACGCGCCGTTCGACGTCCACGGCGAGCACGTGCGACTGACCGGCGCCTTCTGCAGCCCCAAGCCGGTGCAGCGCCCCGGCCCGCCGATCGTCATCGGCGGGCGCACCGACCGCCTGCTGCGCGTCGTCGCCGAGCACGCCGATGTGTGGAACGTGCCGGGCGGCGGCGACCTCGACGACGTCGTCGCCCGCAGCAGGCGGCTCGACGAGCTCTGCGCCGAGGTCGGCCGCGATCCCGCCGCCATCACCCGCTCGATCCACCTGCCCGTGGCCTACGACGCGCCGCGGACCACCCGCGAGGCGATCGCCGCGGCCGTCGGCGCCGGGTTCTCCCACGTCGTCCTCGGCCTCACCGCCCCGTACCCCGAGGGCGTCGCCCGGTGGGTGGTCGACGAGGTCCTCCCCCGCTGAACGGCGCCCCATGGACGCACGTCCGATTGTGGCCGCCGCGTCCACGAGGGAAGCTGCGACGGCCGGTGGCGACACCGGCCCCACATAGGCCGGGCAGCAGCCGCGCGAGCGGCACCTCCCGTGTCCCGGCCACCCTGCACCCTCGGCCCCTTCCGGCAACGTACCCCTGCCCGTCCCCGGGGACCGAGACCTCTGAGAGCGCCGCCCCTCCCCTTGGGCGGCGCTCTCGCGTTCTGCGGGCGCCTAGGCCAGGTTGGACTTGCGCGGGTAGACGACGTCCGGGTCGGTCAGGACGTTGACCAGCGCGGGCTTGCCCGCCTCGAACGCGCGGGCCAGCGCCGGCTTGAGGTCGTCCGGACGCTCGACGAGCTCGCCGTGGCCGCCGAGCGCCTCGACGACCTGGTCGTAGCGCGTGGCCGGGCGGAGCTCCGCGGCGACCGAGTAGCCGTAGAGGAACTCCATCGGGTGCTTCTCGAGCGCCCAGATGCCGTTGTTGCCCATCACCCCGACGACGTTGACGCCGTGGCGCGCGAGGGTGTCGAACTCCATGCCGCTGAAGCCGAAGGCGCCGTCGCCCTGGAGCAGCACGACCTGGCGGTCGGGGTGGGCGATCTTCGCCGCCAGCGCGTAGCCCGGCCCGCAGCCCAGGCAGCCGAACGGGCCCGGGTCCAGCCAGCAGCCCGGCTGGTAGGTGTCCATCACGCGCCCGGCGTAGGAGACGAAGTCGCCGCCGTCGCCGATGACGATCGCGTCGCGGTCAAGGACCTCGCCGAGCTCCTGGTACAGCCGCATCGGGTGCAGCGGCGCGCGCGGGTCCTCGAGCTCGGCGCGCTCGGCCTCGCGCTTGGCCGTCTCGGCCTCGCGCAGCCGCGCCACCCACGACGACGTGTCGCGCCCGTCGCCGACGAGGGCGCGCAGCGTCGCGTCGAGGCCGCCGACGAGGTCGGCGGCCACCTCGCGCGGGTGCTGGCGGATCGCCGGGGCGCGGTCGAGGACGACGACCTTCGTCTCGTCGCCGAACGACCCGCCGAAGCCCAGGCGGAAGTCCATCGGCACGCCGATCACCAGCGCGACGTCGGCGCCCTTGAGCCCCTCCCCGCGCGCGCGGGAGAAGAAGAGCTCGTGGTCGGCCGGGACGCAGCCGCGGGCCAGGCCGTTGAGGAAGACCGGGATGCCGCGGCGCTCGGCGAGCTCGAGCAGGGCCGTCTCGCCGTGGCCCCAGTAGAGCCCCGAGCCCGCCATGACGACCGGGCGCTCGGCGCCGTCGAGCAGGGCGAGGACCTCCTCGACGCCCGGCGCCGCCGGCTCGTCGCGCGGGTGCGTGACCGCCGCGGGGCCGGCGGGGTCCTGCGCCTCCATGAAGACGTGGTCCAGCGGGAAGTCGACGAAGGTGGGCCCGCAGTGCGGCGCCAGCGCGGTGGTGATCGCCTCGTCGACCAGCCCCGGGATCTCGGCGCTGGACTGCGCGGTGCGGGCGGACTTCGCCAGCGGCGCGGCGAACGGGACGTGGTCGATCTCCTGGAGCGAGCCCTGGCCCCAGCGCATCGCCGGCGCGCGGCCGCCGAGCACGACCATCGGCGAGCCGCCCTGCAGCGCCGAGCCCATGGCGCTGAGGCCGTTGGTCACGCCGGGCCCCGCCGTGAGCGCGCACACGCCAACCTCGCGGGTGACCTTGGCCCACCCCTCGGCCGCGAACGCCGCGGCCTGCTCGTGGCGCACGTCCACGATGTCGATGCCCTCTTCGCGACATCCGTCGTAGATGGAGAAGAGGTGTCCACCACTCAGGGTGAACAGCTTGGTGACCCCGTGCGCCTTGAGGCGCCTGGCCACCAACCGCCCGCCGTGGACCTTCGTGGCTTGCTCCGTGTCCGCTCCCATCCCCAGAAGCTATCCGCCGAGCGGTCCTCGGGAAGCCCTGAGCGGCGGAATCGACACGGTGTCGCCATCTCCGGGTCTCCGGGCTATCGTTGCTCCGTCCCACGACGCATTGCCTGAACTGCCACGGAGGGAGGCAGCCATTCCGCCCGTACCGCCGCCGAAGCGGCACCCGTACAACCAGTGGGCGCCTGACGCGCGCGCGCTGGACATCGTCGGTGACAAGTGGACGCTCCTGATCGTCCGCGACCTCGCCACGGGCCCGCGACGCTTCGTCGAGCTCCAGCGCACGCTGCCCGGCATCTCGACCGAGCAGCTGCGCTCGCGCCTGAACCGCATGGTGGCCGACGACCTGCTCACGCGCGTCCGGTACCGCGAGGTGCCGCCGCGCGTGGACTACGAGCTCACCGAGCGCGCCCGCGCGCTGCTGCCCGTGGTCGGCGCCGTCGCCCGCTGGGGCTGGCAGTGGGCGTGGGGTGCGCCCGCCGAGGCCGAGCAGGTCGACGTCGGCGCGATCCTGCGCGTGCTCCCCGGTCTGGACCTCGGTCCCGAGGTCGAGGGCACGGTGGAGGTCGTCGTCGAGCGTCCGACCGGCGCCCGCCACCACGTCCTCGAGGTCGAGGGCGGCCGCGTGACCATCACCGAGGGCGAGGCCGAGCAGGCCGACGCCCGCCTGCGCGGCCCCGAGGCCGCCTGGGTCGACGCGCTGGGCCCCGCGGCCGAGCGCGGCGGCCTGCAGCTCGACGGCGACGACGACCTCGCCGCCGCCTTCCTCGACGCCCTCGCGCCGGTCGCGGCTCGCGCCGCCACCGTCGCCTAGCGCGTCCCGTCCGACACCGGCCTCCGCCGGGTGCGCTCAGCGCCCGGCGGAGTAGTCGGCCCGCGTGATCCGCGGGTACTTGCCGGCCACGCCGGTGGGCGGCGTCTGGACGCCCTGCACCCAGCACGACGGCGCGTCGCTGGTCTGGTCGGTCGCCGGGCCCTTCGGGTCGGGCAGCTTGGTCAGGTACGGCGTCGCGTGGCCCGTGTTGTCGCAGTCGAAGCTCGGCAGCGCCATGTACTTCGCGTGCTCGGCGCCCGTCCCGGCGTCCGGCTTGAGGTACGCGTTGCCGCGGTTGCTCGGCAGGCGGTCGGGCCACATCGCGACCGTCTCCAGGCCGTTGGGCCCGAACTGGCGCAGGTAGTGGCCGCGCTCCTGCGGCGTGCGGGTCGCCGTCGTGTCGGCCAGCGCGGCGGCGCCGTTGGTGAAGAAGTCGCTGGTGGTCGACTGGTGGACCTCGAGCCACTCGAGCACCGGGTTGAGCTCCTCGAGGAAGGGCTGCAGCGACCCGAGCAGCGGCTTGGCGGCGCCGAGCACCTCCGTGAGCGCCGGCAGGCCGTCCTTCGACGCGCTGATGAGCGGGTCCAGGCTGCGGTAGGTGCGCTCGAGGCGCGGGGCGAGCGTGCGCAGGTCGCGCACGGCCGGGACGAGGTCCTGGGCGGCGGGCCGCAGGTCGCGCACCACGGGACGGGTGCGCCGGGCGAAGCGCTCGAGGCTCGCGAACGTCAGGCGTGACTCGTCGAGGAACGTCGGCAGGATGCGGATGGTCTGGGCCAGGTCCTCCTGGCGGGCGGCCGTGGCCGCGAACGTGTCGCCCGCGCCCGTGACGAGCGTGCGCAGGCGGCCCTCGTCCTGGCTGAGGGCCTCGAAGACCGACCCGGTGTTGCGCACCAGCCGCCGGACGTCGTCCTCCTGGCCGTCGAGGACCTGGAGCAGCGCGGTGGCGCTGCGCGAGAACGCCGGCAGCGTCCCGATGGCGCCGCTGAGGTCGGCCCCGCGGCGCTCGATGCCCTTGGCCAGCTCCTGCTGCCAGGTCCGGAAGGCCGTGCGGGTCGCCGGGTCGAAGGCCTGGATGACCTCGTCGAGCTCGACGGTGGCCTGGACGCGCGCGTCGGGCAGCCGGGAGCCCTCGCGCAGCGTCGGTCCTGCGCGCGTGCCGGGGGTCAGCTCGACGTAGGTCTCCCCCAGCAGCGTCTTCTGGCGCAGCGTCGCGCGGACGTCGCGCGGCAGCGGCGAGAAGCCGGGGTCGATCTCGAGCGTGGCGAGCGTCCGGTTGCCCTCCGGCGCGAGCTGCTTGTCGCGCACCTTGCCGACCGTCACGCCGGCGACGCGCACGTCGGCCTCGAGGCCGAGCTGCGTGGCCTCGGGGAAGCCGACCTGCACGCGGTAGCCCTTCGGCGCCAGCGGCGTCGGGCCGCCGAAGCTCAGCCACAGGAACAGCAGCAGGCCGAAGCAGGACAGCGCGAAGAGCACCATCGTCAGCAGCCGGCCGAAGGTGGGCGCCTGCTTCTGCATCAGCCGCCGCCTCCCGTGCCCGGGCAGAGCGCCGGGTCGCTGAGCAGCGGCGTGAGCAGGACGTCGAGCGGGTTGCCGCCGTCGGAGGCGACCTGCCGGAGCACGCCGCACGTCGCCGCGATCGCGCCGGCGCGCATCGGCCCGTGCGCGTCGGAGGTCGGCCAGATCGCGGTGCTGTTGTGGTTGAGCCAGGCGATCCAGAAGAGGAAGCCCTCGTCGCGCGCCTTGACCGCCGGGCCCTCGCGCCCGCGCGGGTTGAAGCCGACCATGTTCAGCAGGTGGTTGAGCACCGTGAAGGAGCGGGTGAGCTGCGGCGTCGCGGACCGCAGCTGCTCGGCCGGCGCGTCGAGGCGGCGGACCGTCGGGCGGGCCTGGCGCACGAACGGGCGCACCTGGTCGCGCAGGACCGGCGCCGTCTCGCGGGCGAACGGGGCGAGCTGCGCGTTGGCCCCGGTCAACGCGCGGGCCACAGGACGCAGCTCGTCGGCCGCCGGGGTCAGCACGTCGGCGAAGCGCTCGACGCGGCCCAGCGCGTCGGTCGTCTGGCGCAGGGCGTCGGGCAGCTCGCGCACGGCGGCCGAGACGTCGGTGCCCTCCTGGGCGAAGGCACGCAGGACCTTCGCCGAGGAGCCGACCAGCTCGGCCAGCTCGTCGTCCTTGCCGCCCAGCTCGGCGTTCAGGACGTGGAGGGCGTGGACGAGTCGCCGGAGGTTGGACGCGCGCTCGGCCACCGCCCCGTTGACGCGGGCGAGGTCGCGGTGGGTGGGCTCGAAGCGCCGCAGCACCTCGCGCAGGTCGCCTGCGCGGCCGCGCAGGCCCTCGGCGCCGTCCCCGACGAGGAGCTTCACGTAGTCCCGGGTGTCGGCGTCCAGCGCGGCGAGGACCTCGTCGGTGTTGACGTCGGGCTGGGTGGCGCGGATCGGCATCGTCCAGCCCTCGCGGGCCACCGGCGCCCGCCGAGTGCCGGGCTGCAGCTCGACGAACATGTCCTTCAGTCCGGTCTTCGGACGCAGGAGCGCCGTCGCGTCCGTGCGCACCAGGTCGTCGAACTCGGGGTCGAGCTCGAAGGTCACGACCGCACGCCCCTCCTCCAGCTCGACCTTGCTGATGTCGCCGACGCGCACGCCGCTGACGCGCACGGTCTGGCCCTGGCCCGGCGTGACGGCCTGCGCGGTGGAGAACTCCGCCTTGAGCGTGAACGGCGCCTCCTCCAGCAGCGGGAAGCGCAGCCGCTGGTTGGCCAGGACGTAGCCCGCGACGGCCAGCGCGATCGCGGCGAGCCCGAGGATCGCGATCGCCGGGCGCAGCGACGTGCGGATCGCGCGCCTCACCGGCCGGCCCTCAGTGCGCGCTGGGTCGCCGCCCGCACCTTCGCGAGCGTCTCGCGGGTGGCGGGCTCGGTGATCGCCTTGAGCCGGCGGCCCAGGCCGAGGTCCTTGATCTGGCGGTTGAGCTCGCGGACCTGGCGCTGGACCAGGCGCAGGTAGGGCTGCACCGCATCGGGCGACAGCTCGACCCTGCGGCTCGCGGGCGCCGGATCGGGGACGGTGCGCAGGTCCGGGCGCTCCTGGGTCTCGCACGGCACGTCGGGCCGGTAGGTGGGGCGTGCCGCCGGCTTGGGCGGGTTGAAGCCGAGCACCGGGTTGCCGGTGAGCAGGAGCCGGTCGGCGCCGAGGACCGACGCGTACGTCGAGCTGATGAGCACGCGGAACCACTGGCCGTTGGCGTCGCCCGAGCGCGACTCGCCCGAGATGCCCGGCAGGAACTTCGTGGCCTCCTCGTAGACCTTGCCCTGCGCCTTGATCACCGGGTCCGGGACCGTGTCCTGCGTCCACGGCAGGACGACCTCGTTCTGGCAGCTCGAGGCGGCGCGGACCTGCTCGTAGAGCGGGCGGGTGTCGATGTTCAGGCGGGCCAGGTCCGGGACCAGCGGCCTGAGGTCGGCGGCGAGGCCGCGCAGCTCGGCCTTCGAGGCCAGCCCGCGCAGCTGGCGGGCGAACGGCGCGGTCGCGTCGAGCGCCGGACCGTTCGAGCGCACGGCGGGTCGCAGGTCGGCGACCAGGCGGCGCAGCGGGCCGAAGGAGCGGTTGAGCGACGCGAGCGCGGGCTGGCCGGCCCGCAGCGTGCGTGGCAGCTCGGCGACCGCGCGGCCCAGCGCGACGTCCTCGCGCGCGAAGGCGCCCGCGGCGGCGCGCAGGTCGGTGACGAGCGCCTGCAGTGCGGCCGGGTCGCGGTCGAGGCCCTCCGCGGTCCGCGCCGCCCCCCGCAGCCAGCCGCGGACGTCGCCGCGCTCGGTGCCCAGCGCCGCGGTGCTCACCACCGCGCCGTCGCGGTAGGCGCCCTCCATGTGCCCGATGGCGCCGTTGATGCCGCGCGCGCCGTCGCCCTCGAGCCCGCGGCCGAGCTCGTCGAGCAGCTGCTGCAGGCTCTTGCGGGTGTCGGCCTGCAGCGTCTGCAGGACCTGGTCGACCTGCACCGGCGCCGAGGTCTGCCCGATGCCGATGGTCGCGCCGTCCTCGAGCTCCGGCGCCGAGGGCGAGCCGGGCGAGACGTCGAGGAAGACGTTGCCCTCGAGGAAGATGCGGGGGCGGACCTTGACCGTCGCGTCGCGGTGGATCGGCAGCGCCTTGTCGTCCACGCGCATCGTCACCCTCGTGGCGTCCTCGCCCGGGGCGACGGCCTCCACGTCGGTGACCTCGCCGACGGTGACGCCCGCGACGCGCACGACCGTCCCCTGCTTGACCGACGGCGCCTGCTGGAAGACGGCACGGACCTCGTGGTGGCCGCGGAACGGGACCTCCTTGGTCACCGCGAAGTACGCGACGACGAGCGCGAGGGCGATCGTCAGCAGACCGGCGGGGACGAGCCCGAGGCCGCCGCGGTGGCGCGGGTTCACGGGTTCACCCCCCGCCCGCCGGGCTGGTCGGTGAACGTCTGGCCCTCGGGCACGCGCGAGCGGGTGCGCCCGCTGCCCTTGCCGTTCTTGTCGAAGGTCCGGAAGTTCGGGCCGATGGCCTGCTGGTCGGGGAAGTCGGCCAGCGTCGGCGTGTCGACGACCGCGCGGTCGTAGCGGCCCCCGTACTCCTTGGGCGCCTTGAGGTTGCCGCGCTCGAGGTAGCCCGCGTTGCCCGCCTGGCAGTTGGCGTTGCCGTCGCGGTCGATCGCGTCGTTGCCCCAGGTGTTGGCGTGCAGGTGCTGGGGGGCGGCGCCGGGCTCGACGCCGGGCACGCCGTGGACGAACTCGTTGGCGCCCTGCGCGGTCACGGTGTCGGGCGCCGTCGGGTCGGCGAGGTTGAGCAGGGCCCGCTGGCTCGAGCCCGAGTCGTCGGGCACCGTGAAGTGCTCGGCGGTGAACGTCCAGAACGCGTTCCAGGTGTTGCAGACCGTGACGAACGGCCCGAGGTAGCGCAGCTGGGGCTGGAGCGTGGTGACCGTGGCGCGCAGGCCGCGCAGCGCCCCGGACGTCGTCGGCGCCTCGGCGAGCTCGCGCAGCGCGACGAACGACCGCTGCAGCGGCGGGTAGAGCGCGAGGCTGCGGCGGGTCACGGGCGTGCCGGCCCGCACCGCGCGCGTCAGGGACGGCACGGCGCGGCGCAGCTCGGTCGTGGCGGCGTCCAGGTCGTCGCTGAGCAGGGCGACGTCCTGGAGGAACGGCCGGCCGACGGCCAGCGAGCGCGTGCCCGCGCGCAGCGTCGCGGGACCCTTGGCGATCGTCTGCTGCAGTGCCGGGACGTCGCGCGAGAAGGCGGCGAACGTGTCGGCCATGCTCGTGGCCAGGCGCGCGTTGACCTCGGAGACCGGCGCCACCTCGCCGGCCGCGTCGGACAGCGCGCGGACGAGGCGGTCGAGCTGCGTGCGGTCGTCGGCGAGGTTGGCCATCACCGGGCGCAGGAGGCCGGTGAGCCGCGGCGCGTCCTCGATGAAGGCGCGCACGTCGGTCCCGCGGCCGGCGAGCGCGTCGCCGCCGCCGCGCAGGGCGCGCTGCGCGGCGTCGCGCGTGTCGGCGTCGAAGGTGCCGAAGACCTCGTCGAGGTCGACCGGCACGGTCGTCTGGCGCACGGGGATCGTGCCGCCGTCGGGCAGCGTCTGCCGCGCGCGGCCGCGCTGCAGCTCGACGTACTTCAGGCCGAGCGCGGAGCGGGCGCGCACGACGACGCGGGAGTCGACCGGCAGCGGGCCGACCTCCTCGTCGAGCTTGAGCGAGAGCTTCGCCCCCACCGTCCCGTCGGGCAGCGCGACGGGCTCCATGTCGTCGACGACGCCGACGCGGTAGCCGCCCGTGCGCACCTCGTTGCCGCGCACGACGTTCGCGCCGTTGGCCAGCTGGACCTCGACGGCGCGGGTCGGCACGAAGGGCAGACCGCTGTTGGCGTTGTAGGCCAGGAAGACCGCGACCACGACGACGAGCGTCGTGACGGCCCCGACGAGCACCGGGCTGGCGACGACGGCGGAGGACGGACGGCGGGTCATCGGCCGTCTCCGAGGAGGAAGTCGAGCAGGCGGTCGGTGGCCTGCGGGATGACCCTCGGGAGGTCCTGCAGCGTCGGGACCTTCGGCGCAGGCGGGGCGGTCGTCGGCGTGGGCTGCTGCGGCGCCGGCGCGGCCGGCGCGGGCGCCGCGGGCGTGACGGCGGGCGCCTCGCGGTCGACGCGCGGCGCGGGCCGGCGCGGGGCGGCCCGGCGCCTGGCCGGCTTGGCCTGGGCGGTCGGGTCCTGCGAGACGAGGCCGATCGGGTTGGGCCCGAGGCGCGCCCCGCACTGCGCCTCGACCTCCGGGTGCTCCTTGACCGCGTCGAGGTCCTTGTAGCTCGAGCAGTTCGACATGAACGGCGCGATCTTCAGGTAGTGCTGGCCCTTGTCGTAGAGGTTCGTGGCCATCGTCTGGTCGAAGACGAAGGTGAGGAGCGCCTCGAGGCCGGTGTAGCCCTTGCCGCCCGGGCTGCGCGGGTCCTCCTCGACGGCCCAGTCGCGGTCGTCGAGGTGCTCGAGCACGATCGCGAGGTTGCGCCCGAGCTCGGGCGTGCCGCGCACGGCGCCGCGCAGCAGCTCGGCGACCGGCCCGGCCGCCCTGACCGCGGGGGTGCCCTGGGCGGCCGCCCGGCCGACGGCGGCGAACGCGGGCCGCGAGGCCTGGGCCAGCGGGCCGAGGCCGTCGAGCAGGCGGGTCAGGCCGCGGGCGGAGGCGCGGAGGTTCGCGAGCGTCCGGCCCTGGCTGTCGGCGGCGCGGCCGAGGGCGCGCATCGACGGGGTCAGCTGGCGCAGGAAGCCCGGCAGCTCGTCGAGGCCCGCGGCGAGGTCGTCGCGCCGGGCGGCCGAGGCGGTCGCCGTCTCGCCCGCCTCGACGACGAAGCGCCCGACGTCGCGCCGGTTGGCGGCGAGGTCGCCGATGACGCGGTCGGCGTCCTCGGTCAGCCGGCCGATGGCGTCGGACTGGCGGGCGAGCGTGGCCAGGACGCGGTTGGTCTCGCGCAGGGCCGGCGCCGCGCGGCGCACGGCGGCGTTGAGCGCGCGGCCGTTGCCCGCGACGCCCGCGCCGAGCTCGCCGAGCACGAGCGACAGGCGTTCGCGGTACGGGCGGCGCAGGATGCCGTTGACGAGGTCGGGCGCCACCGTCGAGCCCGTCTGCGCGACGGGGATGCGCGCGCCGTCCTCGAGCTCGCGCCGTGCCGTGCCGGGGAGGCAGTCGAGGAAGTACTCGCCCACCAGCGACTGGGGGCGGCTCTCGCAGTGGACGTCGGCGCGCAGCGCGCCGAAGCCGTCCTCGTCGACGCGGATGCCGACGAGCGCGCGGTTCGTGGCGCGGTCCAGGCGCATCTCGGTGATCGTCCCGGCGCGCACGCCGGCGACCTTGAGGTCGCCGCCCTCGACGAGGCCGAAGGCGTTGTCGAGCTCGACGGTGTACTCGCGGCCACCGCCGTCGCTGCCGCCCGCGCCCAGCGCGGCGACGCCCGCCACGACGACGGCCACGAGCACGAGGGCTGTCGCGACGCGCCTCATCGCCCGAGCGGCACCTGGTTCTCGTCGCACGGGAAGTCAGGCGCCGGCTTCCACACCGCCCCGCGCTCGACCGAGCCCGGGCAGCGCCAGCGCTGGCCGGTCGACACGCCGGCCGCGTTGAACAGCTCGCGCAGCTGCGGCGGGATCGGCAGCAGCGTCCCGTCGGTGACGGCGAAGAGGTTCACGGAGGCGGCGGCGCGGCTGCCGCCGCCCAGGGCGTCGTAGACGCCCGAGTGGCTGAAGTCGTCGAACCAGCCCGTGAGGTCGGGCGCGTACGGACGGGCGGTGGCCAGCAGCGGCGCGCTGCGCTCCAGCGCCTTGGTCGAGGCGGGCAGCGCGCCCTCGCGCTCCACCCCGCCGACGATGGTCGGGCCGACGGCGACGTCGCGCAACGCGGGGGTCGAGCGCACCAGGTCGACGAGGTCGTTGGCGGCGCCGTCGCGGCGCAGCACCTGGTCGAGGTCGCGCAGGGCGGGCGCGGCGTCGCGGGCGGCGGGGCGCAGCTCGGCCAGCGCGCGGCGGAGCTTCGGCGCCACGGGCCGTGCGTCGTCGACCAGCGGCTCGAGGTCGCGCAGCGCCGCGCGGAGGTTCACGAACGTCGTGTTGGAGCGGCGCAGGAACGGCGGCAGGCGCGAGAGGGCGTCGCGCAGGTCGCCGCCGCGGTCGCCGATGGCCTTGGTCGTGGTGGCGAGCTCGTCGACCAGGCCGCGGACGTCGTCGCGGCGGGCGGCGACGTCGGTGACGAGCTTCGCGGAGGCGGTGACGAAGCGGTCGAGGACCTGCTGGTCGCCCGCCAGCGCGTCGAACAGCCGGCTCGAGGACGACAGCGAGGGCTCGAGGTAGGCCAGGCCGCGGTCGAGCTGGTCGCCGCGCTGCGCGTAGGAGGCCCCGAAGCCCTGCACGACGCGTTGCAGCGCCTTGCGTGAGCGCGGGTCGAAGGTGTTGAAGAGCTGGTCGAGGTCGACGGCGCTCGTCGTGGCGCCGGCGGGCAGGCGGCCGCCGTCGGGCAGGTCGGCGCCCGCGCGGTCCTCCGGCGGCATCTGCAGGTCGACGTAGCGGTTGGCCACGCCCGAGAGCGACGTCTGGCGCACGACGGCCTGCACGCCGGCGCGCAGCGGGACGTAGTCCTCGTCGGTGATGCGCAGGTGGACGTCGGCGCCGCCGTCGTCGCCCAGGCGGATCTCCTCCACCTCGCCGATCGCGCGGCCGGCGACCTGCACGAGGTTGCCCTTGACGAGCTGCCCGGCGTTCTCGAAGCGCGCCGTCAGGCGGTAGTCCGCCCCGCCGCCGCCGAGCACGACGACGGCCAGGACCGCCACCGCCACCACCAGGGCGGCAGCCGTCAGGACACGGCTGATCTGTCGCGACCCGCGCACCTCTCCTCAACCCGGACCTGGCCGGCCGCTCCCCAACCGACCAAGATCCGGGGCGACGGTACCCCGGCGCGGAGATCCGGGTCAACCGCCTACCGGGCGCTGGCGCGCGGACATGGGTGGGCGCCGCGCTGTGGCTACCCTGGACCTCCAGGCCGTCGAAGCCGGTGCTTCGGGGCCGAGCAAGTGCGCAACCCCTGGCGCTCCCAGGGGTTCTGCTCCTTGCGGAGGCGTTCTGCCCTCCGTCTGACCGACCGCTGCATGGAAGCCCACACGACATCCCTGCCGCTGCGCCACGCGGGCCTGCGCGCGCCGTCGCCGCTCCTGCGCCTGCAGGGCGACGAGAAGCTCATCGCGCTCACGCGCAAGGGCCACCCGGGCGCCTACGAGGTGCTCGTCGCGCGCTACCAGGCGCGGCTCCTCGCCTTCTGCCGGCACATGCTCAGCTCCCGCGAGGACGCCGAGGACGTCCTCCAGGAGGTCTTCGCCGCCGCCTACCGCGCGCTGCTGCAGGACGAGCGCCCGATCAACGTGCGGCCGTGGCTGTACCGGATCGCCCGCAACCGGTCGCTCAACCACCTGCGCAAGCAGACCGCCATCGGCGTGGACTCCATGGACGTCCACCTCGCCGACGGTGGCCAGACGACCGCCGAGCAGGTCCATCGGCGCGAGGACTTCCGCCAGCTCGTCGCCGACGTCCAGACGCTGCCCGAGACGCAGCGCACGGCGCTGCTGCTGCGCGAGATCGACGCGCTGAGCTACGAGCAGATCGCCGAGGCGATGGAGACGACCGTCCCGTCGGTCAAGTCGCTGCTCGTCCGCGCCCGCGTCTCGCTCGCGGAGGCCGCCGAGGCGCGCAAGCTCACCTGCGAGGAGGTGCGCGACGAGCTCGGCGAGTGGTCCGAGGGCCTGGGCCGCGTCTCGCCGCCCGTGCGCCGCCACCTGCGCGGATGCGAGCGCTGCAGTGCCTTCAAGAAGCAGCTGAGCTCCACGAACAAGGCGCTGGCCGCGGTCTTCCCCGTCGGCCCGCTGCTGCTGCTCAAGAAGTTCCTCATCGCCCAGGGCGGCATGTCGGCCGGCTCGGCCGCCGCGGCAGGCACCGCCGCCGCCGGCTCCGCGGGCGCCGCCTCCGCGCTGACCGCCGGCGCCTCGGCGATCGCCACCAAGACCGCCGCCGGCCTGGCCGCCGCGGCGATCGTCACCGCGGGCGCCGTCGAGGTCGACCACGCCCGCCAGTCGCGGACCAAGGCCGCCAAGGCCCAGCCGGAGAAGGTCGTCGCCGCCGCGCCGGCCGCCCCCGCCGCGGTCGCGGCGCCGCCGGTCGTGGTGGCCAGCGAGCCGCAGCCGGGCGCCGCCCCGGCCGCGCCCGTCAAGGAGCCCGTCGCCGAGCCGCACGAGGCCACGGCCGTCAAGGCCGACGCCGGTGCCGACGCCCCGGCCGCCGAGCGCCCCGTCCCGGTCATCATCGAGGGCCAGGACCAGCCGGCCGCCGGCGAGCCCGCCGCCGCGCCGCTCGGCCCCCAGCAGGGCTCCACCACCTCGCGCCTCCCGCACCAGCCGGGCGTCTCCCAGCCCGGCCAGGTCCCGCACGCCTCCACCGCGACGCCGCCGGCGCCGCAGCCGATCCCCACCCCGGCCGCGCAGCCCGCGGCCGCGCCGCCGGCCGACCCGGCGCCCGCCGCACCGGCGCCGACGGCCGCGACCGAGCCGGTCACGGCGTCGCAGCCCGCGCCCGCTGAGCCGGTGGCCCCGGTGCAGCCCACGCCCGCCCCGGCGCCGCAGCCGCCCGCGCCGGTCGTCCCGGACGCGTCCGCGCAGCCGTAGGGGCGTTCCGCCCCGGCGGTCGTCGTGGGATCCCGCGGCCGCCGATCGTGACCAAGGGAGGGCGGGCGCCAGCTGCGTGGCGCCCCGCGCGCGACGGTCACGGTCCAGCGGAGCGGGGATGCGCCACGCCCCGTCGACCCGCGGAGCCCGCGAACGCGGGGCGCCCCGGCCACACCACCCGACCGCCCCACCCCGCCGCCCGCCCGGTCGGACCGTCCGCCCGGCGCTCAAGGGGCGCCCCCGAGAGGCCGATGCCCCGAAGAGCGGCGTGTCTGCCGTGCCCCCGGATGTCCGCCGCCCTCCCCGCCAAGCCGTTTCGCCTCTGCTTCCCGGCAGCGGGTGCCCTGGGACTGCTGTCGGTGCTCGTCCCGCACGACCCGGCCACCGACGAGGCGGCGGTGCTCGTCATCTCGCTCCTGTCGCTCGCGCTGGGCGTGCCGTTCCTGCGCCGGCCGACGCTGCCGGCGGGCTGGGTCTCCGCCGCGCTGGCCGCCGCGACGGGCCTGGCCTCCGCCGCGATCCTCGCCACCGGCGGCGTGCCCAACGCCTCGACGGCGCTGTACACGTGGATCGCGCTCTACGCCGCCTACCTCCTCCGCCGCAGCGTCGCCGTCGCGCACGTGGTCCTCATCGCCGGGCTGTACGCGGCGGTCGTCGCCCTCTCGCCGCCCGACACCCCGCCGGTCGCGCACTGGACGACCTCGATGGGCACGCTCCTCGGCGCGACGCTCCTGGTGAGCGCCCTGAAGGGCCGCCTCGACGGCGTCATCGACGACCTCAGCGATGCCGCGCGGACCGACCCGCTGACCGGGCTGCTCAACCGCCGCGCCCTGCACGAGGTCCTGGACCTCGAGCTCGAGCGCGCCCGGCGGACGGGCCGCCCGCTCGCGCTGCTCGTCCTGGACGTCGACCGCTTCAAGCTCATCAACGACGTGCACGGCCACGCCGAGGGCGACCGGCTCCTGCGCGACATCGGCGCCGTGCTGCGCGCCGAGGCTCGTCGCACGGACTCGCCCGCGCGCCTGGGCGGCGAGGAGCTCGCCGTCCTGCTCCCGGAGACCTCGGCCCAGCAGGCCGTCCTGGTCGCCGAGCGCCTGCGCACCGGCATCACCCAGGCGCTGTCGGGCGCCGGCCACGTCGTGACCTGCTCGTTCGGCATCGCCGCCTTCCCCGAGCACGGCGAGACCCAGGATGCGCTGCTGCACTGCGCCGACCAGGCGATGTACGCCGCCAAGCGCGCGGGCCGCGACCGCGTCGTGCGCTTCCAGCCCGGTACGACCGAGGAGCTCCTGGGTCGCGGAGGCGACCCGAGCGCCCGCAGCCGGGTCGACGCGCTCGTCCTGCTCGCCGAGTCGTTGGACCTCCGCGACACCGGCACCGCCGCCCACTCGCGGACCGTCGGCCGCTACGCCGGCGCGCTGGCCGACGCCCTCGGCTTCGGCGACGACGGCGTCGAGCGCGTGCGCCTCGCGGGCGTCCTGCACGACGTCGGCAAGCTCTCGATGCCCCACGACGTCCTGCACGCGGCCCGCGCCCTCACGCCCGAGGAGCGCACGCTGGTCGAGCGCCACCCCGAGCTCGGCGCGCGCCTGCTGGAGAGCGCCGGCCTGTCGGACCTCAGCGTCTGGGTCGAGTGCCACCACGAGCGCCCCGACGGCCGCGGCTACCCGCGCGGCCTGCGCGGCGACGCGATCCCGCTCGAGGCCCGCGTCCTGGCCGTCGCCGACGCCTTCGAGGCGATGACCGCCGACCGCCCCTACCGCGCCGGCATGAGCGTCGCCGAGGCCCGTGCGGAGCTGCGGCGCTGCGCGGGCACGCAGTTCGACGAGCAGGTCGTCGCCGCCTTCGACGACCTCCTCGAGCGCGGCGCGCTCAGCCCAGGCGGTCGCCCGGCTGCGCTTCGGGCGACGGGCTGACGAGCAGCACCGTGCCGTCCTGGGCGTAGGTCCCGAGGACGAGGACCTCGCTGCGCACGGGTCCGACCTGGCGCGGCGGGAAGTTCACGACGCCGAGCACGAGCCGGCCGACGAGCTCCTCGCGCGGGTAGTTCGTGATCTGCGCGCTCGAGCGCTTCACGCCGAGCTCCTCGCCGAAGTCGACGCGCAGCTTCCACGCCGGCTTGCGCGCCTCGGGGAACTCCTCGACCTCGACGATCCGCCCGACGCGGACGTCGACCTCGAGGAAGCGCTCGAAGCTCGTCTGGGCCTCGACGAGCGGGTCCCTCACGGGCGCTCCGTGCCGAAGCGGAACGAGCGCAGCGCGACCTTCATCGGGCCGTTCTGGCCGACCGCCGAGAAGCGCGGGACGGCCGGCGTGCGGCGGACCTCGAGGCGCAGGTCGGCGCCCTTGCGCTGCGTCGGGTCGGGCAGCAGCAGCAGCCGGCGCCCGTACCACGTGGCGCCGTCGCGCTTGAACTGGAAGTACAGCTCGTAGCCCTGCTGGCGGTTGATGTTCGCCCGCCCCTCCTGGCGGCGGACGAACCCGTCGTACTCGCGCTCCATCTCGCGCACGAGCGTCTCGACGTAGATCGGCAGGATGCCCGCCGCGTCGCCGCGGAACGGCGGCAGCTCGAGCGGCGCCACGCGGTAGGCCAGGCCGCGGCCCCGCAGGGCGACGCGCCCGTCGCGCGGCTGGCCGGCGAGCCGCAGGGCGTCGTCGTGGACGAAGTTGTAGGCCGGGTCGGCGTCGCGGACGACGACCACCGTGCGGTCGTCGCCGCGCGAGGCGTACGCGACGGCGACCAGCACCACCACGAGGGCCGCCAGCCCGGCGAGCGCGAGCTGCGCGGCGCGCGGGAGCCGGCGCAGCCGGGGCGCCAGCACCTCGGGCAGCGTCGGGCCGAACTCGGGGCGGACGACCGACATCGTCCGCTGGAGGCTAGAGGTCCGCCCGCGGCTAGGGCGCCGCGGTGCCGCCCGGCGAGGCGTCCGGGCGCTCGTCGCCCGCGCCGCCCTCCTGCTCCTCGCCGCCGGGCGAGACGCCGCCGGTGCCGCGAGGGGTGGTCTGGGCGGGCGCCGGCGCCGGCGCCGGAGCGGTCTGGGCCGGGGCGGGCGTGGGTGCGGCCCCGCCGGTGCCCTGCGGCGACGCGCTGCCGCCGCCGGCCTCGGTCGTCGTCGTGTCCGTCGGCGTCGTCGGGACCGTGTCGGTCTCCGCGGGCGCCTCGAGCGGTGGGGCGGTCACCGTCTGCATCGGCAGCTCCTCCGCGCTGGGCTCGTCGTCCCCGCACGCGGCGAGCGCGACGCAGAGCGGCAGGACCGGCAGCAGGCGGGCGAGACGGGCGGCACGGCGGCGACGGCGGGACATGCCCTGCGCCCTTCGCCGCGAGCCCCGCCGATCCTGCACGGGGCGGCCCTCAGCCGCCGACGTCGAACAGCGCCTCGAGGTCGTGCTTGGAGAAGACCTCGAAGGCGACCATGGTCTTCGTGCGCACGACGCCCGGCAGCTGCACGACCTGCCCCGTGATGACCTCCGCGAGCTGCTCGTGGCGCGGCACGCGGACGATCGCGACGAAGTCCCACTCGCCGGTGACGCTGTAGGCCTCGGCGACCCCCTCGAGGTCGGCGAGCGCGCCGCCGAGCGACGGCAGCGCGTCGCGCTCGGCCTCGACCAGGACGACGGCGTGGGTCACAGCGACAGCACCTCACCCGGGTCGAGCAGGACGACCTCCTGCGCATGGCCGGCCGCCTCCACCTCGCGCTTGAACGCCGCGGCGTCGGTCGCGATCGGCGGGAACGTGTCGTAGTGGCACGGGACGATCCGCGTGGCCCCGACGAGCTCGGCGGCGACGACGGCGTCGTGGCGGTCCATCGTGTAGTGGCCGCCGATGCACATCAGCGCGAGGTCGATCTGCTGGCGGCGGGCCGGCAGCGCGAGGTCGCTGAACAGGCCGGTGTCGCCCAGGTGGTAGACGGTCGTGCCGCCCAGCTCGACCACGAGCCCCGCCGGCGTGTTCGACGTGCCCTTGGGCGTCGTCGAGGTGTGCCACGCCGGGGTCAGCCTCGCCGTGACGAAGCCGAGGTCGACGGTGCCGCCGATGTTCGGGTCGCGCACGTCGAGGCCCTCGTCGGCCAGCTCGCGGGCCAGCTCGACGATCGCCACGACCGTCGCGCCGGTGCGCTTGGCGATCGCCACCGTGTCGCCGAGGTGGTCGGCGTGGCCGTGGGTGAGCAGGATCGCGTCGGCCGTGACCTCGTCGGCCGACGCGGCGGCCTTCGGGTTGCCCGTGAGGAACGGGTCGACGAGCACCGTCTTGCCGTCGTGCTCGAGGGCGAACGCGGCGTGCCCCAGGAACCGGACGTCCATCTAGGCCTCCTCTCGCTGCCGGCGCAGCTCCGTGGCGAGCTCGAGGCCCGCGGCCACGCCGACGAGCATCCCGAGCCGGGTCTCCTCCGCGACGAGCGTCCGCACGGCGGTGAGCCGCTCCTGGACGTCGTCGGCGCCCGCCGCCTGCGCGACGGCCTCCTCGTGGGCCTCGCCGAACCAGCCCCCGGCGTGCAGGGCCTCGTTGAGCACGCGCGTCAGCGTCGGCGCCGCGTGCTGGACGATCTCCTGGGCGTGGGCGAACCGCTCGGGGTCCTCGCTCAGCGCGGCGACCGCGGCGTCGACCTCCTCGGCCGTGAAGCGCTCGTCGGGCACGCGCCCGACTCTACCCAGCGACTAGCGGTTGGCCTCGGTGCGCAGCAGCAGCGCACCGACCACGGCGCCGACCCCGAGGCCGACGAGCTCGGCGACCGCGCTGGCCTCCTCGGTGGCCAGCGGCAGCAGCCCGAGGACCAGCGCGAGGACGAGGGTCCCGAGCAGGTCTCCGTCGTGCTCCTCGCCGCGGCGCGCGCGCAGCAGGTCCGGCAGCGCCCAGGCCGTCAGGAGGCCGAGGGCGGCGCCCGGGGCGCCCAGCACGAACGGGTCGGGCTCGACGGCGGCGGCGACCGCGTTGCCGCCGACGCCGGCGGCGAGGAACAGCGCGATGACCAGCAGCGCGCCGTGGCGCAGCTCGAGCCGCCAGCCGTAGATGCCCACGGCCAGCAGGACCGGCAGCTGGTACCAGACGTCGACGTAGGTGAACGACGCCGTGAGCAGCCGCCACTGCTCGCCGCCGAGGTCCGAGAGCGCGACGTCGACCGGCTCGACGAACGACAGGACGAGGTAGCCGACGAGCGACAGCGCGAGCAGGGCGATCGTCGCCCGCGGCTTGCCGATCGGGTCCACGCGCAGGCCGGGGATCTCGCCCGAGCGCAGCGGCCCGAGCGTCGGGCGCGGCATCCGCCGGCGCGGCTCGGCGGGCTGGGCCTCGCCGCTGCCGCGGTCGATCTTCGGCGCGCGCTTGCGCAACCGGGTGCCGCAGTACGGGCACTCGGTGATGTACGGGCTCACCTCCGACCCGCACTTCTTGCAGACCACGAACAGGTCGGGGGCGCCCGCCATGCCGCTCCGATGATACGAGCCGACGGTGCTCGGCCGGCGTGCTCGGACCTACGGCGCTTCCGGGTCGCCCGCGGTGGCCTTCACGATCTCCGACATCACCTCGCGGAGGTCGTGGTTGGCCTCGTAGACGACGACCTGGCGGGCGGCGCCGTTGCCGCGCGCCAGGATGTCCTCGACGCCGTCGAGCTCGGCGGCCGAGCCGAGGTCCTGCGCGTGGTCGCGCAGGCGGTCCAGCAGGCGGCGCGCGAGGGTGCGGGTGCTCACGCGCTCCGACGAGGGCAGGTCGACGAGCTCGCCCTCCAGGCCGTGGCGCGCGGCGAGCCACTTGTTCTCGTCGAGCATCTGCCACGGGTACTCGCCGAGGTGCCGGCCCTCCTCGAAGTGGATGGCGAGCTCGCGGACCATCGCCTGGATCAGCGCCGCCAGGCCGAGCGTGTGCTCCACGCGTGTCTGCGCGTCGCACACGCGGATCTCGACGGTGCCGAGCTTCGGGTGCGGGCGGACGTCGTACCAGAGCCACGTGTAGTCCTCCATGACCCCGGCCTCGACCATGAAGCCGACCTCCTTGGCGTAGTCGTCCCAGTCGCGGTAGGACGGCGGGACGCCCACGCGCGGGAAGGCGCGGAAGATCGGCATGCGGGTCGACGCCAGGCCGGTGCCGTCGGCGCGCCAGAACGGCGAGTTGGCGCTCAGCGCGAGCAGGACCGGCAGGTGCACGCGCATGCCGTTGGCGACGTGGATGGCCTTGTCGGGGTCGTCGAGGCCGACGTGGACGTGCATCCCGAAGATGAGCTCCTGGCGCGCGACGAAGCGCAGCTCGGAGATGAGGTCGCGGTAGCGGGGGCGCGCGACGATGCGCTGGTCCTCCCACATCGCGAACGGGTGCGTCCCCGCCGAGCCGATGGTCAGCCCGCGCTGCTGCGCGGCGTCGGTGACCTGCCGGCGCAGCAGGCGCAGCTGGTCGCCCGCGGCGGCCGTGTTCGGGTGCGGGTCGGTGGCGATCTCGCAGACCGACTCCATGAGCTCGGGCTTGATCCCGGTGCCCGACGGCGCCTGCTCGAGCAGCGACTCGATGGCGTTCACCAGGTCATGGGACTGCTCGTCGACGATCATGAGCTCCTCCTCGATCCCGAGGGTGAAGCTCGGCCCGGTGAAGGCGTGCTCCATGTAGCGGCGGACCCTACCCGCGCCGGGTAGGTTTCCCTGCATGACCACTGCCGAGATGACCAGCTCGCGCCTCGAGGAGCTCCTCGGCGCGGACGGGGCCTCGCTGCTCACGCACGAGTGCAAGACGATCCCCGCCTCGAACCTCCACCTGCCGGGGCCCGACTTCATCGACCGGGTCTTCACGGACACCGACCGGCCGGTCAACGTCCTGCGCAACCTCCAGTGGCTGCACAACTCCGGCCGGCTCACCGGCACGGGCTACGTCTCGATCCTCCCCGTCGACCAGGGCATCGAGCACTCGGGCGGCGCGTCCTTCGCGCCCAACCCCCTCTACTTCGACCCCGAGAACATCGTGAAGCTCGCGATCGAGGGCGGCTGCAACGCGGTCGCCTCGACGGTGGGCGTGCTCGGCGCGGTCAGCCGGAAGTACGCGCACAAGTTCCCCTTCATCGTGAAGCTGAACCACAACGAGTTCATCTCGTACCCCAACGCCTACGACCAGATCGCCTTCGGGTCGGTCCGCAAGGCGTGGGAGCTCGGCGCGGCCGGCGTCGGCGCCACGATCTACTTCGGCTCGCAGGAGTCGCGCCGCCAGATCGTCGAGATCGCGGAGGCCTTCGAGGAGGCCCACCGCCTCGGGATGTTCACCGTCCTCTGGTGCTACCTGCGCAACAGCGCCTTCAAGGTCGACGGCGTCGACTACCACACGGCCGCCGACCTCACGGGCCAGGCCAACCACCTCGGCGTGACGATCGAGGCGGACATCATCAAGCAGAAGCTGCCGGAGACCAACGGCGGCTACACGGCGCTCAACCAGAACGGCTCGTACGGCAAGACGAACAAGCTCGTCTACGAGAAGCTCACGACCGACAACCCGATCGACCTCACCCGCTACCAGGTGGCCAACTGCTACCTCGGCCGGGCGGGCCTCATCAACTCGGGCGGCGCCTCGGCGGGCGAGACGGACCTCCAGGAGGCCGTGACCACCGCCGTCATCAACAAGCGCGCCGGCGGCATGGGCCTCATCTCGGGGCGCAAGGCCTTCCAGCGCCCGATGGACGAGGGCATCGGCCTGCTCAACGCGATCCAGGACGTGTACCTCTCCCCCGAGGTCACGATCGCCTAGCGCTCGCGCGCGCATCGACGGCAGTGCGGAGGGCGGCCCGGTGGGCCGCCCTCCGTCGTCTCAGGGCCGGGCGGTCGCGGGCGTGAGCCGCATGACCGGGATGCGCCGGCCGATCGGCGCCGTGCGCTTCTGGTAGTCGGCGTAGCCCGGGAAGATCCGGACGGCCTGCGCGAAGAGGCGCTCGCACTCGTCGGGGTCCGCGACCTCCTTGGCGACGAACGGCTCGCCGCCGAGGCGGCACGCGGGGTGGGCCTTGAGGTTGTGGTACCAGGACGGGTGCTTCTCGCGGCCGAAGCTCGAGGCGATGAGGACGACCTCGTCGCCCTCGTGGAAGTACAGGACCGTCGCCTCGCGCGGCTGGCCGGACTTCGCGCCCGTGGTCTCCAGCAGCGCGCTCGGGATCATCAGCCCGAACCCGACGCGCCCGTTGGAGTGGCTCAGCAGCCACGGGTCGACGCGCGAGGCGATGTTGATCGCGATCCACCGCCCGGGCGGCGTGCGCAGCACGCCCATGTAGGCGCGCCGCGCGAGCCCGTGCTGGCGGCTGGGGTCGACGTGCGTGAGGGCCATCGGCCGACGCTATCGGCGCGGCGCGCCGGGCCGCGGACGAACCGGCGCGCCGCGATCTGTGGTCATCGCACCTTGACGGTGCGCACCATGCCGCGCCGCGTGTGCTCCCGGTCCTGCGAGGCCTTCGACGCCCAGAAGCAGGCGAGCACGACGCTGCCCTTGCGCGGGCCGATCGGGACGTCGACCTGCGCACCGGGCGAGACCAGTGCGACGGGCTCGCTCGGCGGGCCGCCGAAGAGGCGCTCGGCCGGCCGGCCGCCGCGCTTGAACGTCGCGACGAGCCGCTTGGCGGCGGCCGCGCTGCGCGCCGGGAAGGCGATGGCCATGTGCAGCTGCTCGCCCGCGTTCGTGAGGCGGACGGTGCCGCCGGCCGGCAGCGTGCCGCTGGGCCCGTAGGAGTACTCGTCCATCGCGATCGTCGCGCTCGGCGCGGGGGCGGCGGCACCGGTCGGGTTGCCGGCCACGTCGAAGAACGTCGAGCGCACGCGGGCGTCGGTGACGTCGAGCACGCCGTAGGTCCCGGCGGCCAGGTCGAGCACGGCCTTGCGCGCGGCGCCACGGCGGGCGTTGCCGCCGTCGACGAAGTCCCCGACGTCCTTGGCGATCTGGTCGATCTGGTTGGGCGTCAGCTCCTTGCCGCCGTTGGCCAGGCGCGCGGCGGCGGCCTCCCGGGTGACGCCGGGCTTGAGCCGCAGCAGCTCGTACTCGCGGCCATCGCCGGTGGCCTGGCTCGTGATGACGACCCGCGTGACGCCGGGCCGGACGCCCGTGGACACGATCGCCGGTGCGCGGCCCTTGGCGACTGACGCCTGGAAGGTCGCGGGCTGGACGGGCGCCTGCGCGTCGGCGGTGACGGCGCCGGCCGTCAGGACGCTCGCGAAGGCGGTCGCCGCCGCGGCGCGGCGGCGCATGGTGGTGCTGGCCATCGGTGGACCTCCCCCTGGTGTGTGCGGCCGGTGCGGCCCTGGTGGCGCGCGACGCTACGCCGAGCCGTTCGTGGCATGTGTGACGTGCGCATCACGGTTGTCGCACTTCCGTTGCACGTCGGCGTGCACGCCGTCGGCGCCGGGTCCTAGCCTCGGGCGCCGATGCGGATCAGCGCCCCCTTCCCGTGGTTCCTGCTCGCCGGGCTCCTCGCCGCCCTGGCCCTCGGGGTGGGCGGCGTCCCCGGCTCCGGCGGCGCCCAGCGCGCGCGCCTCGAGGGGCGCGTCGTCCGGGTCGTCGACGGCGACACCGTCCGCGTGCGCCTCGACGGCCGGGCGAAGGACGAGCCCGTGCGCCTCATCGGCGTCGACACGCCCGAGTCGGTCAAGCCGGGGTCCCCGGTCGAGTGCTTCGGCAAGAGCGCGGCGGCCTTCACCCGGCGCGAGCTCGACGGCCAGCGCGTGCGCCTGGAGCGCGACGCCGAGGAGCGCGACCGCTACGGCCGACTGCTGGCCTACGTCCGCCGCGACCGCGACGGCTGGTTCCACAACGCCGAGCTGGTCCGCCAGGGCTACGCGCAGCCGCTCACGATCCCGCCCAACGTCCGCTACGCGTCGCGCCTGCGCGACCTGTCGCGGGCCGCGCGGCGCGACGGCCGGGGGCTGTGGTCGCGCTGCTAGACGACCCGGAACCAGAGCATCCCGCCGACCGGCGACGGGTCCACCGGCTCGAGTGCCACCTCCGCCCCGCCCGGCACCCCGTACACGGGCGTGCCGTCGCCGAGCAGGACCGGCACGACGTGCATCGCGACCTCGTCGAGCTCCCCGAGCTCCAGGCACCGCCGGGCGACCTCCGCGCCGAGGACGTTGACGTAGCGGCCCGCCGCCGCCTCCCGGGCCTGCGCGATCGCGGCCGGGAGGTCGTCGAGGAACGTGGTGTGGGCGACGGCGGCGTCCGCGGGCGGGTCGTGGCTCACGACGAACGCCGGTCCCTCCCACTGCCCGCCGAACGCGCCCTCGGCTTCGGTCCCGGCGTTGGGGTCGTCGCCGAAGAACGTCCTGCGGCCGATCAGCAGCGCCCCGACCTGGGCCAACAGGTCCCCGGTCTCCGGCGCCCGCGCGGCGTGGCGCGCGAGCCACTGCATGTCGCCCTGAGGACCGGCGATGAAGCCGTCCAGGGACATCGATGCCGCGTACAGGAGCGTGCTCTGGGCCATGGTCCTGAGACCGTCGCAGACGCTGCGGCTCATCGCCGGTGAGCTAGCCTTCCCGGGGTCCATGCGGATGCGCCAGGAACTCGCGCAGCTCGAGCAGGCCTTCGTCGAGGAGGCGGAGGCCGCACGCCTGCAGCGCGAGCGGCTCCAGCGCCAGGCCCAGATCCGCTCCTACGAGCGCCACCGCCGCCGCGCGCACAAGCGCGGCACGCTGCGGTTCACCGGCCTCGTCCTGGTCCTCATCGCCACCGCCGTCCTGGTGACGCTGGCGATGTTCCAGACGCTGTACATCGTGATGGGCTGAGCGGCGTCCCTGTCCGTGATGACGCGCGTCGGGGTCGCCGCGGCGGACGGGATCGCCGCTGCTCGGCACCGAAGAGGGGACGCCGGGCGGCGCGCTACGCGCCGGCGAGCTTCTTCAGCGCGGTGTCCACCTCGGCCCGCACGGCGCCCGGCTCCGCGCCGCGCTCCTGCTGGATCTCGAGGTAGACCTCCTTGCGGAAGACCGGGATGTCCCGCGGGGCCTGGATCCCGATGCGCACCTTCTCGCCCATGATCGAGAGCACCGAGACCTCGATGTCGTCCCCGATCATGATGCTCTGGTTGGACTTTCGCGTCAGGACCAGCATCCAGCGGCCTCCGGTTGAGCCGTTTCCCCTTGCACCAGGCTCCGCCCCGCGCTTCCCTGGAAGAGCAGAACCATCGCAGTGTCGACGCGCGGTTGCAAGCCGCCCGCCCGAGGCTGGCGGTAGGGTGGCACGCCACATGGCACGTCGTTCCCTCCGACCGCAGCTCAACCAGATCCGGACGTGGGTGCGCCAGGGGCGCACGGACGCGTGGATCGCCCACCAGCTCGAGGTCACCGTCCAGGACATCGAGGCGTTCAAGAAGCAGAACGACCTCGCTCCTGCGGGTGACGGCGACGGGCCCGCGGCCGACTTCGACGACGACATCGACCTGCGCGCCGAGGACGACGCGGCCATCGCCGCCGAGCTCGAGGCCGAGGCCGAGGCGCGCGCCGCCGAGGAGGCCGCCAAGGCCGCCGCCGGCGAGGACGACGACGCCGAGGACGACGACGACAAGCCCCGTCGCCGGGGTCGTCGCGGCGGGCGTGGGCGCGGTCGCAAGAAGTCGACGCAGACGACCTTCGAGGGCACCTTCGACCACGGCGAGGAGGGCTACGGGCTGTGGCTCGACCCCGCCGTCGCCGACAGCGCCGTCTACGCCGAGCACTGGGCCGGGGCCCGCGCGCTCGAGGTCGTCCTCGAGGAGGACCAGATCGTCCTGCGCCGCGCGGCCGAGGCCGACGACGGCGACGACGACTAGTCCTCGGGCTCGATCCGCCGGCCGCCGGCGTAGTCGCTGGCCTCGCGCAGGTACCGCGCGAAGGCCGCGTCGGCGACCGTCCGGGCGTCCCAGGCCCACGGCGCGCCCGGCGCCGCGGCGTAGGCGACGTCGAGGGTCCACGACGTCCCACCGCGCTCGTAGAGGTCCACGAGCTCGTCGACGGTGAACGGCCCGCCGAGCCGGCGGCGCAGCTCGGCCACCAGCCGCTCGACCACCCGGTCCATCGCGGGCCGCTCGTGGGGCTGGGCGCCGGCGACGCGGCGCTCCCCGTCGCGCCACTGCTGCACCGCGGTCTCGAACGACACCGCGCCCAAGCTAGCGCGCCCTCACCGCCGCCCGGCTGTCGTGCGCGTATGGAGATCCGCAGACGCACCGGCAACACGCCACCGCCTTCACTGGCGCGATGGCCAGACACCTCCGAAGCCCGCTGGTGGCGCTCGCCGCCGCCGCCCTGCTCGGCGCCGCCGGCGCCTCCCCGAGCCACGCCGCCGGCGGCCACACCGCCCAGGCGCCCGGGACGCTGCCGCCGAGGGGTGCCCCCTCGGCGCCCGCCAGGACGCTGCCTCCTCGGCGGCGCTCCCAGCCCGGCCGGCCCTCCACCCCGGGCAAGCCGCGACTGCGCCGCCGGCCGTCGCAGCGCCAGCGGCACCCTGGCGCGCCGGGCCGCCGCCTGCCCAGGTAGGGCGGCGAACGGCGCCGGGCGGCTGAGCGGGCCGGATCGTCGTCCCTGGGGAGGAGGAGGGCGAGGCACAGTGCGCCGGCACGGGCCTCGCCCGATGACACTGCCAGGGGCGGCGAGGCGCCCCGCTCAGTCGCCGGGCGCGCCCGGCAGGCCCTTGACGATGTAGCCCCGCTCGCCCGGCTTGACCATGCCCAGCCGGCGCGCCTCGGCCTCCAGCACGCGCGGGTCCTGCAGCGCCGCCCGGCGCTCGCGCAGCTTGCGGTTCTCGACCTTGAGCTTCTGGACCTCGGCGCGGCGGCTGCCCGCCTCGCGCCACGTCTCGACGTAGGTGATCGTCGGGCCGACGTAGAGGTACAGCAGGCCCACGAGGACGACGAGCAGCCCGACGCGGCCGATGCGGTCCCAGCGGATGCCGGGCCGCGCGCCGCCCTGGACGACCCGCGGCCGAGGGCGCGGCGGTGCCGGCCGTCCGGCGGGGGCGCGGCGCTCGTCGCGCGCGCGGGCGGTGCTGCGCTGGGCCATCCCCTGCCGCGTTCGCCGCCGGCGCGCGGGCTCCTGCCCGCGCAGCCGGACGTGCGAGCGACGGCCTAGGCGCGGAAGACGCTGCGCCCGGGGAACTCGGCGTCGCCGCCGAGGGCCTCCTCGATGCGCAGGAGCTGGTTGTACTTCGCCACGCGATCCGAGCGCGAGGGCGCGCCCGTCTTGATCTGGCCGCAGCCGGTGGCGACCGCGAGGTCGGCGATCGTGACGTCCTCGGTCTCGCCCGAGCGGTGCGACATGACCGCCGTGTAGCCGGCCGAGCGCGCGAGGTCGATCGCGTCGAGCGTCTCGGTCAGCGTCCCGATCTGGTTGACCTTGATGAGGATCGAGTTGCCCACGCCGGCGTCGATGCCGCGCTGCAGGCGCTCGACGTTCGTGACGAAGAGGTCGTCGCCGACGAGCTGCACCTTCTCGCCCACGCGGTCGGTGAGGGCCTTCCAGCCGTCCCAGTCCTCCTCGTCCATGCCGTCCTCGATCGAGACGATCGGGTACTTGCCGCACAGCTCGGCCCAGTAGGCGGCGAGCTCCTCGGAGCTGAGCTTGCGCCCCTCGTGCTCGAGGTCGTAGGCGCCGTCCTTGCGGATCTCCGACGTCGCCGGGTCCAGCGCGATGAAGACGTCCTCGCCCGGGCGGTAGCCGGCCTTCTCGATGCCCGCGACGAGGACCTGCAGCGCCTCCTCGTTGGAGCCGAGGTTGGGGGCGAAGCCGCCCTCGTCGCCGACCGCCGTCGCCATCCCGCGACCGCTGAGCTCCTTCTTCAGCGCGTGGAAGACCTCCGTGCCGACGCGCAGGCACTCGCTGAACGAGGGCGCGCCGGCCGGGACGACCATGAACTCCTGGAAGTCGACCGAGTTGTCGGCGTGGGCGCCGCCGTTGAGGACGTTCATCATCGGCACGGGCAGCACGTGCGCCGCCTCGCCACCGAGGTAGCGCCAGAGCGGCAGGCCCTCCTCGGCCGCCGCTGCGTGCGCCGCCGCGAGCGAGACGCCGAGGATGGCGTTCGCCCCCAGGCGCGACTTGTTCGGCGTGCCGTCGAGGTCGCGCAGCGCCTGGTCGAGGCCGCGCTGGTCGGTCGCGTCGCGTCCGGCGATCGCCTCGGCGATCTCGCCGTTGACGTTGCCCACGGCGCGGGTCACGCCCTTGCCGAGGTACGCGTCGCCGCCGTCGCGCAGCTCGGTGGCCTCGAACTCGCCGGTGGAGGCACCGGAGGGCACCGCGGCCCGGCCGCTGGCGCCGGAGCGCAGCGCGAGCTCGACCTCGACGGTGGGGTTGCCGCGCGAGTCGAGGACCTGGCGGGCGTGGACCTTCTCGATCTGGGACAAGGGAGCTACAGCCTCTCGTTCAGCGCCGCCTGCGCGTAGAAGTCCAGCCGGCGCTCCTTCGTCATGTCGGACCAGCCCTCGCCCGCCTGCTGCGCAAGGCGCTCGGCGGCGAGGACGCGGTCGCGGAACCTACCCGACGAGTCGCGCAGGGCGAGCTCCGGGTCGACCTTGAGCTTGCGCGCCACGTTCACGCAGGCGAACAGGAGGTCGCCGACGAGGCGGAACTGGTCCTCGCGCCGGCCCTCGGAGGCCACGAGGGAGTCGACGATCGCCTCGATCGCGTCGTAGGGCACCTCGTCGAGGTCCAGGCCCGACGTCGCGGCCCGCCGCTGGAGCTTGCGGGCGAAGAGCGGGCCGGGCAGGTTCTCCGGGACCTCGCCGAAGATGCCCGGCTCGCGGCCCTCCTCGGTCTGCTTGATCTGGTCCCAGTTGCGCAGGACCTCCCCCGCGGATTCGACCTCGACGTCGCTGAAGACGTGGGGATGGCGGCGGATGAGCTTCTGGCGGCAGTGCTCGGCGACGTCGGCCAGCGAGCCGGCGCCGCGCTCCTCGAGCAGCAGCGAGAGGAAGTGGACCTGGAAGAGGACGTCGCCGAGCTCGTCGAGGAGCTTGGCGTCGTCGCCGCGCTGGGCGGCGTCGGCCAGCTCGTAGGCCTCCTCGACGGTGTGCGGGACGATCGAGCGCTCGTCCTGCTCGCGGTCCCAGGGGCACTCGACCCGCAACCGGCGGGTCAGCGCGTCGAGCTCGAGGAGCGCCTTGGCGGAAGCGTCGGAGGGCACGCCCGGACGGTAGCGGCACCGTCCGGGCGTGCCGTCAGCGACGAGGCCTCGGGCTAGGAGCCGCCGTTGGCCGGCGGGGCCTGCTGCTGCGGGACCTGCGACGGCGCGACGGTGGTCGCGGTCGAGGAGGTCTTCGGCGCGTTCTTGCAGTCCTGCGTGACGAAGCCGTCCTTGCAGTTCGTGCGGTCCTTCCACGTCTCGCGGAAGTCCTTCACGAAGCCGTCCAGCGACTTCTGCTGGCGCTCGGAGGTCAGCAGCGACTTGATCGTCGCCTCGGACTGCTTGAGCGACTGCTTCGAGCCCGGGGTGATCTTCTGGACCTGGAAGACGTAGAAGCCGAACTGCGTCTTGATCGGCCCGGTGAGCTGGCCCTTCTTGGCGGAGAAGATCGCCTCGTCCAGCGCCTTCTCCTGCTGGCCCTTGGAGACGGCGAGCAGGACGCCGCCCTGGCTCTTGGAGGCCTGGTCGATCGAGTAGCGCTTGGCGACCGCGGCGAAGGACTGGCCGCCGGCGATGGCGGCGCGGGCCTGGTCGGCGCGCTCCTTGGTCTTGGTCAGCACGATGCGCAGGTCACGGCGCTCGGGCTGCGAGAAGCGCTGCGGGTTCTTCTCGTAGTAGCTCTTGATGTCGGCGGCGGAGACCTTCGCCGCGTCCTTGACGACCTTCTCGCGCAGCTTGTTGGAGACCGCGTCGAGCTTGACGCGGTACATCAGGTCCTCCTCGACGTAGCCCGAGCTCTTGAGGAACTTCGTGAAGTCCGAGGCGTTGGGGAACGACTGCTGCTTGGTCTGGTCCCACTGCTTCTTGACCTCGGCGTCGGTGACCTTGACGTCGCGGTCGGCGGCCTCGCCGAGGATCCACTGGGCCGACAGCAGGAACTGCATGACCTGGTCGCGCAGGCTCTCGTACTCCTGCTTGCACTGGGTCTTGTACTGCGCCGGCGTCGGCTTGGGCTGGCCCTTGGCGGGCTTGGTCGCCGTCTTGGTCTTGTTGGCGACGCACTTGTCGAAGTTCGGCGGGTCCGGCACGACCGGCTTGGCGGCGGTGGTGCCCGCGGCGCCCGAGGTCGAGATCGCGGCGATGTTCATCCAGTGGTCGAACGTCGCCTTCTTGATGCTCTCGTCGCCGACCCGGGCGACAGAGTTGCCGGGGACGCTGTCGCCGCAGGCGGCCAGGCCTGCCGACACAGCGAGGGCGGCGGCAGCCGCCGCCGTCTTGCGCAGCTTCGTCGTCATGTGCCGCGGACGGTACCAACGGCCTCTAAGACTGGCGTCAGAGGGTCAGACTGAGGCCTCGGCGACCGGGGTAGGTCCTTCGGCCTCCTCCCCGGTGGCACCGCCGCTGCAGACCGCCAGGAGGACGTCGGCCGCCCGGACGACCGCCGGGAAGCGCTCCTCCGGGGCGTCGGGCACCCGCAGCGAGACCTGGGAGCGGCCCGGCTCGACCACGACGCCCGGGAGCTCGTCCTTGAGCTGGGCGGCCTGCTCGCCGGAGAGGTCGATGGGCGTGACCGCGAGGCGGCCCTGGCGGAACGAGACGACCTTCGCCCCGGCCCGGCCGAGCTTGATGCGCGCCTGCTGCAGGAGCAGGAGGTTCTCCAGCGGCTCGGGCGGCGCGCCGAAGCGGTCCTCGAGCTCCTCGCGCAGCGCACCGAGCTCGGAGACCTCGCGGGCGCTGGCGATCCGGCGGTGGACCTCGATCTTGGCCTGCTCGTAGGGGACGTAGTCGGCCGGGACGTACGCGTCGACGTTGACGTCGAGGCGCACCGGCTCGGTGTCGTCGGCGTCGTCGGTGCCCTCCATGGAGGCGACGGCCTCGTCGAGCATCGACATGTACAGCTCGAAGCCCAGCGCCGCGACGTGGCCGGACTGCTCGTCGCCGAGCAGGTTGCCCGCGCCGCGGATCTCGAGGTCGCGCATGGCGATCTTGAAGCCGGCGCCGAGCTCGGTGTAGTCGCTGAGGGCACTGAGGCGCTTCGTCGCCTCCTCCGTCAGGACCGCGTGCGAGGGGTACAGCAGGTACGCGTAGGCGCGCTCCCGGGCCCGGCCGACGCGCCCGCGGATCTGGTAGAGCTGGGCGAGGCCGAAGAGGTCGGCGCGCTCGACGATCAGCGTGTTGGCGCTGGGCACGTCGATGCCCGACTCGACGATCGACGTGGCCACCAGGACGTCGGCCTCGCCGCGCACGAAGCCGAGCATCCGCTGCTCGAGCTCCTTCTCGTCGAGCTGGCCGTGGGCGACCTCGAAGCGCACGCCCGGGCACAGGCCGCGCAGGCGCTCGGCCACCTCGTCGATCGTCTCGACGCGGTTGTGGATGAAGAACGCCTGACCGCCACGGGCCTTCTCGCGCATGATGGCCGTCTTGACGAGCTCCTCGTCGTACTCGCCGACGTAGGTCTTGACCGGGCGCCGGCCCTCCGGCGGCGTCTCGATGACCGAGATGTCGCGCACGCCGGCCAGCGACATCTGGAGCGTGCGGGGGATCGGCGTGGCGCTCATCGCGATGACGTCGACCTTGAGCTTGAGCTGGCGCAGCAGCTCCTTCTGCTTGACGCCGAAGCGCTGCTCCTCGTCGACGACGATCAGCCCGATGTCCTTGCCGCGCAGGTCGCGGCCGAGCAGCCGGTGGGTGCCGATGAGGATGTCGACCGTCCCCTCGTTGAAGCGGGCGATCGCCTCCTTCTGCTGCTTGGGCGTGCGGAAGCGGCTGACGTGCTCGACGGTGAACGGGTAGTCCTTCAGGCGCTCCGCGAAGGTGCCGTGGTGCTGCTGGGCCAGGATCGTCGTCGGCGCCAGCACGAGGACCTGCTTGCCGTCGTCGGCGGCCTTGAACGCGGCGCGCAGCGCGACCTCGGTCTTGCCGTAGCCGACGTCGCCGCAGACGAGGCGGTCCATCGGCTCCTCGCGCTCCATGTCGGCCTTGACGACCTCGATGGCGTCCTTCTGGTCGGGGGTCTCGGTGTAGGGGAACTTCGCCTCGAACTCCTGGAGCCACTCGGAGTCCTCGGGGAACGCGTGGCCGCGGCGCTTGCGCCGCTCGGCGTAGAGGTTGAGCAGCTCGCCCGCGAGCTCCTGGGCGGCGCGCCGGGCGCGCGCCTTCATCGTCTCCCAGGCCTTGCCGCCGAGCTTGCTCAGCGTCGGGGTGGACGCGCCGCCCGCGCCGACGTAGCGCGAGATCTTCGCGAGCTGCTCGACCGGGAGGTAGACCTTGTCCGAGCCGGCGAACTCGAGCTGCAGGTAGTCGCGGGTGACGCCGCCGACGGTCTTGGTCTCGAACCCGGCGAAGCGGGCGATGCCGTGGTCCTCGTGGACGACGTGGTCGCCCGTGCGCAGGTCGGCGAACGAGCGCAGGGCGCCGCGCCGCGGCCGGTCGCGGTCGCGCTCGGGGCGCCGGCGGCGGAAGAGGCGGTGGGCCGGGATGACGGCCAGCCGCGGGCCCGCGGCGTAGAAGCCGTCGCGCAGCTGGGCCTCGGCGAACAGGAGGTCGGCCTGGGATCCGGCGTCCTCCTGGAGCCAGCGGGCCTTGAGGCGGGCGAGGTTGTAGGCCGTGCGCTCGCCCTCGCCGCGCCGCGGCCAGACGACGACGGTGCGGTAGCCCGAGCGCAGGAGGCGCTCGAGCTCGGGCTCGGCCTCCTTGAGCGAGCGGGCGCCGACGTCGGCGGCCTGGGCGCGCAGCTCGAACGGCTGGTCGCCGCTGAGCGCGCTGAGGCGGACGTGCGCGCGCTCCTGGATCGTCGCCAGGACGTCCTCGGGGCGGACGTAGAGGTCGTGGGCGTCCTGGTCGTGGAAGGCGGCGCAGACGTCCTGCCAGTGGTCGCGCAGCGCCGGCTCGACGTCCTCCTCGGCGGCGACGACCACCGCGGTGTCGGCGGGCGCGAGCTCCGAGAAGCGCCGGAAGCGGTCGACGGGCAGGAGCTCGGCGACGTCGGGCCGGTCGTCCTCGTCGGACATCGCGGCGATCTCGGCGGCCTCGCGGTGCTCGGCGGCGAGCTCGGCCGCTGGTGCGATCTCGACCTCGCCGACCTCGCCGAGCGAGCGCTGCGTGAACGTCGAGAACTGGCGCAGCGCCTCGATCTCGATGTCGAAGAGGTCGACCCGGATCGCGTGGTCGCTCGTGGCGGGGAAGACGTCGAGCAGCCCGCCGCGCACGGCGAACTGCCCGCGGTCCTCGACCTGGTCGACCCGGACGTAGCCGGCGGCGACGAGGTCGGCGGAGACCTCGTCGAGGTCGAGCAGCCCGCCGACCCGGAGGCTGAAGGACGTGGGGCGCAGCGCCGGGTCGGGGACCTTCTCGGCCAGCGCCGTGACGGAGGCGACGACGACGGGCGGGTCCTGGTCGCCGCCGGGGTCCCAGCCCAGGAGGGCGTCGAGGGCGGCGACGCGCAGGCCGATCAGGTGCGCCGGCGGCGCGAGGTGCGACTCGTAGGTGACGCCGCGCGAGGGGTAGACGCGCACCGGCCGCGGGTGCAGCCAGGCGCGCAGGTCGGCGGCGAGGTCGCGGGCGGCGCGGTCGTCGCCGGCCACGACGACGGCAGGGCGGCCGGCCATCGGGCCGTCGAGGCCGTCGAGCAGGGCGGCGACGGTGTACGGCCGCATGGAGGCCGACACGAAGGCGCGGCCGCCGTCCTGGGCGAGGGCGGCGCCGGCGGGGTCGTCGGCGAGGTGCTGGAGGAGGGGGCGCAGGCTCATCTGGGGGCGACCCTCCAGTCTAGGAACCGCCCGTCGCGCACCCGTGCCCGGCCCCGACCACTGCAGGTGTCCGACACCCGCAGGGGGTGCAGGTGTCAGACACCGCCGGTGCTCAGCCGCCGAGGAGCCGGCGCAGACGCGCCACGAGCCCGCCGGGACGCTCGGTGCCGGAGGCCGCCGGTCCGGCCCCGCCCGACGTCGCCCCTCCCCCGCCGGCCGCGGCGCCCTGGGTCCGGGCGGTCGAGGCCTCCGACGGGCCCGGGGCGCTCGACGCCTCCCCGCCGGGCGCCCCGGCGCCGGACGCCGGGGCGACGTGGCCCTCCTGGGGCTGCAGGGGCGCGTCGGCGACCTCGGAGGGACGGCGGCTGGACGGCTCGGGCTCCATGCGTCCGGGGTGCCCCGAACTGGAGGTGCCAGACACCCGCCGCGCCACCGGTGTCAGACGCTCGCCTAGCGCGAGGGGGCGAGGACCTCCCGGCCCTCGACAATGCGCTCGACGGTGTCGGCGGCGCGGGCGACGAGCTCGCGGACCTCGTCGTCGGACTGCTTCCAGCGGCCGAGGACGTGGGCGGAGACGATCTCGGGGTCCGTCGTGTCGGGCCGGCCGATGCCGATCCGCACGCGGCCGAAGTCCGGCGAGCCGAACTCCGCCTTGAGGGACTTCAGGCCGTTGTGGCCCGCGAGGCCGCCGCCCAGGCGCACGCGCAGGTCGCCGAACCCCAGGTCGAGCTCGTCGTGGACGACGACCACGTGGTCGAGCTCGACCTTCAGCGCGCCGCGCGCCGGGCCGGCGCTCTTGCCCGACTCGTTCATGTACGTCTGCGGGCGCAGCACCGCGACACGGGGACCGCCCGGCATCGTCCGGCCCTCGTGCAGCAGCCCGCGGAAGGTCTTGCGCGCCTTGCCGAGGTCCCAGCGCTCGGCCAGGGCCTCGGCGACCAGGAAGCCGACGTTGTGGGGCGTGCGCGCGTAGCGCTCGCCCGGGTTGCCCAGGCCGACGACCAGCCAGTCGGCCGGCGGCGTGCCGCGGAAGAGGCTCACGGCGGTGCGGCGCCCGCCAGGCGGCGGCTACTCGCCGCCGGTGTCGCCCGCGTCGGCCGGCACGTCGCCGGCGTCCGCGTCCTCGGCGGAGCCCTCGGCCTCGCCGGCGCCCTCGCCGACGACCTCGGTCTCCGTCTCGACCTCGTCGCCCGGCTCCTCGACCGCGGTCGGGGCGGTGATCGAGGCGATGATCGTCGCCTCCGGGTCGTCGAGCAGCGTCACGCCCTGCGGGGCGGTGATCTCGCCGAGCGTCAGCGTGGCGGCGACCTCCATGCCCGACACGTCGACCTGGAGGACGTCCGGGATGTCCGCCGGCAGCGCCTCGACGTTGAGCTCGCGCGTCTCGTGGGTGAGCACGCCGCCCTCCTTGACGCCCGGGGCGTCCTCGGAGCCGGTGAGCTCGACCGTCACGACGGCCTGGATCGTCTGGTTGAGGTCGACCCGCAGGAGGTCGATGTGCAGCACGTCGCCGCGCACCGGGTGGCGCTGGGCGTCCTTGAGGACGGCGGACTCGCTGCCGGAGTCGTCGAGCTGCAGGTCGAGGACGGCGCCGGACGCCGCGAGGGCGTGGCGCAGCTCGCGCGCGTCGACGTCGAAGGAGACCGGGTCCTGCCCACGGCCGTAGAGCACGCCGGGGACCCGGCCGGCACGGCGCAGGCGGCGGATCTCCCGCGAGTGCGCGGGCTGGCGGGTGGCAACGGCGAGCTTGGTGGACTGCGTCTTGGCCATGAGCGGCGGTCGATGGTAGCGGGACGTCGCCGCGCGCGTCAGCGCGCGGCGACCTGCGTCGTCGCCTTGAACAGCCGCTGGAGGTCGAAGAACGCCGGCTTCTTGCTGCCGTCGAAGCGCACGACGCCCTTCTGGTGGATTGGCGGCTCGGGCCGCGGGTTGCCGCCCTCCCAGCCCGGACGCACCCGGAACTCCTGCAGACCCCACCAGACCGCGCCGCTCAGCCACGGCTTCGAGGCGTAGACGCCGAGGTGGTAGTTCACGAAGTCCTGCTGGTGCAGGTAGGTGCCCTTCTCCTCCACCGGACCGTCGCGGTTGGCCTCCGCGCCGAACTCCGTGATGACGATCGCCTTGTCGCCGTAGCAGGCGCGGACGCTGTCGAGGTAGTCGCTGAGCAGCTCGCGGTCGGCGATCTGGCCGTTCGGGCCGGGGTACCAGCCGAAGTACTCGTTGATGCCGATGACGTCCAGCGGCTTGTACTCGGGCTGGCAGCCGGCGGCCGGGTAGCCGGCCACGGCGTAGCCCACGGGGCGCGACGGGTCGATCGCCTTCGCCCGGCGGACCGCCTCGGCGATGTAGGAGCCCTGCACCGGACCGGGCCGCGCGCTGAGCTCGTTGCCGATCGACCAGGTGATGATCGACGGGTGGTTCTGGTTGGTCAGGACCGCGGACTCGAGCTCGCGGGCGGCGAGCCGGCGGACGAGCGCCTGCTTGAGGTACTGCGTCTTGACCGCGTAGACCGGCACCTCGACCCAGGCGAGCATCCCGAGCTCGTCGAGGCGCTCGTAGTAGTGCGGGTGCAGCGGGTAGTGGCTGCGCAGCAGCGTCGCGCCGGCCTCCTGGGCCCAGGCGATCTGCTGGTCGCGCGTCGCGTTGTCGATCGCGAAGCCGCGGTCCTTGGAGTCCTCGTGGAGGCCGAAGCCGCGGTAGTTGAGGCGCTTGCCGTTGAGGAACAGCTCGCCGTTGGCGACCTTGATCGAGCGGATGCCCGTGCGGTTGCGGAAGCGCTGGAGCGTGCGACCGCCGCTGGTCGCGGTGAGCGTCGTGTCGTAGAGCGACGGCTTGCCGACGTCCCACACCCGCGGGTTGCGCACGCCGACCCGGCGCTGGAGCGTCGCGAACTTCTTCGGGCCGACCGTGACGGTGCCGACGTTGATCGTCCGGCTGCCGAGCTTGCCGCGCACGGTCACGCGGCGAGCGCGCTCGCCGTAGTTGCGCAGCGTCGCGCGGTAGGTCAGCGACGCGTCGCAGGTGCCGCACGGCAGGTCGGGACGGACGACCGCGGTGGAGAAGTCGATGCCGTCGATGCGGCGCAGGTAGACCTCGCGCAGCAGGCCGCCGTAGTTCCACCAGCCGCCCGTGGGCGCGCCGGTGACCGACAGGCCCGACGGCGGGAAGTCCGTGCTGAAGCGGCGCGAGTCGACGCGGACGACGAGCCGGTTCGTCGCCCCGCCGCGCTTGAGGACGCTCGGCGGGAGGCGGATCTCGAACGGCAGGTACGCGCCGCGGTTCTGGCCGATGAGCTTGCCGTTGAGGTAGATGCGCGAGCGGTAGTTCACCGACTCGAAGCGCATGACCCAGCTGAAGCGCCGGTTGCCCGACGGGAGCTTGAAGTCCTTGCGGTACCAGCCGACGGTCCCCATGAACGAGGTCTCGCTCTCGTCCGTGGCGTTCCAGGCGTGGGGGACCGAGATCGGCGTCCAGCCGTCGGTGGAGGTCTGCGACTGGAAGCCCTGGCGCTGGCCGTCGAACTTCGGGTCCATGCGCAGGAGCCACTGGCCGCCCACGAGGTACCGGCCGGTGGGGCCGTTCTCGTAGCGGGCGTCGGTCGACAGGCCCGAGCTCTGCGCGGCGGCGGTGGACGGGACGAGGGCGAGGGCTGCGAGGGCGGCGAGCGCGGGCAGCAGAGGACGGCGGCGGGGCATGCGGCGGGTCACAACACCAGGGGACGGGGAGCGATGCGGTGGACCGGGAGCTGGTGGTCAGCACGGGTCCTCGTTGTCGCGCAGGGGAGCGCTGAGGCGCAGCAGGCTAGTCGACCGCCCGGCCAGAGCGCTCCCCTCGCGGCGGACCTCGAAGCACTGGACGACCGGCGCCCCCTCCGGGCCGCGGACCCAGACCACCCGGGAGGTCCCGGTGGCGGAGCCCAGCGCGTAGGAGGTCGCCGAGTCCTGGCGGACGAGCTTGACGTCGCCGGGGCCGGCGAGCCGCGGCACCGCGCGCCGCAGGTTGGCGGCGCAGGTCGCGTCGCAGGCGGTGAGGCGGTCCAGGACGCCGTCGACGTCCCCGCGCGCCTGGGCCTCGAGGACGGTGACGATCGCGTCGCGCTCCTGGCCCTCGACGGACAGGAAGCGCGCGAGGCCGGCGGAGAGCAGGAGGAAGAGCGCGACGAAGGCCAGGACGAGCGGGCGCCGCAGCACGGCGCCGACCCTATCCGGCCCTCCGGCGCGCGACGTCGTCGCCGCCCGCGGCGGCGCGTGCGTGAGCCGTTCAGGCGGTCTCGACGAAGTCGTCGCCGCCGTTGAGCTCCATGAACCGGCGGACCGACTGCTCCTGGCGGCCCAGCCGCTCGGCGGTGCGCCGGGCGTGGTCGGCGGCGCGCTCGACGAAGTCCTCGAGGCAGCGCTCCGGGTCGTCAGGCAGCGGGTAGACGTGCGCGACGTCCTGCTGGGCGCAGGCGATGCCCATCGGCGGGCGGCCCTCGGCCAGCGAGCGCGCGCCGCACACCGCCGCGACGACGATCCGGCGCTCGGGGGCCACGAGCGCGAGCGGCATGAGGCGGTGGGCCGGCAGCGGGACGTCCAGCTCCGTCGAGCGCCGCAGCTCCACCTCGCCCTCCGCCAGCTCGGCGAGCGGGTCCTGCCAGACGGCGAGGACGGTGTCGGCGGCCACGAGCGCGTCGCGCAGCGCCCGGGCCTGGGCGACGTAGGCCTCCTCGGCCTCGTCCCGGCTCCCGGCCTCGCCGAGGTCGAGGTCGCACGGCACGCGCAGGAGGTCGCCGGCGCCCAGCGCCTCGCCCTCGCCGTGCTTGCCGTTGGCGACGTAGGTCTGGATCGTCCCCAGGTCCATCCGGCCGTGGAAGACGACGGTGAGCGCGTCGGCCAGCGCGAGGCCGTCGACCTTCAGCGCCATCGAGAGCGCCGACGTGGGGTCGAGGAGCGCGCTGCGCAGGAGCTCCTCGGCGGTCTCGCCGCCGTGCTCAGGCTCGCGGTGCTCGTCCATCTCGGATCCTCCTCTGTGCTGCGGGTCCTTCCCCGCGTCATGCTGACGCAGTCGGGTACCCATCTTCATCGACACTTCGGCGGAAGACCAGGAGCAACCGGTCCACACATGAAGCTCATCTACAAGCCGTTCGGCATCGTCCTCGGGATCCTCTCCGGGTTCCTCGCCAAGAAGGTCTTCGAGGCCGTCTGGGGCATCTTCGACAAGGAGGAGCCGCCCAAGCCGACCACGAAGCAGACCTCGTGGCCCAAGGTCGTCGGCGCGGCCGTCGTCCAGGGCGCGACGTTCAAGGCCACGCGCGCCGTCGTGGACCGCGCGGGCGCGAAGTCCTTCGAGCACGTCACCGGCTTCTGGCCCGGCGACCAGAGGACCGAGAAGTCCCAGGCCGCCGAGGTGGTCCGCTAGCGCTCGACGCTCAGGCCCCGGCGCGGCGGATGACGAAGCCGCGCTGGGCCAGCGTCTCGAGGGCGTCCTCGAAGGCGCCGTAGTCCTGGGCGGTGAGGTGGTCGATCGGCCGGCCCGCCGGCCCGGGCGTCCGCATCCAGCGCTGCAGCGCGCCGGGGTGCACCCGCTCGCCGGCCTCCTCGGTCAGCGCCAGGAGGATCGGCAGCTGGGGCTTGTCGTCCAGCGCGCCCGAGAGGATCGACAGCGGGTCGGCGCCCAGCGCCGCGCACAGCTCGTCCTCGGTGAGCCCGAGGCGCTCCATCAGGACCGCGGCCGCGGTGGCCGTCATCTCCGAGCCGCCCCGGCCTGATCGCGGATGCGGCGCGGATCGTCGTTCCTGCGAAGGAAGAGGAAGAGGCACAGTGCGGACGCACGGGCCGCCTCTTCCGATGACGCCCGCAGGGGCGGCGAGGCGCCCCGCATCCGCATCAGAAGAGCTGGTTCTCGCCTCCGAAGACCTCGGAGACCGAGTCGTCGGTGAAGATCCGGCGGATCGAGTCGGTCAGCAGCTCGGCGCAGCTGAGCTGCTTGATGACGTCCGGGGCCCCGGGGCGCAGCGGCAGCGTGTCCGTGACGACGATCTGCTCGAAGTTCGCGGCGGCCAGGTTCTCGTACGCCTTGCCGGAGAAGATCGGGTGCGTCGCCGCGGCGAAGATGCGCGCGGCGCCCTCCTCGCGGACGGTCTCGGCGGCAGCGCGCAGCGTCCCGGCCGTGTCGATCATGTCGTCGACCAGGACGGCGGTCTTGCCCTTCACGTCGCCGATGACGTAGCCGATCTCGGCGACCTGCTGGGCGGGGCGCTCCTTGTCGAGGATGGCGAGCTCGGCGCCGATCTTCGAGGCGAACTTCTTGTTGAGCTTCACGCGGCCGGCGTCCGGCGCGACGACGACGAGGTCGTGCAGCTGGAGGTCCTGGAAGTACTGCGTGAGCATCATCAGCGCCGTCATGTGGTCCATGGGCACGTTGAAGAAGCCCTGGATCTGGCCGGCGTGGAGGTCCATCGACAGGACGCGGTCGGCCCCGACGGCCTCGAGGCAGCGAGCGACGACGCGCGCGCTGATCGGCTCGCGCGGCGCGGACTTCTTGTCCTGGCGCGAGTAGGCCAGCCACGGGCAGACGGCGATGACGCGGTGGGCGGAGGCGCCGACGGCGGCGTCGATCATCGCCAGGAGCTCGAAGAACGCGTCGTTCGTCGTGATCCCCGTCTCCTCGTTGCCGCAGATCGGCTGGATGATGAAGACGTCGGCGCCGCGGATCGACTCCCCGTAGCGGCAGTACACCTCGCCGTTGGAGAACGTCTTGAGCGTGCAGGGCCCCAGCTCGACGCCGAGCTTGCCGGCGATGCGGGCCGAGAGCTCCGGGTTGGCCCGGCCCGAGAAGAGCATGAGCTTCTTCGCAGAGTCGATCGGGAGGGCGGTGGTCATCGACGGCTGCTCCTGGACGCTCACGGCGCGGGCGAGTCTAGCCGCCGGTCCGGCGGGCGCCCCGTTCGTCGTGGACGCAGGTGCGATGGCGACGTCAGTCACGGTCGGCGTACCCCTGGATGTTCTTCTGGCGGGCGCGGGCGACGGCCAGCGCGCCCGGCTCCACGTCGTCGGTGATGACGGATCCGGCGGCCGTGAAGGCGCGGTCGCCGAGGGTCACCGGCGCGACGAGCGTCGTGTCCACCGCGGTCTTCACCTCGGCGCCGATCGTCGTCCGGCTCTTCGTCCTGGTCCTGCCGTCGTAGTTGGCGGTGATGGTCGCCGCGCCGAGGTTCGTGCCCGGCCCGACGTCCGCGTCGCCGATGTAGGACAGGTGCGGGACCTTCGTGCCCGCCCCGATGTCGGAGTTCTTGAGCTCGACGAAGGTCCCGGCCTTCGCGCCCTCGCGCAGCACGGTGCCGGGGCGCAGGTAGGCGAAGGGCCCGACGCTCGCCCCCTCGCCGACCTCGGCCTGGTCGAGGACGCTGTGCAGGACGCGGGCCCCGTCGCCGATCGCGCTGGCCGTGGCGGTCGTGTGCGGGCCGACGGTGGCGCGGGCGCCGACGCTGGTGCCGGCGCGCAGGGTGGTCCCCGGCTCGATCGTGGCGTCCTGGCCGATCGTGACGTCGGCGTCCACGACGACGGAGCCCGGGTCGGTGACCGTCACGCCCGCGCGCATGTGGCCCTCGAGGATGCGGCGCTGGGCGATCGCGCGCACGGCGGCGAGCTCGACCCGGTCGTTCACGCCGAGCATCGCCTCGGGGCCGAGGTCGTGCGCGGCGACGGGCTTGCCGGCCGCCCGGAGGTGGGCGACGCAGTCGGTCAGGTAGAGCTCGCCCTGGGCGTTGTCGGGCTTGAGGAGGCGCAGCGCCTCCCCGAGCGCCGCGGCCTCGAAGACGTAGACGCCGGCGTTGACCTCGCGGATCGCCAGCTGCTCGGGCGTCGCGTCGCCCTCGGCCTTGGCCTCGACGATCTGCTCGACCGACCCGTCGGCCCCGCGCACCACCCGCCCGTACTGGCCCGGCTCGTCGAGCACCGCGGAGCCGACGGTCGCCGCCGCCCCGGCGGCCTCGTGCGCGGTGAGCAACCCGCGCAGCGCCGTCCCGTCGACCAGCGGCACGTCGCCGTTGACCACGAGCACCGTGCCCGTGTCGGGCAGCGCCTCGCGCGCCGCGACCACCGCCCCGCCGGTCCCGTTGGCCTCCTGCTGGACCACCCGCACGGCGTCCTGCGGCAGCGCCTCGGCGATGTCGATGTCGGGCGACACCACCACGACCACGCGCCCCGCCCCGGCGTCCTGCACCGCGCCCGCGGGCCACGCCACCAGCGCCCTGCCGCAGAGGTCGTGCAGCATCTTCGGGGTCGCGGACCTCATGCGGGTCCCGCGACCGGCGGCCAGGACCACGGCGGTCAGCTCGCTCACGCCGCCGATGCTACGCGGCCTCCCGTTCGACAGGCCGTCCGGCGGACGGCATCTCGGACCCCCCGTCGCCCGAGGCGGGCACCGGCCCGCGCGGACGCCGCGGCGGCTCGACGCCGGCGGTGCGCAGCCACTTGCGGATGGCGTTGTCGCTCACGCCGTAGCGGCGACCGACGGCGGAGAACCCGAGCTCGTCGACCTCGCGCAGGAGCTGGTCGGTGGGTGGGCGCTCGACCTTCCGCGCACCAGGACGCGGCTTCTCCGCGCGGTCGTACCGCATGCCACACGCCCGCGAGCAATACCGCTGAGCCCGACGGTTGGGCCGGAAGGTCGAGCCGCAGCGCAAGCACTCTCGCTCGGGCACCATCGCGCTCGAGTTGCGCCCGCAATGCGTGTCGAGGGTCGCGGCGCAGTTCGGACAGACGATCTGGAGGTTCTCGAGGCGGTTGTCGTTGGACACGCCGTTGATGTGGTCGAGGATCAGCGACATCCGCCGTCCTCGCCAGTGCTCGCCCTGCCCGCAGAGCTCGCACCGCGGCTCCTTGAGACCTTCGGCGTAGAGCCGGCGCTTCAACGTGCCGCGCGCGACGAGCGACCCAGCGACCAGGAGCTCCTCAAGCGGACGAGGCGTCGCCCGACTTCGGCGAAGGCCTTCGAGCGCCGCTCCTCGTGGGTCGAGGTGGTCCGTCGGGATGCCCCAGAGCTCGACGTACTTGCGCAGGACCGGAATCGATCCTCCGCTCTGGCAGACGCCCAGTCGGCGCAGTGCCTCGGTCAGCGAGCGCGAGGCGGCGATGGCCTCGCGGGCCTGCGCTTCGGTGTATGACAGCGGCCTCGGCACGAACACATGTTCGCATCTGGATCGGACGCATTCGACCCGGCGCAATTCGAACCGGCACTGCGACTGGGGGGCTCGGATTCGAACCGAGGTTTCAAGGCGTCAAAGGCCTGCGACTTGCCGCTAGTCCACCCCCCAAACGAGGGCGAAGCTAGCAGCGGTCGCCTCCGCCGGCGGCTCAGCCCGCGAGCGCCACGACGAGCCGCTCGACCGGCACCGCGCCGATGCGGCGACCGGCGTCGTCGACGGCGACGACGGGGGCGAAGCGGGCGGGGGCCTGGCGGGTCATGGCGAACCGGGCGGCCTCGCCGAGGGGCGTCGAGGCGGGGAGCTCGAGGGTGCCGTCGGGGAGGTCGACGAGGGAGGTGCCGGCGGCCAGCTCGCCGAGGGTGACGACGGCGCGGCGGTCGGCGATGGCGAGGCCGCGCAGGCCGGCGGCGATCGCGTGGTCGAGCTCGCCCGGGACGGCGGACGGGACGCCGAGCGCGAAGCCCTGGGCGAGCGGTACGCCGAGGCGGCCGAGGGCCTCGAGGTCCTCGTCGGCCTCGACGCCCTTGGCGACGACGGTCGCGCCGAGGCGCGCCGCGATCGGGAGGGCGTCGCCGGCGACGCGGTGGTGGACCTTGACGTAGCGCGGGGAGAGGGCGGCGAGGAGCTCGGCGTCCAGGGCGTCGGCGTCGTCGGCGGCGACCTGGGCGCCCGCGGCGCGCAGGGCGGCGAGGGCCTCGCCGACGCTCGTCGGGTCGACGTCCGGACCCTGGGCGGTGACCTCGACGACGAGCGCGTCGAGGCGGCCGTGGCGGCTGAGGACCGCGCGGACGTCGTCGGAGCGCAGGGCGCTCGCGCTGAGGTTCACGGCGACGGACCGGCCCCGGCCGAGGAGCGGGCGCTGGGTCAGCGCCGCCTCGAGGACCTGGGCCTCTAGGGCGCCCGCGCAGCCGAGGTTCGCCGCGGCCGCGAACCAGGCGGCCGGCGGCTGGTCGCCCGTCGGCCGGGCGAGCGCCTCGTAGGCGCGCACGACGCCGGCGCGCAGGTCGACGATCGGCTGGAAGTGCACGCGCAGGCGCTCGGGGGCGGCCAGCACCTCGGCGAGGAGGTGGGGCCAGGCGGGCACGACGGAGGAGGCGGAGGGCTGGACGGGCATCGCTGGTCCAGCCATCGGCCGCTGCCCACCCAGACCTGAGCAACCCGCGTCGCCGGACGGCACCGACCGTCCATCCGCGGAGGCGGGGCCCTCCCCGTCCGGGTAGGCCGCGGTCACAGCGTGGCCGGCAGCAGGTCGCGCAGCTCGCGCGGCGCGACCGGGTCGGCGCGCAGCGCGCGGGCGTCGGCGACCGTCGCGAGCCGTCGCTCCGGCCGCAGCATCCCGAACGGCCCCCGCGGGTCCCCGGCCACGCGCGCCAGCCGGTCGAACGGCGCGCCGACCTCCGCGAGCCACGCCGGCTCGGCGCGGGCCAGCACGAGCAGGAACGGCTGGCCGTCGCCCGCCGGCGCGAAGGCCAGCTCGACGCCGTCCTCGAGGTCCTGCCGCGCCGCGCGGACGTGGTGCGGACCGAGTCCGGGGACGTCGGGCGCCGCGAGGAGGACCGGGCCGTCGTGGCCCTCGAGCAGCGCCCCGAGCGCCCGGGCCCCCGCGGCCTCGCCCGCGCGCTCCCCCGCCACCTCGCGCGCCCACGCGCACGCCCGCTCGCGCAGGACCGCCCGCAGCCGGTCGTGCAGCTCGGGACCGAGCCGGTCGCGCAGCTCCGGGTCGGGCGGCGCGGCGAGGGCGTCGACGACGACCGCGGCGAACGGGCCCACCGGGGTCAGTCCCAGCGGAAGTGCGTGCCGACCGGCTCGGGCGGCCCGGCCGCCGCCACGCGCGGGACCGCCTCCCCCAGCACGGCCGCGAACGCCGACGGGCTGCGCTCGATGAGCGAGACGAGCGTCTCCACGGGCGTCGCCTCGTCCTGCACGCCGTTGGCGTAGTCGGTCGCGTAGCCCAGCAGCGCGTAGGGCAGCTCGGCCTCGCCGCACAGCACGGTCTCGGGCCCCGCGGTCTGGGAGACCGCGCTCACCCCGCACGCCGCGAGCCCGCGGATCTCGGCCTTCGTGTTGAACCGCGGCCCGTCGACGTGGCCGTAGCAGCCGCCGTCGCGGACCTCCTGGCCCGCCGCCCGCGCCGCCTCGAGCAGCGCGCCGCGCAGGGCCGGGCTGAACGGGTCCTCGAAGATCCAGTGGCCGCGTCCCGGCGCGCCCGGCTCGGTGTGCAGCGTGCAGATGGACCCGTCGGCGAGCCGGTTGACCGTGAAGTGCAGGTCGTCGAAGACGACGAGCGAGCCGAGCGCGATCGTCGGGTCCACCGCCCCGCAGACCGTCACCGCGAGCACCGCGTCGCACCCGCGCTCGACCAGCGCGCTGACGTTCGCCTGGTGGGTGACCTGGTGCGAGACGAGCTCGTGGCCGGTGCGGTGGCGCGCGAGGTGGACGACCTCCGCGCCCGCGAAGCGCCCCTCGGTCACCGGCACCGTCCCGAACCGGGTCTCGACCTCGGCCGGGGCGGCGTCCTCGAAGCCCGGCAGGGCGTAGGTGCCCGAGCCCGTGATGATCCCGATGCGCACAGCGCGCAGCCTACGACCGGCGCGGCACGCGGCCGCCGCCCGCGCCGCGCTCGCTCGCCGGGCCCCCGCGCGCCGCGATGCCCAGCACGCGCATGGCCTTGAGGCCCAGCGAGAGCTTCTCGCGCCCGTCCGTCGAGCCGACGTCGAGCCCGGTGAGCTCCCGCACGCGCTCGAGCCGGTAGCGGATGGTGTGGCGGTGGGTGAAGAGCCGCTGGGCGGTGCCCGCGACGTTGCCGTCGGCGTCGAGGAACGCCTCGACCGTCAGGACGAGGTCGGTCTCGTACTGCTCGTCGTAGGCGACGAGCGCCTCGACGGTCTCGGCGTAGAAGCGCTGCAGCTCGGCCGGGTCCTCGGCCATCGCGCTGAGCAGCAGGCGGTAGGCGCCGGTCTCGTCGAAGGCGAGGACCGCCGCGGTCTCGACGGCGCCGTCCTCCCCGCCGGACGCGGCGCCCGGGCCGGTCTCGCCCTCCGCCACGTTGGCCGCCAGCAGCGCCTCGTTGCCCGCCCGGGCGAGGTCGAGCACGTCGCCGGCCGGACGGCTGTGGCCGAGGGCGAAGGTGTGCGCCGGCAGGCCGGCCTCCATCTCGCGCAGGACGGCCTCGCACGTCCGCCGTCCCGCCTCCTCCTCGGCGCCGGGCACGAGCAGGACGACCTCGGCGCCGAGCGTCTCCTCGCGGTCCGACAGCGCGGCGATCGCGCCCGGCGTCGCCGCCCGGGCGCCGCGCTCGGCGATGCGCAGGACGCGCTCGCGCCACCCGTCGGCCTCGGGCGCGTGGGCGTGGGCACGGGCGACGACGACCGTCGCGCCCGACGCCAGGTCCACCCCGAGGTCCGCGCCTCGCGCCAGCAGCTCCTCGCGCTCGCCCGGGTCGCGCGACAGCACGGTCGAGATGAACCGCGAGACCGCCTCCTCGCTGGCGCGCTCGGGCGCGCGCAGGCGCTCGACCTCCGAGGCGATGAGCGTCGTGACGAGCCGCAGGACCCCCGGCCCGACGTCGCCGCGCACGCGCAGGCGCAGCGTCCCGACCGGCTCGTCGGCGACGCGCAGCTCGAGCGCCTCGGTCCCGTCGCCGTCGGCCAGCAGCGCCCGCTCCTCGCCCTGCGAGCGCGCGGCGACGGCCAGCACGGCGCCCGAGCGGTCGCTCAGGACGATGCTCGCGTCCAGCGCCCGGGCGGCCGCCCGGACGACCTCCGGAAGGCCCGCCCCGCGCTCGACCGCCTCGGTGATCTCCTCGAGGGCGGACAGGTCGATCAAGGGCTACACGCGGTCCCAGAACCAGACGACGCCGGCACCCGCGGCCGCCCCGATGATGAGGAAGGCGGCGAGGACGTACAGCGACAGGAACGCCGCGGCCACGCGCTCCCACGGGCGCGAGTAGGACGTCCACGCGGGCACGAGGATGAGGCCGACGTACGCGGCCAGTGCGAAGACGCCCGAGCAGGCGGCGACGAGGACGGTGATCGACTCGTTGCTCATGCGCGGTCGGACGGCATCGTGCCAGACGCGCCGCCCCGCCGGTGGTAGCTGCCGATCACCGCGACGAGCCCGGCCAGCGCGAAGCAGGCCGCCCCGGTGCCCAGCCCGCCGACCACGTCGGAGACGAAGTGGGCCCGCAGGTAGATGCGCGTGAGCGCCACGGCGACGGCCACGACGACCGCGCCGACGACGAGCGCGGTGGCCCGGGCGAAGCCCGGGACGACCCGGGTCAGGGCGACCGTCACGGCGATCCACGCCACCCCGTAGGCGGCGTGGCCGGAGGGGAACGACGCGAAGCTCGTCTCGACCAGCGAGCCGATGGGCCGCGGCCGGTCCTTGGCCGCCTTGACGAGGTGCACGACGGCGAACGTCAGCGTCATCCCGCCCACCAGCGCGAGCGCCGCGGCGACCTCGCGGCGCATCGCCAGCCAGATCGCGGCGCCGAGGACCACGCCGGCCGTCGCCGCGAGCGACCCCAGGTCGGTGACGACCTTCGCGACGTCGTCGCCGCTCGCGGTGCGGATGTCGTTGGCCCACTCGAGCGCCCGCAGGTCGCCCAGCGTGTAGGCGTCGGTCGCGAGCGTGGCCAGCGGCGAGACCAGCGCGAAGGTCCCCGCGGCGAGCACGGCGATGAGCGTCGTGACCTCCAGCCCGAGGTCGCCCGGCGTGATGCGCGCCCAGACGAAGCGCCGCGGCCGGCGGCTGCCGCGCCACAGCGGCAGCAGGACCCGCAGCAGCGGGCCGAAGACCCGGTGGTGCTGGTGCTCGTGGACCCAGACCCGCAGCGCCTCGCGGTGCTCGGGGTCGCGCAGCCAGCGCGCGAGCCAGACCGCGGCGACCACGACGACGATCGTCGTGCCGAGGGCGAAGGCGCCCTTCTCGGCGTACTCGAGGACGGTGTCGAAGCTCTGCCAGAACAGGAAGCCGAGGACGAGGAACGTCGCCGACCACAGGCCTGCGCCGAGCACGTCGTAGGGCACGAAGCGCTTGAGCGGCATGCCCGACGAGCCGGCGAGGAACGGCGAGACCGCGCGGACCAGGCCGACGAAGCGCCCGAGCAGGACGGCCTTGCCGCCGTGGCGGTCGTAGAAGCCCTCGACCTGGTGCAGGCGCTCCTCGGTGATCTGGACCTTCGGCCCGTGCTTGACGAGGAACGCGCGGCCCAGGCGCCGCCCGAGCCAGAACGAGACGAGGTCGCCGAGGATCGCCGCGACCCAGACCAGGCCGATGAGCGTGGCGAGCGAGATGCGCCCCTGCCCGGCCACCACGCCGCCCAGGACCATCGCCGTCTCTCCGGGTGCCAGCAGGCCGACGAACGCGCCGGTCTCGAGGAAGGCGAGCGCCGGGACCAGCAGGTACGTCCAGCGCCCGAGGGTCTCCCCCAGGTCCTCCGCGACCTGCTCGGCGTTGGGCAGCTCGACCAGGCCGCTGCCGTAGAGCAGCAGGCCGAGGACGACGACGACCCCGCCGGCCAGGAGCGTCGGCTCGAGCTTGCGCCGGCGCCACACGACGAAGGCGGCGAGCGCCACCGCTGCGGCGATCGGCCCGGGCTTCACGCGGCCAGCACCTCCCCGGCGTCGGGCCCCACCGGCTTGGCGACGAGCGCGCCGTCGAAGCGCGCGGCCGCCGCACGGGCCGCGGCGCCGTCGCGGAAGAGGCCGAGCGTCGTCGGACCCGAGCCGCTGACCAGCGCGACGTCGGCGCCGGCGGCGCGGATCGCGTCCAGACGGTCCTGCAGGTCGGGGCGCAGCGAGAGCGCGGCGGGCTCGAGCTCGTTGACGCAGAGCTCGTCGGGCAGGTCGGGCAACGCGGCCTCGACGGCCGCCAGGGCGTGGGCGAGCGCGTCGGCGTCGCGCGGCAGGCCGAGCCGGTCGGCCTCGCGGAAGACGTCGGCCGTCGACAGGCCCTGCGGGTCGGGGACCACGAGGACGCTGTAGGGCGCGACGCCGGGGACGCGCCGCAGGACCTCGCCGATGCCGGTCGCGAGCACCCGGCCCGGGCGGACCTGGGCGGGGACGTCGGCGCCCAGGAGCGCGGCGACCTCGTGCAGGAGGTCGCGGGGGATGCCGCCGGCCGCGCGGGCGGCAAGGCGCAGCGCGGCGCCCGCGTCGGCCGAGCCGCCGGCCATCCCCGCCGCGACGGGGATGCGCTTGTCGACGGTGACCTTCATCGGCGGGCCGGTCCACCCCGCGTGCTCGCGCAGGGCGAGCAGCGCCTTGAGCGCGAGGTCGTCCCGCTCGGCCACACCGGGCGTGGCCGCCGCGTCGCGCTCGCCGTCGGCGGGCTCGAGCGTCACGCGGTCGGCCAGCGACACGGACTGCATGACGGAGACGAGCTCGTGGCGGCCGTCCTCGCGCAGCGGCCCGAGGAAGAGGCAGACGTTGACCTTGGCGGGCGCCATCGTGCGCAGCCGCATCAGCCGCCGGCCTCCGTGGTGAGCGCGGCGTGCAGCGCCCGGAAGTCGTCGGGCGAGAGGCGCTCGGCGCGGACGTCGTCGGGCAGGCCCGCGGCGGCGAGCGCCGCACGCACGGCGTCGCGGTCGCCCGCCCCCGCCAGCGCGACCGAGCGCGCGAGCGCCTTGCGGCGGTGGGCGAAGGCGCCGGAGACCAGGCGGCGCAGCGCGGGGTCGGCGGGCGGGCCGGTGCGGCGCAGGGCGACGAGCACGCTGTCGACGTTGGGCACCGGGTGGAAGACGGTGCGCGAGACGGCGCGGTGGACCTTGACCTCGCAGCTCAGCTGGGCCAGGACGCTCGGCGCGCCGTAGGCGGGCGTCGCGGGCGCGGCGGCGAGGCGCTCGCCGACCTCCTTCTGCACCATCGCGACCCAGCGGGTGACCCGCGGGAGCTCCTCGACGGTGCGCAGGATCGCGCTCGCCGCGATGCCGTAGGGCAGGTTGGCGACGACCGCCGTCGGCTCGGGGTCGAGGCCGGCGAGGTCGAGCTTCATCGCGTCGGCGAGGTGCAGCGTCGTGTTGGGGTGCGCGTCGAGCGCGTCGCGCAGCGCGGGCTCGAGGCTGCGGTCGAGCTCGACGACGTGGACGTGCGCGCAGCGCGGGGCGAGGTGCTCGCTGAGCACGCCCAGGCCGCCGCCGATCTCGAGCGCGACGTCGTCGGGGTGCAGGTCCGCGGCGCGCTCGATGACCCCGAGGATGTTCGAGTCGACGAGGAAGTTCTGCCCGAGGTCGCGCTTGGGCCGGACCCCGAAGGCCTTCATCCGCCGCAGCGACGGCTGGGTGGGGAGCTCGGTCACCACCCGAAGAGGCGCGCGGCGTTCGCGTCGACGACGGCCTCGAGCTGCTCGTAGGACTGGCCGCGGCGCTCGGCGACGAAGCGCGCGGTGTGCGTCACGTGCGCCGGGCGGTTGCGCTCCTTGCGCACGGCCTGCGGGGTGAGGTACGGCGCGTCGGTCTCGACGAGGAGGCGGTCGTCGGGCACGCGCTCGGCCGCCGCGGCGAGCTCGGTGTTCCTGGGGTACGTGACGTTGCCCGCGAAGGAGATCCACCAGCCCTCGGCGAGGCACTCGTCGAGGCGCTCGGGCATCGAGAAGCAGTGCAGGACCACCTCCAGGCCCTGGGCCCGGTCGCGCAGCGTGGCGATCGTGTCGTCCTCCGCCGCGCGCGTGTGGATCACGAGCGGCTTGCCCGTCGCCCGGGCGACGTCGACCTGCGCGTGGAAGGCGCGCTCCTGGTCGGCGCGGGGGGCGCCCTCGCGGAAGAAGTCCAGCCCCGTCTCGCCGATCGCGGCGCACAGGTGGTGGCCGGCGAGCGCCTCGACGTCGGCGAGCTCCGCGTCGTCGAAGCCGGCCGCGGCGTTGGGGTGCGTGCCGACGGCGGCGCGGACCTGCGGGAAGGCCTCGGCGGCGGCGAGGGCCGCGCGACGGCTGCCGGGGTCCATCCCGACCGTCAGCATCCGCGTGACGCCGAGGCGGGCGGCCTCCTCGACCAGCTCGCGGTCGTCCTCCTTGCAGGAGGCGAGGTGCGTGTGGCTGTCGATCACGACGCGGCGGCGGCCGGCGGCACGCTGTCGCGCTCCTTCGGGAACAGCGGCTCGAGCTTGTGGGCGGGGCCGAGGGCGACGGCGCCGGGGCGCGCGTCCTGCAGGGCGGTCGAGGGCGCGCCGAGCGCGTCGAGGACCTTGACGGTCGTCTCGGGCAGCCACGGGTGCAGCAGCACGCAGACGATCCGCAGGCCGTCGGCCAGGGAGGCGAGCACGCGGTCGAGGTCGTCCGCCCTGCTGTCGTCCTTGGCCAGCGTCCAGGGCGCCGACTCCTCGACGTAGCGGTTCAGGCGCCGCACGCGCTGCCAGATCGCGTCGAGCGCCTGGCTGAGCTCCGCCTGGTCGACGTGGCCGGCGACGGTCGCGTCCAGGCCGGTGAAGTCGGCGGCCAGCGCACCGTCCAGCGCCGTCGCGGGGACCTCGCCGTCGCGGTAGCGGACGAGCATCGCCGTCGTGCGGCTCGCGAGGTTGCCCAGCTCGTCGGCGAGCTCGGCGGTGTACCGGCGCCCGACGGCCTCCATCGACGTGGCGCCGTCGCCCCCGAACGTCACGTCGCGCAGGAGGTAGAAGCGCAGCGCCTCGACGCCGTAGCGGTCGACGACCTCGAGCGGGTCGAGGACGTTGCCCAGCGACTTGGACATCTTGCGCCCGTCGGCCCCGAGCAGGAAGCCGTGGACGAAGACGTGCTCAGGCACCGGCAGCCCCGCGGCCATGAGGATCGCGGGCCAGAAGACCGTGTGGAACTTCAGGATGTCCTTGCCGATGACGTGGTAGGTCGCGGGCCAGAACTCGTCGACCAGGTCCTCGCCGGGCCGGGCGTAGGTGAGGGCCGTGTAGTAGTTGAGCAGCGCGTCGAACCACACGTAGAAGACGTGGTCGGTGTCCCACGGGACGGTCACGCCCCACGTGAGCTTCGCGCGGGAGAGCGAGACGTCGTTGAGCCCGCTCTTGATGAACGACAGCGCCTCGTTGCGCCGCTCGCGCGGCTGCACGAAGTCCGGCCGCTCCTCGTAGAGCTGCTCGAGGCGCTCCTGGAACTGCGAGAGCGCGAAGAACCAGTTCTCCTCGGACTCGCGGACGAGCTCGATCTCGTGGATCGGGCAGCGGTTGCCCTCGGCGATCTCGTTCTCCGCCTTGAAGTCCGCGCACCGCGGGCAGTACCAGCCCTCGTACAGCCCCTTGTGCACGAACCCGTTGTCGTGCACCCGCTGCAGGACCTCCTGGACCTTCGCCCCGTGCTCGGCGTCGGAGGTGCGGATGAAGAAGTCGTTGGAGACGCCGAGCACCGGCATCAGGTCGCGGAAGCGCTGCGCGTTGCGGTCGGCCAGCTCGCGCGGCTCCAGCCCCTGCGCCTTCGCGGCGTCCGCGACCGGCTCGCCGTGCTCGTCGGTGCCCGTCAGGAAGAACGTCGCCTCACCGCGCTGGCGGTGGTGGCGGGCCATCACGTCGGCCGCGATCGTCGAGTACGCGTGGCCCAGGTGGGGCGCCGCGTTGACGTAGTAGATCGGGGTCGTGACGTAGAAGCCCATGCGCTGCCTGAACGCTACCGCCGGACCACCGCCTCCCCGGACCCGGCGCCGGCGGCCGCACGGGTGCGGGCACGGGAGCCGCGACGGGCCCGGGTGGCGAGCGCGCCGAGCCCCAGCCCCGCGGCGACGAGCGCCAGGGCCGCGAAGGCGGCCGGCGGCGCCGGGGCGGAGGCGGGCCGCGGCCGCGCCGGGGGCGGCGCGAGCACCCGCGCAGAACCCGGGCGGGGCGGGCGCGACGCGCGACGCGGTGCCGGCCCGAGCACCGGTGGCGGCGCGAGCGCCCCTCCCGCGCCGAGCAGCACGAGCGGATCGCGGTAGCCGAAGCGGTCGCCCTCGACGCGCGCGCCGAGCCGCAGCACCCCGCGGGGCCCCAGCGTGCCCAGCCGCGCGCCCGCGACGACGACCGCGCCACGACGGACCACGACGTGGCCGAGCCCGAGGTGCGTCGCCCGCAGCCGCCCGCAGCGCACGGTCACCCCGCGGCCGCGCGGCGTCGGGCCGGCGAAGCGCACGACGCCGCTGCACGCCGCCCGCACCACCGAGCCCGGCGCGGCACGAAGGTCGATGCCCCGGCGCCGGCCGGCGGCGAACGGCGCCTCCCGGGCGTAGGCGAAGGCGCCCACGACCACGCCGTCGACCGGCCGGCGCCAGCGCTCCGCCCGCGCCGTCGCCGGCCCCACCAGCAGGAGCACGACGAGGGCGAGGAGCGAGGCGACACGGGGCACGCCCGCGATCGTCGGGGCGCGCCCGCCCCGAGTGACCCGCCCGCGCACCTTCCGCGACGCCCCCGCCGCGAAGCCGCGCGGTTCAGCGCTCGTCCTGCAGCGCCCGGTACAGCGCGTTGGCGCTGACGCCGGTGAGGTCGGCGACCACGCCCGCCGCCGGCCGCGCCCGCGCACCCGCCTCGACGAGGCGCTTGACCGCGTCGAGCGCCGCCGCCTCGTCGCCCGCCCCCTCCGCCGCGGCCCCGACGACCACCACGACCTCGCCCTTGACGGTCGCGCCGGCGTAGCGCGCCGCGAGCTCGGCGGCCGTGCCCCGGACGACCTCCTCGTGGACCTTGGTCAGCTCGCGGCAGACCGCGACCGGCCGCGCCCCGTCCACCTCGGCCAGGACCGCGAGCGACGCGCCGATCCGGTTGGGCGACTCGAACGCCACCAGCGTCTCCTGCGCGCCGCCGACGAGCTCGGCCAGGGCGCTGCGCTTGCGCGGCAGGAAGCCCGCGAAGCGCCAGCGCTCGGCCGGCAGCCCGCTCACGACCAGCGCGGCGAGGGCGGCGCTGGGCCCCGGCAGGACCTCCACCCCGATCCCCGCGGCGATGCACTGCTGGACGAGGATCGCTCCGGGATCGCTGACCAACGGCGTCCCCGCGTCGCTGACGAGCGCCACGACCGCACCGTCGCGCATGCGGCCCACGAGCTCGGCCGCGCGCTCGCGCTCGTTGTGCTCGTGGTAGCTCACGGTCCGCGCCCCCACGCCGTAGCGGTCGAGCAGGACCTTCGTGCGCCGCGTGTCCTCGCACGCCACCACGTCGGCCTCGCGCAGCGCCGCCAGCACGCGCAGCGTCACGTCCTCGAGGTTGCCGATCGGCGTCGGGCAGACCACCAGCCGCCCGCTCACCGCGCGGCCTCCATGGCCAGCAGCGCCGCGCCGAGCATCCCGGCGTCGGCGCCGAAGCGCGCCTGGACGATCCGCACGACGTCGCGCGACGGCCGCAGCGCGCGCCGGGCGACCTCCTGGCGCGCGGGCTCGAGCAGCAGCTCGCCCGCGGCGATCACCCCACCGCCCACGACGACGACCTCCGGGTTGAAGACGTTGACGAACGACGCGATCCCGACGCCGAGGCGCCGGCCGATGAGGGCGACGACGTCGCGCGCGGCCTGGTCGCCGTCGTGCGCGAGCTCGGTGCACAGCGCGCCGGTGACCTCCGTGCCCGCCGCCAGCGCGCGGCCGAGCCCCGAGTCCGGCGCCGCGCGCGCCACCCGCAGGGCCTCGCGCCCGAGCGCGGACCCGGAGGCCATGACCTCGAGGCACCCGTTGTTCGGGCACGAGCCCTGGCAGGGCGGGCCGTCGAGGTCGACGACCACGTGACCGAGCTCGGCCGCCGCGCCGACCGCGCCGCGCACGATCCGCCCGTCGACGACGAGCCCGCCGCCGATGCCCGTCCCGATCGTCAGCAGGACCGCGTGGCGTGCGCCCATCGCCGCGCCCGCGTGGTGCTCGGCGAGCATCGCGCACGTCGCGTCGTTGTCGACGACGACCGGCACGCCGAGGCGCTCGGCGAGCAGGTCGCGGATCGGCGCGTCGCGCAGCGGCAGGTGCGTCGTGTGGACCGCGACACCCCGCGCGAGGTCCATGAGCGAGGGGATGCCGAAGCCGACGGCGCGGACCTCCTCGCCCGCCGCCTGCTGGACCTCGCGCACCTCCGCGACGACGAGGTCGACGAGGGCGGCGGTGTCGCGGACGCGCGGCAGGCGGTGGGCGCGATGGTGCACGCGCAGGTCCGCGTCCACGGCACCGGCAAGCAGCTTCGTGCCACCGAGGTCGACGCCGATCACGCAGCCGCCGGCCACGACGCGCCACCATACCCCGTCGATGGCAGGCCACCCCGACCCGCCGCAGACCCCCGACGCCCCGCCCCCGCAGTACACGAAGTACCGGGCGCGCCCCCGGCTCTTCGGCCGCCGCTCGCGCGACGGCCGCTCGCCCCTGGACGAGCTGCGCCAGGGCCAGCCCCAGCCCGACGGCCGCCGCGTCCACGGGCGCCGTCGCGACCGGCGGCTCTCCGTCGGGCGCGTCGTCGCCTGGTTGGCAGCCGCCGCCGTCGCCTGGGTCGTCCTCGCGGCGATCGCGTTCCTGGTGAGCGCGACGATCCACCAGGAGGGCGGCGCCGACGCGGCGCTCGGCGGCGCGGGCTTCCCGCTCACCTCGCCGAACACCGTGCTCGTCATCGGCTCCGACCAGCGCTCGCGGTCGACCGCCGAGCCCGGCGCGTCCACGAGCGGCCCGAGCCGCAGCGACACCCTCCTGCTCCTGCGCACCGGCGGCGGCGCCAGCGCGCGCCTGTCCATCCCGCGCGACACCGTCGTCGACATCCCGGGCCACGGCCGCGGCAAGATCAACGCGGCCTACGCGCTGGGCGGGACCGAGCTCACCGTCCGCACCGTCGAGGGCTTCCTCGGCACGGAGGTCCACCACGTCGTCGAGGTCGACTTCGAGAACTTCCCGAAGCTCATCGACGCGATGGGCGGCATCGACTACACCGGCGGCTGCGTCGTCTCGCGCATCAACGGCGGGTTCAAGAACGGCGGCTACACGCTGCGTCTGAAGAAGGGCAAGAACCACCTGGACGGCCGCGCCGCCCTCGCGCTCGCCCGCACCCGCAAGAACGAGTGCAACCCGCGCGAGTCCGACCTCTCCCGGGCGCGCCGCCAGCAGAAGCTCTTCAGCGCGATGCGCTCGCGGATCTTCAGCCCCGGCGCGTTCATCCGGCTGCCGTTCATCGGCTGGGCGGCGCCCAAGGCGGTCAAGTCCGACATGAGCGGCCCGACGCTCCTGGGCCTCTTCGGCGGGACCGTGATGGGCGGCTCGCCGCCGACGCGCGTGCTCAGGCCGACCGGTGCCGAGACGCTCCCCGACGGCGGCGCGGGGCTGGACGTCTCCCAGGAGGAGGTCCGCTCGGAGGTCCGGCGCTTCCTCGACGGCTAGGGCGTCCTGGGCGGCGGGGCGGGCTTCTCCGCCGCCTTGGCCTTGGCCCGCTCGGCCCGCTGCGCGCGCAGCTTGTCGTCGTGGTCGTTGGCGCCCTGCTCAGCCGCCCGGTCCAGGAAGCGGCGCTGGCGCTCGGACCCGACGTCGGTCGCGTAGAACCCCTTGCCCTTGAAGTGCACGGCCGGCGCGGCCCACACCCGCGTCAGCGCGGCGCCGCACTGCGGGCACGGCCCGGGGGCACCGCCGGCGGCGTGCAGGACCTCGACCTCGTGGCCCGCCTCGCAGCGGTACGGGTAGACCGGCACGGCGCGGCTGCGACGGGCCGGCTAGGCGGCCTTCGCGTCCCCGCCCGACGAGGACGAGGAGGACGACGACCCGCTGTCGCCGCCCGAGGAGGACGAGGACGAGCTGTCGGACGAGCCCGACGAGGAGGAGGACCCGGAGTCCGAGGAGGACGAGGCCGACGCCTCCTTCTCCTTCTGGCGCTTGCGGGTCCCGTAGTCGGTGTTGTGGAAGCCCTTGCCCTTGAAGTGGATCGCGGGCGCGTGGAGCACCTTCTGCACCGGCTCGCCCGTCTCGGGGTCCTCGGTGAGCGGCGGATCGGTGAAGCGCTGCATGACCTCGAAGGTCGACCCGTCCTGGCGGCGGTACTCGTAGATCGGCATTCCGCCCGCGATCATAGCTCGCGGCCGCTGGCACTCTCAAGCGCAGAGTGCCAATCCGGGCGACGCGACCGACGCCTCTAGCATCCGCCCGCGATGAGCGACGACGTCGTGACCATGGACAAGGTCGTGGCGCTGTGCAAGCGCCGCGGCTTCATCTTCCCGAGCTCCGAGATCTACGGCGGGCTGGGCTCGACCTACGACTACGGGCACTACGGCGTGCTGCTCAAGACGAACGTCAAGGGCGAGTGGTGGCGCGCGATGCTCCAGGAGCGCGAGGACGTCGTCGCGCTGGACTCGGCGATCCTCCAGCACCCGCGCGTCTGGGAGGCCAGCGGCCACCTCGCGGGCTTCACCGACCCGCTCGTCGACTGCCGCGCGTGCAAGCGCCGCTTCCGCGCCGACCACCTCGACCCGGACGAGCTCTGCCCCGCCAAGGCGAACCTCCCGAAGACCGAGGACCGCACGCACGACCTCACCGACGTGCGCGCGTTCAACCTGATGTTCAAGACGCACGTCGGGCCGGTGGAGGAGACGGCGTCGGTCGCCTACCTGCGGCCCGAGACGGCGCAGGGCATCTTCATCAACTTCAAGAACGTCCTGCAGTTCGCGCGCAAGAAGCCGCCGTTCGGCATCGCGCAGGTCGGCAAGTCGTTCCGCAACGAGATCACCCCCGGCAACTTCATCTTCCGCACGCGCGAGTTCGAGCAGATGGAGATGGAGTTCTTCGTCCCGCCGGACGAGGCGCCGCGCTGGTACGACGAGTGGAAGCGCCTGCGCCACGAGTGGTACATCCGCCTGGGCATCCGCCCCGACCACCTGCGCATGCGCGAGCACGAGCAGGACGAGCTCTCGCACTACTCGAGCGGCACCGCCGACGTGGAGTACCTCTTCCCGATCGGCTGGTCCGAGCTCGAGGGCATCGCCAACCGCGGGGACTTCGACCTCACCCAGCACGCCGAGTTCTCCGGCGAGAAGCTCGAGTACTTCGACCCGAACACCAAGGAGCGCTACGTCCCGCACGTGATCGAGCCCGCCGCGGGCGCCGACCGCGCGACCCTCGCGTTCCTCGTCGACGCCTACGACGAGGAGGAGGTGGAGGGCGAGACGCGCACCGTCCTCAAGCTCCACCCGCGCCTGGCGCCGGTGAAGGTCGCGGTGCTGCCGCTCGTGCGCAAGGACGGCCAGCCCGAGCTGGCCCGCGAGGTCCACGCCACGCTGCGCTCGCAGCTGCAGACCGAGTACGACGAGGGCGGCTCGATCGGCAAGCGCTACCGCCGCCAGGACGAGATCGGCACACCCTGGTGTGTGACGATCGACCACGACACGCTGCAGGACCGCACCGTCACGGTGCGCGACCGGGACTCGCTCCAGCAGGAGCGTGTGGCGATCGACGACCTGCCCGCGAACCTCGCCGCCCGCATGGCGGCGGAGTGGCGCTCGCCGAAGCTCGGGTAGGACCCTCGGGGCATGGGCCCCGAGCTCCTTGGACGGCTGGACGCGCGCATCGGCGACGCGGTCGAGGCGGCGGTGCGCCTCAAGCACCGCCGCCGGCTTGCGCGCCTGGGCTGGGCGCACGCGCTCGACCCGCCCGACGACGGCCCGTTCTGCCTCGGCGACCCGGCGCCCCGCGACGGCTGCGCGGTCGACGTGCTCATCGACGGCGCCCAGGCGCTGCCCGCCATCGCGCAGGCGATCCGCGGAGCGCGCCGCTCCGTGCACCTGACCGGGTGGCACGTCGCGCCGGGCTTCGAGCTCGAGCGCGGCGAGCCCGCGTGCAGCGTCGGCCAGCTGCTGGCCGAGGCCGCCGAGCGCGTCGACGTGCGGATGCTCGTGTGGGCCGGGGCGCCCGTCCCGGCGTTCCACCCGACGCGCAAGGAGGTCGAGGCCACGGTCCACGACCTCGTGCGGGGCACCCGCATCCGCTGCGAGCGCGACCCCCGCGAGCACCCGTTCCACTGCCACCACGAGAAGACGGTCGTCGTCGACGGCGAGGTCGCGTTCGTCGGCGGGATCGACCTCACCGACCAGGCGGGCGACCGGTTCGACTCGCCCGGGCACCCGGCGCGCCGGCGCCTCGGGTGGCACGACGCGGCCGTCCGGCTGCGCGGGCCCGCGGTGGCCGACGTCGACGCGCACTTCTGCCTGCGCTGGGGCGAGGTGACCGGCGAGCGCCTGGAGCCCTGCGCCCCGCCGCCGCCCGCCGGGAGCTCCACCGTCCAGGTGGTCCGCACCGTCGCCGAGGACATGTACGACGGCGTGCCGCGAGGCGACTTCCGCATCCTCGAGGCCTACGTCCGCGCGCTGCGCTCCGCGCGGCGGCTCGTCTACCTCGAGAACCAGTTCCTCTGGTCGCCCGAGCTCGTCGCGGTGCTCGCCGAGAAGCTGCGCCGGCCGCCCAGCGACGAGTTCCGCGTGGTCGTCGTGCTGCCCGCGAAGGCCAACAACGGCCAGGACGACACCCGTGGCCAGCTCGGCGTCCTGGTCGACGCCGACGACGGGGCCGGGCGCTTCCTGGCCGCGACGGTCCGCGGGCGCTCGGGCGGGCGCACCGATCCGCTCTACGTCCACGCGAAGGTCTGCGTCGTCGACGACGAGCGCCTCCTGCTGGGGTCGGCGAACCTCAACGCGCACTCGCTGCTCAACGACACCGAGATGGACGTCGTCTGCGACGACCCCGCGGTGGCCCGCGACACCCGTGTGCGCCTGTGGGCCGAGCACCTCGAGCTCGACGTGGACGAGGTCGCGGCCGCCGACCCCACAGCGCTGGTGGACGAGCGCTGGCAGCCGGTCGCCGCGGCCGAGCTGCGTCGCCAGGAGGCCGGCGAGCCCGCCCGGCACCGCCTCGTCGCCCTCCCCGGCGTCTCGCGCCGCTCGGCCCGCCTCCTGGGTCCCCTCCAGGGCCTCGTCGACGACGGCTGACCCCGGCAGGAGCGGACGGGCGTCCAGCTGGGGTCGCGACGCTCAGGTGTCCGGCGTGACGGTCGATCACCAGGGCCGTGCGCCGTCTGCCCCCGGTCCTGTTCGCCCTCCTCGCGCTGCTCGCGCTCGTCCCCGCGGCGAACGCCGCCCGTGCCGGCAGCGGCGGCGTCGACCGGCTGCTCGGCAGCCCGGGCATCGACAAGCTCCTCGGCCTCGGCGGCAACGACCACCTCTTCGGCGCCGGCGGCGACGACCGCCTCAACGGCGGCAACGGCAACGACACCGTCCTCGGCGGCGCCGGTGAGGACGACCTCGACGGCGGTGACGGCGACGACGACGTCCGCGGGGGCGACGGCGCCGACCAGATCCACGAGGACGGCTTCGGGGACGACGTCCTCGCGGGCGACGCGGGCGACGACTCGATCAAGGGCGGCCACGGCGTCGACGAGATCCTCGGCGGCGCCGGCGACGACGAGATCTGGGGCGGCCCCGGCCCCGACGCCGTCGACTGCGGCCCCGGCGACGACGTGGTCCACGTGAACCTCCGCTCCGAGCTCGAGCAGCTCATCGACTGCGAGGACGTGCGCGAGGAGGAGGACGTCGCCTACGTCACGTGCGAGATGGGCGGCACCGAGTGGGGCGAGGTCGTGCACGGCACCGAGGGCGATGACCGCTGCCACGGCAACGGCGGCGACGACGTCGTCGAGGGCGCCGGCGGATCGGACTGGCTCGCGGGCGACGACGGCGCCGACAAGGTCTTCGGGCGCTTCGGCGACGACCACCTCCTCGGCGGCGCGGGCAACGACGAGCTCCAGGGCGGCCGCGGTCGCGACGTGCTCGACGGCGGCGCCGGCAACGACGAGGTCACCGGCGGCTACGGCTTCGACCGGCTCAAGGGCGGTGCGGGCAACGACCGCCTGACCCCGGGCTGGGGCGAGCGCGGCGAGCTCGTCGACTGCGGCCCCGGCCGCGACGTCGCCATCATCGGCCCGGGCGACCGCACCAAGAACTGCGAGACGGTCCGCCGCGGCGGCTGACCGGGATGGCGGGTGCCTGGCACCCGCCACCCCTACGATCGCGGCGTGACTGCGGCGGTCGAGGTGGCGCTCCACGTGCGCCGGCGCGACGGCCGGCGCGGGCGTGACGTCCTCGCCGGGCTCCTCGCGCCCGGCGACCACGGCAGCGCGTCGCACACCGGCGACCTCCTGGTCCTGGCCGTGTGCGCGCAGGCGCCCGTCGGCGTCGACGTCGAGCGCGTGGTCCCGCGCCGTCGCGGCCTGGCCTCCCGGCTGCATCCACGCGAGCAGGTCGCCCTCGCGGCGACGCCCGACGACGAGTGGGACGCGGCGTTCACCGGGCTGTGGACCGCCAAGGAGGCGGTCCTCAAGGCGCGCGGCACCGGCCTGGAAGGGGGCCTGGAGACCTTCGCCGTGGTCGACGACGAGGTCCGGCACGCCACCGACGGGCCGTGGGCGCTCGCCCGCTTCTCCCCCGCCGCCGGCGTCGCGGGCTGCGTCGCCGTCCGTGCCGCCGGGCCGGTCGCGATCATCCACCGTCCGTGACCAGCGGCGTCGTGATCGGGCAGGACGGCAGGCCGCGCTGTCCTTGGGGCGCGAGCACGCCCGACTACGCGGCCTACCACGACGACGAGTGGGGCCGCCCCGTCCGCGACGACGTGGGCCTCTTCGAGCGCCTGACCCTCGAGGCGTTCCAGTCCGGCCTCTCGTGGCTGACGATCCTGCGCAAGCGCGAGGGGTTCCGCGCGGCGTTCGCGGGCTTCGACGTGGAGCGCGTCGCCGCCTTCGACGAGGACGACCGCGCCCGGCTGCTCGAGGACGCGGCGATCGTCCGCAACCGCGCGAAGGTCGACGCCACGCTGGCCAACGCCAGGGCGCTGGCCGCCTTCCGCGCCCGGGAGGGCGACGGCGCGTTCGCCGAGCTCGTCTGGTCCTTCGCGCCGCCGCCGCGCCCGCGCCCGCGGACGCTGGCCGACGTCCCCCCGCACACGCCCGAGTCCAAGGCCCTGGCCAAGGGCCTGAAGGCCGAGGGGCTGGTCTTCGTCGGCCCCACCACGGCGTACGCGCTCATGCAGGCCTGCGGGCTCGTCGACGACCACCTCGCCGGCTGCCACGTGGCGCCGCGCCGCTAGACGCACGCCCTCAAGGAGTCCGGACGGATGGTCGATGTCGGCCATGGATGTCCCGCCGCCGGCACACGCCAGCTGGGCTGCTCCTGGCCAACCTCGCCCTCGCCCTCGCCTACCTCGCGACGGCGCGCCTCGGCATGGGCCTCGCGCTGGTCGCCGACAACGTCACGCCGGTGTGGCCCCCCGCGGCCATCGCGCTCGTCGCGCTCGTCCTCGGCCGCGGCCGCCTCGTGCCGGGGATCCTCGCCGGTGCGCTCGCCGCGCACCTCTCCACCGGCCTGCCCGTCGTCACCGCCGTCGCCATGAGCCTCGGCAACCTCGGCGCGGGCCTGCTCGCCGCCGCGCTCCTGCGCCGCGCCGACTTCCGCCCGCGCCTGGACCGCGTGCGCGACGTGGTCGCGCTGGGCATGCTCGCGGCCGTCATCAGCACCGCGGTCGCCGCCACCGCGGGCGTCGGCGCGATGTGGGCCGCGCACCTCGTCCACACCGACGGCCTGTGGGCCGCATCGCACACGTGGTGGGCGGGCGACATGGTCGCCGAGCTCGTCCTCGCCCCGCTGCTCTTCCTCCTGCTCGTCCCCGGCGGCGTCCCGCCGCTGCGCGGCCGCGAGGTCGTGCACATGGCCGCGGTCTTCGCCGCCGGCACCGCGGCGGCGGCGATCGCCATCAGCGGCGACCTCGCCTACCTCGTCTTCCCCGTCCTGGCCTGGGGCGCCGTGCGCTTCCGCCAGTTCGGCGCCGCCGCCTCCGGCCTGCTCGTCGCGATCGTCGCCGTCCTGCTCACCGCCAACGGCATCGGCGACTTCGCCGACGACTGGCTCCAGCAGGACGTCACCCGCTCGCAGATGTTCATGGGCGTGGCGGCCGTCTCCGCGCTGCTCCTCGCCGCCATGAAGGACGAGCTGCTCACGAGCCAGACGCACGCGCTGACCGACGCCCTCACCGGCCTGGCCAACCGCCGCGGCTGGGAGCTCGAGCTCGCCCACCAGGAGGAGGCGGGCCGCCGCGGCCGTCGCTCCTTCAGCATCGTCCTGCTCGACCTCGACGGCTTCAAGGCCTACAACGACGCCCACGGCCACCAGGCCGGCGACCGCCTCCTGCGCGAGGTCGCCGGTGCCTGGGCCGACCGCCTGCGCGCGACCGACGTGCTCGCCCGCTTCGGCGGCGACGAGTTCGGCGTCGTGCTCGCCGGCTGCGACCTGGGCGCGGCGGAGGGGCTGAGCGCGCAGCTGCGCGCCGCCACCCCCGACGGCTGCGGCGTCTCGACCGGCTGCGCGTGGTGGGACGGCCAGGAGAGCGTCCACGCCGTCGTGGCGCGCGCCGACCGCGCGCTCTACGCGGCCAAGGCCGACCGCGGCCGGCTCGCCGTGCCCGCCGCCCAGGCCCGGCGCGAGAGCGCGGCGCTCGCCGCCGCGGCCTGAGTCAGCGGCGGTCGTCGACGAGCCCGGCGACGATGCGTCGCGCGGCGTCGACCGTGGGCCGCCACGAGCGGCCCGGCTCGCTGAGCATCCGCATCGCCAGGCCGTCGGCCATCGCGAAGAGGATGTCGGCCACCGCCTCGGGGTCCTCGCGCAGCCGCAGGACGCCCTCCTCGTGCTTCGCGCGCAGGACCGCCGCGACGTGGTCGGTCATCCGCCGCAGCAGCGCGGCGAACTCCGTCGCGACCTCCTCGTTGCGCCGCGACAGCGTGAAGAACTCGAAGACGACGACGACCGCGTCGGGCTGCTCGCGCAGGAGCGTGACCAGCGCGCGGTCGAGCAGCGCGAGGACGTCGTCGGCGGTCGCGGCGCCCGAGAGCTGCTCCTCGAGCGCGGCGAGGCGCTCGTCGGTGTCGCGGCGCACGACCTCGGCGAGCAGCCGCTCCTTCGTGCCGAAGTAGTAGTGCAGCAGCCCGCGCGAGACGCCCGCCTCGCGGGCGACGGTGTCGAACGTCGCGCCGGCGACGCCGCGCCGCGCCACCGAGTCGCGCATCGCCGCGACGATGCGCTGCGCCTTGTCGCCGGCCAGGGACCGGGTCGCCGACGTCGCTGCCTCCACGGCGAGAACCCTACCTGGCCAGCCAGCCAGTCTCGTCCGGGCGCCCTCCCCCGGCAACGCCGAGGGGCGCCTCGCGGCGCCCCTCGGAAGCTGCTGGTGTCGGTGCGGCGGCCGCTAGGAGGCCGACGTCGCCGTGCTCGGCGTGCTCGCCGTGCCGGCGCCCGACGAGTTCGTGCCGGAGGTGGTCGACGTGTAGTCGAACTCCTCCTCGGCGCCGAAGAGCGCGTCGAGCAGCTTGTTGCGCAGGCCCTCGGACAGCGCCACCGCGGCGACCGCGCCGACGGCGCCCAGGACGATCAGGCGACCGAGGCCGCCCTTCTTCTTCTTGGGCTTCTGCACCGTCGCCGTCGCGCCACGCAGCGCGCTGGCGGCCTGGCGGATGTCCTCGTGGAACTTGGGGTCCTCGAACAGCGCCGTGGCGCCCTTGCCGTTGATCCGGTCGTAGGCGTCTCGCGCTGCCTCGAACGCGGCGCGCACGTTGTCGCGCAGCTCGTCCTGGTCGAGGTCCTGCGCCAGGTCCCTGACGTTCTTGACGTTCTTCGCGCCCTTGACCGCCACGCCGGTGGCGGCGGCCTTGGCGGCCTTGCTCTTCTTGGCCATCGCTCCCTCTCGTCGGGTTGCTCTGCTCACGACCATACCCGGGAGTCGAAGCTCCACAACAGGGTCAGACGATCGTCGCCGGGATCGGCGTCCCGGCCACCGGCGCGCGGCCGCGCAGCACGGTCCCACCGCCCTCCCCGCCCGCGGTCGTGACGAGCACGTCGCGCCCGTCCTCGCCGCCGAACGCGATGCTCGACACGAACGGCGCGAGCCCCTCGAGCGACTCGGTGATCGCGCCGCTGTCGGGGTCGAGGCGCACGACGCTCCCGCCCTGGCCCGTCGCGACCCAGACGCCGCCCTCGGCATCGACGGCCAGCCCGTCCGCCGACAGGCCCTCGGGCGCCTGCACCCACGTCCGCGCCGCCTCGGCCAGCGCGCCGTCGCGGTCGACGTCGACGACGAGGACGCGGCGGTGGGCGTAGTCGGCGAGGTAGCAGCGCCGCCCGTCCGGGGAGAGCCCGAGCCCGTTGGGCCAGTCGACGCCCTCGTCGACGGCGACCGCCACCCAGCCCGGCGCGACGACCAGCACGCGACCCGGCACCGGCGGCTCGCCCGCCATCGGGCGGAAGCGCAGGGCCCCCGCCAGCAGCCAGCCGTGGACGTCGACGGTCAGGTCGTTGAAGCCCGTGATGCCGGTGTCGTCGCCCGGCGTGGAGACGTCGGTCGTGGTGCCGTCGTCGTGGAGGTGGACGAGGTCCCTGCCCGAGACGACGACGCCGCCGCGCGCGTGCGCGACCAGGCCGCCGACGCCGCGCCGGCCCGGCAGGACCTCGTCGATCGCGTCGGCGCCCGGCGCGATCCGGAAGACGCCGCCGCCCGTGACGTCGCTGAACCACACCGTGCCGTCGGGCGTCACGCGCGGTGCCTCGCACAGGCCGAAGCCGCCGGCCGCGACCGGCTCGAGCCCGAGCGCGCCGCCGGCGCTCACGGGCGCTCGAGGGCGACGTCCAGGACCTCGGCGATGTCCGAGACGAAGACGAAGTCCAGGCGCTCGCGCAGGTGCTCGGGGATGTCCTCGACGTCGGGCGCGTTGTCGGCCGGCGCGATGACCGTGCCGATCCCCGCCCGCTGGGCCGCGAGCGCCTTCTCCTTCAGCCCGCCGATCGGCAGCACCTGGCCCGTCAGCGTGATCTCGCCGGTCATGGCGACGTCGGAGCGCACGCAGCGGCCGGTGACGAGCGAGGAGATCGCCGTGGCCATGGTGATGCCGGCGCTCGGGCCGTCCTTCGGCGTGGCGCCCGCGGGGACGTGGACGTGCAGGTCGTGCTCGCGGAACCACGCGTCGCCGAGCCCCGGCGCCACCGTCTCGTGGTGGCCCTTGACCCAGGTCAGCGCGGCCTGCGCGCTCTCCTTCATGACGTCGCCGAGCTGGCCGGTCAGGGTCAGCCCGGAGGGCGGGCCGGAGGTGGGGAACGCGCTGGCCTCGATGAAGAGCACGTCGCCGCCGACCGGCGTCCACGCCAGGCCCGTCGCCACGCCGGGCGTCTGCGTGCGCCGCCGGGAGTCGGGCTGGAAGCGCGGCCGGCCGAGCAGCTCGCGGACCTTGGCGGCCGAGACGTTCGTGCGCGCGACGCGCCCGTCGCCGTTGCGCTCGGCGACCTGGCGGGCGACCTTGCGGCAGACGGTCCCGATCTCGCGCTCGAGCCCGCGCACGCCGGCCTCGCGCGTGTAGTCGCTGATGATCCGCCGCAGCGCCGCGTCGGGGATCGTGATCCACGACTTCTTCAGGCCGTTGCGCTCGACCTGGCGGGGCACGAGGTAGCGCTTGGCGATCTGGAGCTTCTCGTCCTCGGTGTAGCCGGCGAGCTGGATGACCTCCATGCGGTCGCGCAGCGGGCCCGGCACGCGGTCCAGGTCGTTGGCCGTGCAGACGAACATGACCTTCGACAGGTCGAACGGCACGTCGAGGTAGTGGTCGCGGAACGCGACGTTCTGCTCGGGGTCGAGCACCTCGAGCATCGCGCTGGACGGGTCGCCGCGGAAGTCGGCGCCCATCTTGTCGATCTCGTCGATCATGAACAGCGGGTTGTTCGAGCCCGCGTCGCGCAGCGCGCGCACGATCGTGCCGGGCATCGCCCCGATGTACGTCCGGCGGTGCCCGCGGATCTCCGCCTCGTCGCGCACGCCACCGACGCTGATGCGCTCGAACCTGCGCCCCAGGGCCGTGGCGATGGAGCGGCCGACCGAGGTCTTGCCCACCCCGGGCGGGCCGACGAAGCACAGGATCGAGCCCCGTGCGTCCGGCTTGAGCTTGCGCACCGCGAGGAACTCGATGATGCGGTCCTTGACCTGCTCGATGTCGTAGTGCTCCTCGTCGAGCACCTCGCGGGCCTTGGCCAGGTCGAGGTCGTCCTCGGTGCTCGTGTCCCACGGCAGCGACGCGATCCACTCCAGGTAGGAGCGGATGACGCCGTGCTCGGCCGCCTGCGTCGGCAGCTGCTCGAGCCGGCGCAGCTCGCGGTCGGCCTGCGTGCGGACCTCCTCGGGCAGCGCGATCTGCTCGAGGCGCTCGCGCAGCTCCTCGGCCTCGGCCCGGCCCTCGTCGAACTCGCCCAGCTCGTCCTGGATGGCCTTGAGCTGCTGGCGCAGCACGAACTCGCGCTGGTTGCGGTCGATCTCCGACTGCACCTGGGACTGGATCTGCGAGCCGATCGAGATGACCTCGAGCTCGCGCGCGAGGACCTCGGCGAGGCGGCGCAGGCGCCGGCCGACGTCGACCTCCTCGAGCAGCTCCTGCTTCTCCTCGGTCTTCAGCCGCAGCGCCCCCGCGATGAGGTGCGTGAGGGTGCCGGGGTCGTCGAGGTTGGCGACGGCGAGCTGGAGCTCCTCGGGCAGGTAGGGGACCTCCTCGACGATGCGCGTGAAGGTCTCCTGGACGTTGCGCATCAGCGCGGTCAGCTCGGGCGACTCCTGCACCACGTCGGGCAGCTCGGTGACGCGCGCGACGAGGTAGGGGGTCTCCTGCACCCACTCCTCGATGCGCACGCGCTGGGCGCCCTGGACGAGCACGCGCAGGGTGCCGTCGGGGACCTTGAGCATGCGCGCGATGCCGCCGACGACGCCGACCTGGTGGAGGTCCTCGGGGCCCGGCGTGTCGAGCTCCGGGTTGCGCGAGGCGACCATGCAGAGCATCCGGTCGCCGGCCAGCACCTCGTTGATGAGGGCGACCGAGCGCTCCTGGCCCACCGCCAGCGGCGTGATCGTGTCCGGCAGGGGGACGACCTCGCGCAGCGGCAGGACCGGCAGCGTGGCCGGGACCGCGCGTCCCGCGCCGACCTCGACGTCCTGCGCGTCGCCCTCCGTGGCGATCTGGATCGGGCCGCTCACCGGCCGCGGTCCTGCTCGTCGGGGACTTCGATCGGCACGCGCCGCGCGCGCGGCTCGGGCGGGAGGATGGGCAGCTCGACGCGCAGCATCCCGTCGCGGTAGGTCGCGCGGGCCTGGTCGGCGGCGACGTCGGCGCCGAGCGGGATCGAGCGGCGGAACGGGCCGAAGTCGATCTCCAGCTGCTGGTAGACGCGGCCCTCGGACTCCGACGGTCGGCGGTGGCCGCTGAGCACGAGCTCGCGACCCTCGATCTCGAGCGAGATCTCCGCCGGGTCGATGCCGGCGAGCTCCGCCTGGACGATCGCGCGCGGCGGATCGCCTTCGTAGAAGACGTCGACCGCGGGCGAGAAGCCGCCGCGGCGGTTGCGCGCGGCGAGGCCCGCGCCGCCGAACACCTCGCCGAACAGCTCGTCCATCTCGCGCCGCATGCGCTCGAAGTTCACGAAGATGTCGCGCTCCGGAGGCACCGGCCGCAGCCTACCCAGCGCGCGGGGGCCTCCCCCGCCCGGTCAGAGCTCGAAGACCGCGTCCTCGCGGGCGACCTCGAGCGGCCCGTCGAACGCCTCGCGGGCCTCGGCGAGCGCCCACTCGGGGTCCAGCTCGTCGGAGATGTGGGTGAGCACGAGGCGTCTCGCCCCGGCGCGGGTGGCGTGCTCGGCCGCCTCGCGCGGGGTCATGTGCCCGCGCTCGCCCTCGCGCTCGGGGCGCGGCAGGGTCGCCTCGACGATCAGCAGGTCGGTTCCGCGCGCGAAGTCGACGAGGTCGTCGGTGGGCGCCGTGTCGGCCCCGTAGGTGATGCGCCGGTCGCCGCAGCGGACCTCGATGGCGTAGGTCTGCACGTAGTGCTCCACGCCGTGGAAGCGCACCCTCAGCGACCCGATCTCGAGCGCGTCGCTCGGCGCGTACTCGCGCAGGTCGAAGGCGCCCTCGACGAGGTCCTCGTTGCCCCACGCGCCGACGACGCGGCGGAAGACGTCGCGCGCGCCGGGCGGCGCGTGCAGCAGCGGGCGGGCCGGGCTGTCGGTCCCCGGCCAGGTGTGCACCGGCACCGGCTGCTGGCGCGGCGCGTAGGTCAGCGCGTAGCTGTAGGGGACGAGGTCGAGGAAGTGGTCGGCGTGCAGGTGGCTGAGCACGACCGCGTCGACGTCGACGTAGTCCACGTGGCGGCGCAGCTTGCCGAAGACGCCGTTGCCGCAGTCCACGAGCAGCGTCGTGTCGCCGTCCTGCACGAGGTAGCCGCTGCACGCACCGCCGGCGTCCTGCCAGGACGGGGACTTGCCGAGGACCGTCAGCCGCATCAGAAGCTCGTGATCACGGTGCGCACGCCCTCGTGGCGGTCCATGGCGGCGAAGGCGTCGTTGACGTCGTCCAGCGCGATGCGCCGGGTGACGAAGGCCTCGAGGTCCAGGTCGCCCCGGAGGTAGGCGTCGACGAGCTCGGGGACGCGGTCCCGGCCCTTGGCGCCACCGAAGGACGCGCCGGCGATCCGCCGGCCGGTGATGAGCAGGCGCGGGACGACGTCGAGCGTCTCGCCCTTGCCCGCGACGCCGGCGACCGTGCACAGGCCCCAGCCCATCCGCGCGGCCTCGACGGCCTGGCGCATGACCTTCACGGAGCCGGTCGCCTCGAAGGTGTAGTCCGCGCCGAAGCCGCCGGTCATCTCGAGCACCTGGCCGACGGCGTCCTCGCCGCCGATGAGGGTGTCGGTGGCCCCGTGGCGGCGAGCCTCCTCGAGGCGCCCCTCGTCGAGGTCGATGCAGACGATGCGCTCGGCACCGGCCATGCGACAGCCCGCGACGGCGCCCAGGCCGACGAGCCCCGCGCCGAAGACGACGCACGTCGAGCCGGCCTCGACCTTGGCGACGTAGAGCGCGGCGCCGACGCCGGTCGTGGCACCGCAGGCCAGGGTGCAGACGACGTCGAGCGGCGCGGCGGGGTCGACCTTCGCGAGCGCGACCTCCGGCATCACCGTCGCCTCCGCGAAGGTGCTCGTCCCCATGAAGTGGCGCACGCGCTCCTCGCCGCGGTGCAGCCGCGTCGTGCCGTCGGGCAGGAAGCCGAGGTTCTGCTGCTCGCGGATGGCGAGGCAGAGGTTGGTCTTGTCGCTGACGCAGTGGATGCACTCGCGGCACTGCGGCGAGAAGAGCGTGACGACGTGGTCGCCGGGCGCGAGCGAGGTGACGCCCTCGCCGACCTGCTCCACGACGCCGGCGCCCTCGTGGCCGAGCACCGTCGGCGCGTAGCCCGAGGGGTCCGCGCCGCTGGCCGTGTACATGTCGGTGTGGCACACCCCGCAGGCCGCGAGGCGCACGAGGACCTCGCCGGGACCGGGCCCGTCGAGGTCGACCTCCTGCACCACCAGCGGCTGCGCGAACTCCTCCAGGACCGCCGCGCGGATCTTCACCCCCGGCACCCTCCCGCGCCGTGGGCGCTCAGGTCAAGCGCCCGCGTGCAGCGCCGCCTGCTCCTCGGCGCTGGGGAACGCCCAGGCCGCGCGGGTGCGCCGCTCCTGGCGGAAGTGGAAGCGCAGCTGGCTGGGCGGGCGCAGCCCCTCCGGCGAGTCCGGGCGGTAGGTCGCGCAGGGCTCGGCGAGCTCCAGCGCGCAGAGGAGGTTGCAGCGGAAGTAGCAGTCCTCGCAGCTGACCTTGCGGCCCCCGGCACGCCCCTTGGCGGACTTCGGCTTGGCGGGGGCGCGCTGCGGCAGGACCTCGTTCACGGGATGGACCCAACCACACGCGCGAGGCGCGCGCAGGCGCGTTCTCGCAAATCCCGCACGTTTCCTCTTTGCCTGCAAGGAGCGGGTTTCTGGCGCCGTTTCCCCGCATTTGCGGGGTCACCAGGCGCGCAGCTTGACGTGGGGCGCCCCGACGTGCTCTGGACGCTGGGCACCGAGCAGCGCGAGCGTCCGGGCGAGGTCGTCGACCAGCGCGTGCAGGACCTCCGCGACGCCGTCCTCGCCGCCGGCGGCCAGCCCCCACAGGTACGGCCGCCCGATGAGCACGGCGTCGGCGCCGAGGGCCAGCGCCCGGGCGACGTCAGCCCCGCTGCGCACGCCGCCGTCGACCAGGACGGGCGCGGCGCCGCCGACGGCCTCGACGACCTCGGGCAGCGCGACGGCCGTCGGCACGACGCCGTCGAGCTGGCGCGCGCCGTGGTTGGAGACGACGACGCCGGCGGCGCCGTGGGCCAGCGCGGCCTCGGCGTCCTGCGCGGTCAGGACGCCCTTGACCAGGACGGGCAGCTGCGCCGTCTCGGCGACCCAGCGCAGGTCGCTCCAGCGCAGCGCGGCCCACCCGCCGATGGGCGGCTTGCGGTCGGCGCCGAGGCGCTCACCCGCGCCGGCGCGTGGCGCGTCGTCGTCGCCCTCGTGCGTCGTGACCCGCACGCCCGGCGGAAGCTCGAGCGCGCCGTGGCGCAGCTCACGCTCGCGCCGTCCCGGGACGGGCAGGTCGATGGTGAGCAGGACGTGGGTGAAGCCGTGCTCGCGCACGCGCTCGAGCACGCGGCGCACGCGGTCGCGCTCGGGCTGGAGGTAGAGCTGGAACCAGCGGGGGGCGTGCGGGGCGGCGGCGGCGACCTCCGCGAGGTCGGCGGTCGCCCGGGTCGACAGGCAGGAGACCAGGCCGGCACGCGCCGCCGCACGGGCGACGGCGACCTCGCCGTCGGGGTGCAGCAGCCGCTGGGCCGCCGCGGGCGCGAGGACGATCGGCGCGGCCATCCGCGCGCCGCAGACCGACGTGCGCAGGTCGGGGTCGGTGACGCCGGTGAGCTGGCGCGGGCGCAGCCACAGCCGGCCCCACGCCGCCTCGTTCTCGAACAGCGTGACCTCGTCGCCGGCCCCGCCCGCGAAGTAGTCGTACGTCGCCTCGGGCAGCAGGTCGCGCGCCTGGGCCTCGAGCCGTCGCAGGAGCTCCACGGCCCGTACCTTCTCCGATGATGCGAGCACTCGTCACGGGCGCCTCGGGCGGCGTCGGGGCCGTCGTCGTGCCCGAGCTCCTGCGCCTGGGCGTCGACGTCCGCGCGTTCGGCCGCAGCGAGGCCCGCATCCGGGCCGCCGGCGTGCCGTCGTCGGTGGCCGTGGTCGAGGGCGACGCGACGGACGGCCGCGGGCTCGACGAGGCGCTGGACGGCTGCGAGGTCGCGTACTTCCTCATCCACTCGATGGAGGGCGGGGCGACGGACTTCAGCGACGTCGAGCGGCGCACCGCCGAGACGTTCGCGACCGCCGCCCAGCGCGCGGGCGTGCGGCGCGTCGTCTACCTCGGCGGCCCGGTGCCGCCCGGCAAGCCGCTGTCGCGCCACCTGCGCAGCCGGCTGGCCGTGGAGGAGGTCCTCCTGGACGCCGTGGACGAGGCGGTGGCGTTCCGCGCGTCGATCGTCGTCGGGCCGCGGTCGCGCTCCTTCCGCTTCCTCGTGCGGCTCGTCGAGCGCGCGCCCGTGCTGCCGCTGCCGCGCTGGCGCGACGGCCGGACGCGGCCGATCGACGAGCGCGACGTGGTCGCCTACCTCGGCGCGGCCGCGACGAGCGCGCGGGTGCACGGCCCGCTGAGCATCGACGTCGCCGGGCCCGACGAGCTCTCCTACGGCGAGCTGGTCCAGACGATCCGCGACGAGCTCATGGTCGACAGGCCGGCGGTGCGCCTGCCGGTGTCGCTGACCGCGGTCGCCGCGCCGGTGGCGGCGGCGATCGCCGGCGAGGACGTGGCGCTCATCGGACCGCTGATGGAGTCGCTGGACAGCGACACGCTGCCGCGCGACGAGCGGGTACGCGAGCTGTTCCCGGAGGTCCGCCTGCACCGCTTCGTCGCCGCGGTGCAGCGCGCCCTGCGCGCCTGGGAGCGTGTCGAGCGCCTCGCGGCACGGTAGGACTACGCCCCACATGGCCGAGGTCCGCACCAGCATCGACATCGACGCACCCGTCGAGGACGTCTACGCCTTCGTGATGGACGCCGAGCGCCTGGGTGAGTGGGTGACCATCCACCGCGGCCTGCTCGAGCACTCCGACGGGCACATGAAGCAGAGGCTCTGCCTGCGCGGTGCGACGTTCAAGGTGGACTGGGAGCTCGACACCGCCAAGCGCCCCTCCCACGTGGTGTGGAAGGGCAGGGGCCCGGCCCGCTCGAAGGCCGAGACGGAGTACCGGCTGGCCGACAACGGCAAGGGCGGCACGCGCTTCGACTACCGCAACGAGTTCCGTGCGCCGCTCGGCCCTCTTGGCGCGGTGGCGTCCTCGGCGCTGGTGGGCGGACTTCCTGAACGTGAGGCGAATGCCTCACTTCAGAAGCTCAAGGCCATCCTCGAAGGATGAAACCTGGCATGCACGGTTTTCCGTAAGTGGAAGACTGTCGGGCATGTCGGACTTCCTGGAGGACAAGAAGCGCGAGATCCGCGAGCGCCTGGAGGAGCTGCGCGAGGCGGTGCAGGAGGCCGAGCGCCTCGAGTCCGCCCTCGCCGCCCTGGAGGGCGTCAGCAACGGCGGTGGCTCGCGCGGCGGGTCCTCGCGCAGCCCGCGCTCGCGCGGCGGCGGCGGTGGCGGCGGCGGCGGCACGGGCAAGCGCGGCCGGCCCAAGGGCTCGGGCCCCCGCGCCAAGCAGGCGCTCGAGACCGTGCGCAAGAAGCCGGGCATCACGATCCCGGAGCTCGCCGAGGCGCTCGAGATGCAGCAGAACTACCTCTACCGCGTGATGCCCGACCTGCAGAAGCAGGGGCTCGTGCGCAAGGAGGGCCGCGGCTGGCACCCGATGGAGGCCGCGTAGGGCGTCCGACCGCGACCCTGTCACCTCCGGCGTGCAGGACCGGGGATCGCAGGGTCACGGACGAACGGCCGCCGACCACCCCTGAGAACGACGACGGGCGCCCCGCAGGGCGCCCGTCGCGCAACCGGGATGAGGCCAGGCGCTAGCCCAGCAGCCCGAGGCCCTGCACGGCCTCGCGCTCGCCCTTGAGCTCGTCGACGGTCTTGTCGATCTTGCCCTGGGCGAACTCGTTGACCTCGAGGCCCTCGACGACCTCGTAGCTCCCGCCGCTGCAGCGCACCGGGAAGCCGGAGACGAGGCCCTCCGGGACGCCGTACTGGCCCTGGGACGGGACGGCCATCGAGCGGATGCCGTCGGCGCCCAGCGCCCAGTCGCGGACGTGGTCGATGGCGGCGCTGGCCGCGGACGCGGCGGAGGACGCGCCGCGGGCCTCGATGATCTCCGCACCGCGCTTGCCGACGCGCGGCAGGTACTCGTTCTCGTACCAGTCGAGGTCGACCTTGTCGGCGGCCTTCTCGCCCTTGACCTTCGCGTTGAAGAGGTCCGGGAACATCGTCGGCGAGTGGTTGCCCCACACGGCGAGGTCCTGGATGTCCTCGACGGCGCAGCCGAGCTTCGTGGCGAGCTGGGCGACCGCCCGGTTCTCGTCGAGGCGGACCATCGCGGTGAAGCGCTCGTTCGGGACGTCGGGCGCGTTGTTCATGGCGATCAGCGCGTTGGTGTTCGCCGGGTTGCCGACGACGAGGACCTTGACGTCGTCCGCGGCGTGGTCGTTGATCGCCTTGCCCTGCGGCTTGAAGATCGCGCCGTTGGCCTCGAGGAGGTCGGCGCGCTCCATGCCCTTCGTGCGCGGGCGCGCGCCGATGAGCAGCGCGACGTTGGCGCCGTCGAAGGCGACGTTGGGGTCGTCGGTGATCTCGACGGAGTCCAGGAGCGGGAACGCGCAGTCGAAGAGCTCGAGCGCGGTGCCCTCCGCGGCCTTCACGGCCTGGGGGATCTCCAGGAGGCGCAGCTGGACCTTCTGGTGGTCGCCGAGCATCTGACCCGAGGCGATGCGGAACAGGACGGCGTAGCCGATGGCGCCGGCGGCGCCCGTGACGGTGACCTTCTTGACGTCGGACATTGCCCCGGACCCTAGACCTCGGTCGCCGCCGCTGCCGTGAGGGCGTCGTTGAACGTCCGACTGGGCCGCATCGCCGCGCTCGCCTTGTCCGGATCGGGGTGGAAGTACCCCCCGACGTCGACCGGCTGGCCCTGCACCTCGGTGAGCTCCGCGACGATCTGCTCCTCCTTGGCGGCGAGCTCCGCGGCGAGGCCCTGGAACCGGCCCGCGAGCTCGGAGTCCTCGGTCTGGGACGCGAGCTCCTGGGCCCAGAAGAGCGCGAGGTAGAAGTGGCTGCCGCGGTTGTCCAGCTCGCCGGCCTTGCGCGACGGCGAGCGGCCCTCCTCCAGGAGCTTGCCGGTGGCGCGGTCCAGCGCCTGGCCGAGCACCCGCGCGCGCGGGTTGTCGTCCTTCTCGGCGAGGTGCTCGAGGGAGACCGCCAGCGCGAGGAACTCGCCCAGGGAGTCCCAGCGCAGGTGGTTCTCGCGGTTGAACTGCTGGACGTGCTTGGGGGCCGAGCCGCCGGCGCCGGTCTCGAACAGGCCGCCGCCCGCCATGAGCGGGACGATCGACAGCATCTTCGCGCTGGTCCCCAGCTCGAGGATCGGGAAGAGGTCGGTCAGGTAGTCGCGCAGGACGTTGCCGGTCACGGAGATCGTGTCCTCGCCGCGGCGGGCGCGCTCGAGGGTGAACCGGGCCGCCTCGCCCACCGGCAGGACCTCGACCTGCAGGCCGTCGGTGTCGAGCTCGTCGAGGACCGGTCGGACCTTCTTGAGCAGCTCGGCGTCGTGCGGGCGGGTCTCGTCGAGCCAGAAGACCGCCGGGGCGCCGGTGGCGCGGGCGCGGCGGACGGCGAGCTCGACCCAGTCGCGGATGGGCGCGTCCTTCGTCTGGCACGCGCGGAAGATGTCCCCCGCCTGGACCTCCTGCTCGAGCAGCGTGGTGCCCGACTCGTCGACGAGGCGCACCGTGCCGGGCGCGTCGACCTCGAAGGTCTTGTCGTGGGAGCCGTACTCCTCGGCCTTCTGGGCCATGAGGCCGACGTTCGGCGTGGTGCCCATCGTCGCCGGGTCGAAGGCGCCGTGGCGCTTGCAGTGCTCGATCGTCTCGGCGTACAGCGCGGCGTAGCTCGAGTCCGGGATCACGCACTTGGTGTCCTGCTGCTCGCCCTGGGCGTTCCAGCCCTGCCCCGAGGAGCGGATGAGCGCGGGCATCGACGCGTCGATGATCACGTCGCTCGGGACGTGCAGGTTCGTGATGCCGCGGTCGGAGTCGACCATGTAGAGCGCCGGCCCGTCGGCGAGCACGCGGTCGAGCTGCTCCTGCTTGTCGGGGTGGGCGCTGACGAGGGAGGCGAGGCCGTCGTCGGGGTCGACGTCGGGCACGTCGTCGAAGAGGTCGCCCACGACGGCGCGGACCGCGTGGCCGAAGATGATCGGGTCCGAGACCTTCATCATCGTCGCCTTGAGGTGGACGCTGAGCAGGACGCCCTGCTCCTTGGCCTCGGCGACCTGCGCACGCAGGAACGCGTCGAGCTGGGCCTTGCGCATGACGGCGGCGTCCAGCACCTCGCCGGCCAGCAGCGGGACGCGCTCCTTGAGGACCGTGACGGTCCCGTCGGCGGCGACGTGCTCGATGCGCACCGCACCCTCGGACTGCACGGTCACGGACTTCTCGGTCGAGCGGAAGTCGCCGTCGCCCATCGTCGAGACGTGCGTCATGGAGTCGCCCGACCAGGCGCCCATGGAGTGCGGGTGCTTGCGCGCGTAGGACTTCACCGACTCGGGCGCGCGGCGGTCGGAGTTGCCCTCGCGCAGCACCGGGTTGACCGCGCTGCCCTTGACCTTGTCGTAGCGGGCGCGGACGTCGCGCTCCTCGTCGGTCTGCGGGTCCTCCGGGTAGGGCGGCAGGTCGTAGCCCTGCTCCTGCAGCTCCTTGACCGCGGCCTTGAGCTGCGGCACCGACGCGCTGATGTTCGGCAGCTTGATGATGTTCGCCTCGGGCGTGGAGGCGAGGTCGCCCAGCTCGGCCAGGGCGTCCGGCACGCGCTGCTCGTCGGTGAGGCGCTCGGGGAACTGGGCGAGGATGCGCCCGGCGAGGGAGATGTCGCGCGTCTCGACCTCGACACCGGCGGCCTCCGTGAAGGCCTCGACGATGGGCAGGAGGGAGTGCGTGGCGAGCGCCGGCGCCTCGTCGGTGTGGGTGTAGATGATCTTCATGGGCCCGCCGGAAGCTACCCCCGCGTGCGAACAGGGGGACTGTCCCCTTCTTCGCACGGACGCTTGACGGCAAGGGCTGAACCCTGGTTCACTCCTTGGCGCGATGGCCTACCGGCCCACCGAGCGCACCGAGGCGCGGCGCCTGGCCGCGCGGGGCAGGATCGTCCGTGCGGCGCTCGAGCTCGTCGCCGCGGGCGGCTACCGCGAGGCGTCGGTGGCCGCGGTGGCCAAGCGCGCCGGCGTGGCGACCGGCACGGTCTACCGCCACTTCCCCGGCAAGGCCGAGCTGGTGGCCGAGGTCTTCCGCGTAGCCTCGCAGCACGAGGTCGACGCCGTCGCCGCGGCCGCCGCCGTCGACGCCCCCGCCCCGCAGCGCATCGCCGCCGCGGTCGAGACCTTCGCGCGCCGCGCGCTCGCCGGCCGACGCCTGGCCTGGGCGCTCATCGCCGAGCCCGTCGACCCGGCGGTCGAGGCCGAGCGCCTCGTCTTCCGCCGCGCCTACGCCGAGGCGTTCGCCGCCGCCGTGCGCGACGGCGTCGCCGCCGGCGACCTGCCCGAGCAGGACCCCGACTTCACCGCCACCGCCCTCGTGGGCGCGATCGGCGAGGCCCTCGTCGGGCCGACCTCCCCCACGTCCCCGCGCCGCGACGAGGACCGCCTCGTCGCCGCGCTCGTCCAGTTCGCCCTCCGATCCGCAGGAGCAGGAGCCGTCCATGTCCGTCGCTGAGCGCCCGTCCGCCGCCACCCACGAGGTCACCAACCAGCCGCCGCCGCTGGCGCCGCTGAACCTCTTCACCTCCGACCGCGTCCTGCAGGAGGCGGCCGAGCGCGAGGGCGCGGGCTGGGCCCGCCAGGCGCTCGTCGAGGCGGGCGAGAGCTGGGGCGGCGAGCCGCTGCTCGAGTGGGGCCCGCAGGCCAACGAGAACCCGCCGAGGCTCAAGGTCGTCGACCGCTACGGCCACCGCCTCGACGAGGTCGAGTTCCATCCCTCCTGGCACGAGCTCATGCGGCTGTCCAGCGAGGGCGGGCTCAACAGCCTCCCGTGGACGGAGACCGAGCGCCCGGCACACGTCGTCCGCGCGGCCGGCGCGATCATGACCGGGCAGGTCGAGGCCGGCCACGGCTGCCCGATGACGATGACCTTCGCGGTCGTGCCGGCGCTCCGCGCGCAGTCCGAGATCGCCGCCGAGTGGGAGCCGCTGCTGACCGCGCCGGCCTACGACGGCCGGCTCATCCCCGCGTCGGAGAAGGGCTCGGCGAAGGCGGGCATGGCGATGACCGAGAAGCAGGGCGGCTCGGACGTGCGCGCCAACACGACGGTCGCCGAGCCGGTGGACGGGGGCGGCGCCGGCGGCGAGTACCTCCTGCGCGGCCACAAGTGGTTCTGCAGCGCGCCGATGTGCGACATGTTCCTCGTCCTGGCCCAGACGGAAGACCATCCCACCCGCCCCTCGTGCTTCCACGTGCCGCGGATCCTCCCCGACGGCTCGCGCAACGTCTTCCGCATCCAGCGGCTGAAGGAGAAGCTCGGCGACCGCTCCAACGCGTCGTCGGAGGTCGAGTTCGACGGCACGTGGGGCCGGATGGTCGGCGAGCCGGGCCGCGGCGTCCCGACGATCATCGAGATGGTCGGCCACACCCGGCTGGACTGCATCATCGGCTCGGCCGCCGGCATGCGCTGGGCCGTCGCCAACGCGACGTGGCACACGGCGCACCGCGCAGCCTTCGGCAAGCTCCTCGCCGAGCAGCCGCTCATGCGCAACGTGCTCGCGGACATCGCCATCGAGTCCGAGGCCGCGACCGCGCTGGCGCTGCGCCTCGCCCGCGCCTACGACGAGGACGACGTCGCCCTGCGGCGCCTCGGGACCGCGGTGGGCAAGTACTGGGTGTGCAAGCGCCTCCCGGGCCTCGCGGCCGAGGCGATGGAGTGCCTGGGCGGCAACGGCTTCGTCGAGGAGTCCGGCATGCCGCGCCTCTTCCGCCAGTCGCCGCTGAACTCCATCTGGGAGGGCTCGGGCAACGTCAACGCGCTCGACGTCCTGCGCGCGCTGGCCAAGCAGCCCGAGGTCCTCGCGGCGTACTTCGACGAGCTCGAGCTGGCGGGCGGCGCCGACGCGCGCCTGGACGCGTTCATCGCCGGCGTGCGCGACGAGTTCGCCGACCTCGACGGCGTGGAGGTCCGCGCGCGGCGGATCGTCGAGAAGCTCGCCCTCGCGTGGCAGGGCTCGCTCCTGGTCCGCGGCGCGCCGGCCGAGGTCGCCGACGCGTTCTGCGCCTCGCGCCTGGCGGGGGACGCCGGCCTGGCCTACGGGACGTTGCCGCGCGGGCTGGACCTCGCCGCGATCGTGGAGCGCGCGACGCCAGTGGCGGCGTAGGGCGGCGCTCAGACCCCGGACGACAGCGGCACCGCCGCCCGCAGCCGCTCCTCGTAGGCGACCTGCGAGATCTCCTGCGCCCCGAGGCGCAGCAGGTGCGGCGTGGAGAGCTGGACGTCGCAGACGACGCAGCCGCCGCTCGCCAGCGTCTCGAGGGTGCGCAGCAGCGCGACGTTCCCGGCGTGCGGGCGCAGGTGGAACATCGACTCGAGCATCGCCGCGCCGTCGAGGGTGACCGCGAGCACGCCGGCGAGCAGCTCGCGGCCGTCGGCGTCCCAGAGCTCGAACGAGTGCGCGTGACCCGCGGCGTGCAGGGCGCCGTAGAGCGCGCCCATGCGCGGGGTCAGCCAGACCCCGTCGCCGTCGCGGCGCGGGCGGGCGCAGCCCTGCAGCACGCGGTCGAAGGCGAGGTCGAGACGCAGCTGCCAGCCCTCCCGCTCGCCGACGGCCACCGAGCGGCGGACCTTGCGGCGGGTGTGGGCGAGCGCGTCGGGGTCGAGCTCGAAGACCGTGCGCGGGTCGGCGGTCCACCAGGGCAGCTCCGTGCGGCCCTCCTCGTCCATGGGGAAGAGGCCGAGCGCGTAGAGCCCGAGGATCCGTCCGACGTCCACCTGCCCATCATCTTCGCCCGGAGGCGCCCGCGGGATGCGTCACCATGTCCGACGCGTGTTCGGCGGCGGCGGCTCGATCCAGCTCTTCCGGGTCCTCGGGATCCGCGTGGGTGCCAGCCCGAGCTGGTTCGTCGTCCTCTTCCTGCTGATCTACCTGCTGTCGGACTACTTCGACGACTACTGGGTGGCCGTCGGGGCGGCGTTCTGCTTCTTCGCCTCGCTGCTGCTCCACGAGCTCGGCCACGCGCTGGTCGCCCGCCGCGAGGGGATCGGCATCAGCGGCATCGACCTGTGGTTCTTCGGCGGCCTCGCGCGCATGACGCGCGAGCCCGACACCCCGGGCGAGGAGTTCCGCGTCGCCGTGGCCGGCCCGCTCGCGACCGCGCTGGTCATCGGCCTCTGCGTCCTCATCGGCACCCTGCTGTCCCAGACGGGCGACGTGCTCGACGCCGCGCTCCTCGAGAGCCCGGACGTCGGCGCCGGCGTGCAGCTGGTGGGCTGGCTCGCCCTCGTCAACGCCTTCCTGCTGGCGTTCAACCTCGTGCCCGCCTTCCCGCTCGACGGCGGGCGCATCGCCCGCGCCGCGGTGTGGCGCGCGACGGGCGACCGCAACCGCGCCACGCGCGCCAGCGCCCGGCTGGGCCAGGGCTTCGGCTACCTGCTCATCGGCGTCGGCATCGCGCTCATCGCCGCGGGCGACCCGGCCAACGGCATCTACATGGCCGTCCTGGGCCTGTTCCTCGGCCAGGCCGCGCGCGGGGCGATCCTCTCCAGCGCGTTCTCCGAGCGCCTCGAGGGCATCACCGCCGCCGACGTCATGGACGACGACCCCGTCGCCGTGCCGGGCGACGCCGACGCGCGCCGCACCCACGACGAGTTCTTCCTGCGCTACGGCTGGCCGTCGTTCCCCGTGACCGACGCCGCCGGGCGCTACCTCGGGCTGCTGCGCGCCGAGCGCGTCGACGAGGCGCTCGCGGGCGGCCTCGAGCGCTCCGCCGCCGCGGACCTCGCCGACGCCGACCACGACCTGCGCGTCGCCGCCGCGACGCCCCTCCAGGCGCTGCTGGCCCACGAGCCGCTGGCCCGCCTCGGGACGCTGTCGGTGGTCGACGCGCAGGAGCGGCTGGTCGGCACGCTGACCGTCCAGCAGGTCCGCCGCGCGCTGGCCGCCAGCGCGTCCGAGCCCTTGCGCGGATAGCAGCCCCGACGAGGCGCGTGGGCGTGCGCCGGGCAGGGGTCGGGCTGCGGGGTCCCGCGTATAAGCTGCGAGACCCCCTCGAAGCTCTCGGAGGAGCATGCCCCAGCACGACGTCCTGATCCTCGGTGCCGGCCTGGCCGGCCAGCGCGCCGCCCTCGCGGCGGCCGACGCGGGCGCCACCGTGGCGATCATGTCCAAGGTCCACCCGGTGCGCTCCCACAGCGTGGCTGCGGCCGGTGGCATCAACGCGGCCATCAACGTCGCCGACGACTGGCGCTCGCACGCCTACGACACGGTGAAGGGGTCCGACTTCCTCGGCGACCAGGACGCCATCGAGGTCATGTGCTCCGAGGCGCCCAACGAGGTCATGCACCTCGAGCACATCGGGGTGACCTTCCACCGCAACGAGACCGGCGAGCTCGACCTGCGCGCCTTCGGCGGCGCCTCGATGAAGCGCACCGCCTACGTCGCGGACATCACCGGCCAGGCGATCCTCCACGTCCTCTACGAGCAGCTCATGAAGTACCACGAGCGCGTGGACCGCTACGAGGAGTGGTTCACCACGTCGCTGCTCCAGGACGAGCAGGGCACCTGCACCGGCTGCATCGCCCGCAACATCCGCACGGGCGCGCTCGAGGCCTTCACCGCCAAGAACGTCATCCTCGCCACCGGCGGCGCCGGCCAGTGCTGGAAGCCGACGACCAACGCCCTGATCTGCACGGGCGACGGCATCTCGATGGCCTACCGCATCGATGCGCCGCTCATGGACATGGAGATGGTCCAGTACCACCCGACCACGCTGGTCGAGAACGGCTTCCTCATCACCGAGGGCGCCCGCGGCGAGGGCGCGCACCTGCTCAACAGCGAGGGCGAGCGCTTCATGGAGAAGTACGCGCCCAACAAGATGGAGCTCGCCTCGCGCGACGTCGTCTCGCGAGCCGAGCAGACCGAGATCAACGAGGGCCGCGGCGTCGGCGAGGACGGGTCGGGCATCTACCTCGACATCACCGTCGTCCCGAAGAAGCGCACGCTCGAGGCGCTGCGCGAGATCGTCAACATCGGCAAGGACTTCGCCGGTGTGGACATCACGAAGGAGCCCATCCTCATCCGCCCGGGCCAGCACTACATCATGGGCGGCGTCAAGACCGACGTGGACGGCGCCACGCCGATCCCGGGCCTCTACGCCGCCGGCGAGGTCGCCTGCGTCTCGGTCCACGGCGGCAACCGCCTGGGCGCGAACTCGCTGCTGGACACGCTGATCTTCGGCCGCCGCTCGGGCGAGCACGCCGCGGAGCGCGCGAAGAACATGCGCATGCCCGAGCCGGCCACGCCGGCCCGCCTGCGCCAGGACGCCGACATGATCGACGCGATCCTCAGCCGCCCCAAGACGGGCCGCCGGGTCTCGGAGATCAAGGAGGAGCTCGGCACCGAGATGAACAAGAACGTCGCGGTGTTCCGCGACGAGGCCGGCCTCCAGCACGCCCACGAGACGGTCCGCCGCCTCAAGGAGGAGGCCAAGACGGCCTACGTCGACGACCGCGGCACCGTCTTCAACCAGGACGTCCTGGGCGCCATCGAGCTGGGCTTCATGCTCGACTGCGCCGAGGCGACCGTCGTCGCCGCGATCGAGCGCAAGGAGTCGCGCGGCGCGCAGTTCCGCACCGACTTCCCCGAGCGCGACGACGAGACCTGGCTCAAGCACATCGACATCTCCCGCAACGGGGAGGACGTCCCGAGCGTGACCTACTCGCCCGTGACGATCACCGACTGGCAGCCCGAGGAGCGCAAGTACTAGTGGCCGACACCCGCAAGCCCGCGCAGGACTTCACGCTGCGCATCCGGCGCTACGACCCGGAGTCGGGCGAGGCGCCCACCTGGGACCAGCACACGATCAAGCTCGAGCCGCACCGGTCGGTCCTCGAGGGCATCCTGCAGGCCAAGGCGAAGTTCGACGGCTCGATCGGCATCCGCTGCTCGTGTCGCGCGGCGATCTGCGGCTCCTGCGGCGTGCGCATCAACGGCCAGCCCGGCCTCGCCTGCCACACCCACCTCGACAAGGCGCTCGCGACCGCCAAGGACGGGGTCATCGAGGTCGAGCCGATGGGCAACATGCCCATCATCAAGGACCTCATCGTGGACATGGACGCCGTCCACTGGAAGAAGGTCCAGCGCGTCACGCCGTGGCTGCTCGCCGACGACGAGAACATGCCCGAGCGCGAGCACGTCGTCCCGCGCGAGTCGATGATCGACGTCACGCAGTCGATGGCCTGCATCCAGTGCGGCGCCTGCGTCTCGGACTGCCTCTCGATGGAGGTCGACCCGCTCTTCGTCGGCCCGGCCGCCCTCGCGAAGGCCTACCGCTTCGTCGGCGACCCGCGCGACACGCAGCACTTCGAGCGCCTGAAGGACCTCTCCGAGGACCCGCACGGCATCTTCGACTGCACGCACTGCTTCAAGTGCATCGAGGCCTGCCCCAAGGGCGTGGCGCCGATGAACCAGATCATGCGCCTGCGCCGCCGCGCGAGCGCCGACCACGGCATCGAGGACCGCAACAACGGCGTGCGCCACGAGCACGCCTTCACGACGCTCGTGCGCCAGGGCGGCCTCCTCCACGAGGCCGAGCTGCTGCCGCGCTCCTACGGCGGCGACTCGTGGTTCGGCAAGTTCCACCCGAACGCCGGCCAGGAGCTCATCGACTCGCTGCCGGTCATCACCAAGGCGCTGCTGCGCCGCAAGGTCACCCCGGGGGCGGCGCTCAAGCCGCACCGCATCCCCAAGGAGGACCTGAAGTCGATCCAGCGGATCTCGGACGTCATCGAGGCGCGCGACGAGCGGATCGAGCTCAACCTGTACATCACCGGCTACGACGAGGAGACGGAGGGCGCCAAGGAGCCCAACGTCGCCGCGGTCGCCGGAGGCGGCGAGGACGGGGCGATGCCCTCGGCCCCGGGTGCCGACCCCGCAGGAAGGACGAAGGAATGAAGGTCGCCTACTGGCCCGGCTGCGTCAGCCGTGGCTTCACCCCCGAGCTGCACGGGTCGGTCGCCAAGGTCGCCCCGCTGCTGGACATCGACCTCGTCGAGCTCGACCGCGCCTGCTGCACCGGCGCGGGCGTGATCGCCGAGCACAACCAGGAGCTCGCCGACACCTACAACGGCCGCACGTTCGCGCTGGCCCAGCAGGTGGAGGGCGCGGACCTGATGATGAACATCTGCTCGACCTGCCAGGGCGCGCAGAGCGAGTCGCAGGAGCGCCTGGACGCCAACGCGGAGTACCGCGCGCACGTCAACGCGACGATCCAGGAGACCGACGGGATCTCCTACGAGAAGGGGATCGTCAACAAGAACTTCCTGTGGCTGCTCGTCGAGGAGATCGGCCTCGACGCGCTCGCCAGCAAGGTCAAGAAGCCGCTGACCGACCTCCGGGTCGGCCCGTTCTACGGCTGCTACATCGTCCGCCCGACCGCCCGCCTGGGCATCGACGACGAGAACCCGCGCGACACGTACCTGTCGAAGGTCATCGAGGCGCTCGGCGGCACCGTGGTCGAGTACGCCGGCAGCCACAAGTGCTGCGGCTTCCCGATCATCACGATGAACAAGACGGCCTCCCTCAAGCAGGCCGGCCGCCACCTCGGCGACGCGATCGACGCCGACGCCGACTGCGTCGTGACGCCGTGCCCGCTGTGCCACCTCAACCTGGACCTCCAGCAGCCGCTGGCCGCCCGCGCCGCGGGCCGCGAGCTGGGCATGCCGGTCCTCCACCTGCCCCAGCTCGTCGGCCTGGCCCTCGGCCTGAGCCCCAAGGAGCTGGGCATGCAGCGCCACGTGGTCAAGCCGACGTCCGTCGTCGACTGGTCCACGTCCGTCGTCGCCGGTGTCGGCGGCGACCGCGGCTGGTAGTCGCGAGCTCCCTCCTGCCGACGTGACGCGGGGCGGCCGATGGCCGCCCCGCTCATGCTCCCCCTGCTCAAGATGTGACGAGGGGCGCGTCGCCCTGCCCGCCGACGCGCCCCCCGTTGATCCCCTGTCCAGGTGGGTGTCCCCTGGCGGCCGACCCCATCGGCCGCCTCACCCGCCTGGTTCGCGTACCCCATGCGCCCCAGGGAAGTTCTGTGCTGCGAGGAGGATGATGCCGCGCGGGTAGGGCGCCGTCGTCCTCCCGGGCGGGTGATCTTCGGGTGAGGAAGAGGGTGAGTCGCGGGTGAGACAGGCCTCACCCTCCGGCCCGGATCTGCCGATAGGGTCGCCAGAGGCCGATGCGATCGAGGACCGCCATCACCGTCGCCGCCGCCGGGTTCGAGGACCTCGTGCGCCTGGGCCTGCAGGCGCTGGTCGAGGCCGACGAGCACCTGGAGCTGCTGGCCGCCGACCTCCCGCTGGACCGGCTGGCCCTGTTCCTCGAAGACCTGCGCCCGACCGTCCTGCTGCTCAACGTGGAGGCGCTCGACTCGGCGGCCGACGTGCACCGGCTCCACGGCGCGATGCCCGACGTGCGCCTGGTGCTCCTGGCCGACCGGCCCACACCGGCCGAGTCCAACCAGCTGCTGGCGCTCGGCGCCTCGGCCTGCCTGGGCAAGGCGGTGCAGGCCCGCGACATCCGCAACGCGATCCACCTGGCGTCGCGGGGGCTGCAGGTCGTCCCCCAGGGGGCGAGCAACGGCGGCGCGCCGGCGACGCAGGCCGGCCCGGAGCTGCTGACGCCCCGCGAGGCCGACGTGCTCCAGCTCCTGCGCCAGGGCCGCTCGAACGCGGAGATCGCCCAGGCGCTGACGGTGAGCGTCGAGACGGTCCGCACCCACCGGCGCAACATCTACCGCAAGCTCGGTGTGCGGACCCGCCGCGAGCTCGCGGCGCTCGGCCAGCACCGCTAGCGGCTGAGGACGCGCCCGGCGCGGCGCGGGCCGCGGGTCGTCCGCGGCGCGGGGCCCGGCGAGGCGGCGGCGCGGCGCTCGGCGTCGGCCAGCCGCTGGTCGACGTGGGTGGCGGTGAGGAGGTGCTCGATCATGGGACGCAGCCTCCCGGGGTTGCGCTCGGCCGACGAACGATTCACCCTGGCGTGAATCGTCCGGTACGTCTTCACCGTCGAGGACCTCGCGCGCCTGCGGCTGGCGATCTCGCCGATGCAGGAGCTGCTGGCCGCGCTGCGGGCGCTCCAGGCGCCCGGAACCGCGGCGCTGCACCTGCCGTGGATCCGCCAGGCCCGCTCGCGCCTCGCCGGCCTCGACGTCCGCCCGCTGCTGGCCCTCGTGCCGGTCACCGGCTACGTGCCGGACTTCCTCGGGCCGCCGCCGGCGTCGCCCGAGACGACCGTCGGGGACGACCTCGCCGTCATCCGCGCCACCGACCCTGACCGCGTGCGCGTGGAGCTCGGCCACGCGGTCCCCCAGCTCGGCCCACCCGCGGCGCGGCTGGTGCGGGCGCTGCAGCGCGAGCCTGCCCGGACGCTCACCAGGCTGGCCGACCTCCTCGAGGAGGCCTGGGACCGGCTCGTCGAGCCCGACTGGCCACGGGTGCGCGCCCTCCTGCTCGCCGACGTCCAGCACCGTGCCCGCACGCTGGCCGACCGCGGCGCCGAGGCGATGCTCGACGACGTCCACCGCGACGTGCGCTGGCGCGAGGGGGCGGTCGAGCTGCGCGTCGCCTACGAGCGCGAGATCGAGCTGGGCGGCCGCGGGCTGCTGCTCGTCCCCTCCGCCTTCCTGGCCAAGATCGCGGTGGTGACCGACGAGCCCTGGCAGCCGACCGTCGTCTTCCCCGCCCGCGGCGTCGCGCTGCTGTGGGAGGACCCGCCGGCGGCGCCCGAGGGGCTGGCCCGCGTCCTGGGCGCCACCCGCGCGAGGCTCCTGGTGCGCCTGGAGGCGCCGGCGTCCACGACGGAGCTGGCGACCCAGCTGGGCCTCGCCCCGGGCGGCGTGTCGGCCCACCTCACCGCCCTGGCCGCGGCGGGACTGCTCAGCGCCCGGCGGGAGGGCCGCTCGGTCCTCTACCTGCGCACACCAGCTGCCGACGCGCTGCTGGCGGCCGCGGGCGGCTAGCGCGCGATGGCGCGCTGGATGCCGAAGACCTGCACGTAGTAGCGACCCCACCGGCCGCCGGCCGCCACGCCGGTGCCGATGTGGGTGAAGCGGCGGTCGAGCAGGTTGCGCCGGTGCGGGGCGCTCGCGAGCCAGGTGGCGCAGGCGTCGGCGCCGGTCGGCCAGCCCCAGGCGAGGTTCTCCCCCACCCCCTGGTAGCGGTGGGTGTAGCGGCTGACGCGCTCGGCCGGGCCGCGGCCCTGGGGGTCGCGGTGGCCGGTGTAGCCCCGCTTCGCCATGCCCTTGGCCTGCAGGCGCGCGGCGCGGGAGAGCGACGGGTCGGCCTTCAGCGCCGGGAGGCCGCGGCGGCCCCGCTCGACGTTGGCACAGCGCCGGATGGCGACCTCGTCGACCGCCGTGGCGGTGCTCGCCGACGACGCGGCGACGGTGCGGGTGAGCTGCGCAGCGCTCGGCCCGGGTGTCAGCGCGAGGACACCCGTCACCAGGGCAGCCGGGATCGTCGGGTCCAGCAGCGCCATCAGGTCGGGATCCTGCCGTCAGGCGGCGGCGCGTGCGCCACCTACGACACCGCGCTGCACCAGCAGCTCGGCGATCTGCACGGTGTTGAGGGCCGCGCCCTTGAGGAGGTTGTCGCCCACGACGAAGAGGTTCAGGGTCTTGGGATCGCTGAGGTCCTTGCGGACGCGGCCGACGGCGACCTCGTCGCGGCCAGCGTATTCCACCGGCGTGGGGACGTTGTGAACGACTTCACCGGGGAACGCCTCGAGGACGCGCAGCGCCTCGTCGAGGTCGACCTCCCGCCGGAACGTCGCGCGGCACTGCACCGAGTGGCCGACGAAGACGGGCACGCGCACGCACGTGGGCGACACGCGCAGCTCCGGCAGGTCGAGGATCTTGCGCGACTCGTTCATGAGCTTGAGCTCCTCGTCGGTGTAGCCACCGTCCTTCTCGGAGCCCAGCCACGGCACGACGTTGAACGCCAGCGGCTTGGCGTGGACCTCGGCCGCGATGCCCTCGAGCGCCTTGCCCTTGCCGGCGACGAGGTCGTCGCGGCGCTGCATGAGCGGCTCGACCTGGTCGGCCAGCTCGTCCATGCCCTTCTGCCCCGCGCCGCCCGCGGCCTGGAAGCTCGTCGCCACCAGGTCGGTGAGGCCGAAGGCGTCGTGCAGCGCCTTCAGCGGGAGCATGATCTGCATCGTCGTGCAGTTCGGGTTGGCGACGATGCCCTTGCCGATCCGGTCCAGCGCGTCGGGGTTGACCTCGGCGACGACGAGCGGGACGTCGTCGTCCATCCGCCACGCGCTCGAGTTGTCGACGACGACCGCGCCGGCCTGCGCGAACTTCGGTGCCCACGCCTTGGAGGTCGAGCCGCCCGCGGAGAAGATCGCGATGTCGAAGCCCTCCTGGACGCCCTCCTCGAGGGCCTGGACGACCAGGCCGCCGTGGAGCTCGCGCCCGGCGCTGCGCGCCGAGGCGATCGGGACGACCTCGAGGTCGGGGATGCCGCCCTCGCGCTCGTGGAGGAGGCGCAGCATCGCGGTGCCCACGGCGCCCGTGGCGCCCACGACGGCGACGCGGGTCACGACGCGAACTCCCCGAAGGGCTGCTCGGGCCGGATCGTGTCGCTGCCCTGCAGCTCGAAGGCGCTGTGCAGGGCGCGCACCGCGTCCTCGACCTGGCCGCCCGGGACCACGCAGGAGATCCGGATCGGCGAGGTCGAGATCATCTCGATGTTGATCTCGTTGGCCCCGAGGGTGCTGAAGACCTTCGCGGCCACGCCGGGGTGGGACTTCATGCCGGCGCCGACGATCGAGACCTTGCCCATCGACTCGTCGGTCTCCAGGCGCATGTCGAGCTCCGCGCACAGCGGCTCGAGCGCCTCGCGCGCCGTCGGGAGGTCGTCGCGCGGGATCGTGAACGACATCTCGGCCAGCGTGCCGGCGGAGCGTGGCTCGTTCTGGATGATCATGTCGATGTTGACGTTCGCGTCGGCCAGGGCGGTCGTGACGCGGCCGGCGAGGCCGGGCGAGTCCGGCACGCCGACGAGCGTCACGCGGGCCTCGCCGCGCGAGTGCGTCACCGCGGTGATGAGCGGGTGCTCCATGGTCTCCTCCTCGGACACGACGACCGTGCCCGGTGCGTCGTCGAAGCTCGAACGGCAGTGGATGCGCACGCCGTGGTTGCGCGCGTACTCGACGCTGCGCAGCTGCAGGACGCCGGCGCCGGACGCGGCCATCTCCAGCATCTCGTCGAACGAGACGACGGTGAGCTTGCGCGCGTCGGGGACGATGCGCGGATCGGCGCTGAAGACGCCCGGCACGTCGGTGTAGATCTCGCAGACGTCGGCGCCGACGGCGGCGGCCAGGGCGACGGCGGTGGTGTCCGACCCGCCGCGGCCGAGCGTCGTGACGTCCTTGGCGGTCGAGACGCCCTGGAAGCCGGCGACGAGGACGATGTCGCCCTCGTCGAGCGCGGCGTGGATGCGGTCGGCGCGCACCTCGAGGATGCGGGCCTTCGTGTGCGAGGTGTCGGTGACGATGCCGGCCTGCGAGCCGGTGAGCGAGATCGCCCGGTGGCCGAGGTCGTTGATCGCCATGGCGCACAGGGCGCAGGAGACGCGCTCGCCCGTCGAGAGGAGCATGTCCATCTCGCGGGGGTCGGGGTTCTCCGAGACCTCCTGGGCGTCGGCGATCAGGCGGTCGGTCTCCTTGCCGCGGGCGGAGAGGACGGCGACGACGCGCAGGCCCTCCTCGCGCTTGGCCACGATGCGGTGGGCGGCGCGCTTGAGCCGCTCGGCGTCGGCGACCGAGGTGCCTCCGAACTTCATGACCACCGTGCCCGGCATGGACGCTGCAGGGTATCGACGGACCCCGGCTGACGCGGGTGCGCGAGGATCCGGCACGTGCGGAGGCGGAGGCGGCTCGTCCTGGTGGTCCTGGCCCTGCTGGTCGTGGGCGCCGGAGCCGGGGCGTTCCTCGCGCTGCGCGACGACGAGGACCGGCCCGCCACCGAGGCGGGGTCGTCCTTCGGCGGCGGCGACGAGGAGGCCCCGCGGAGCACGGCGCTCCTGGACGCGCTCGCGCCGCTGCTGGCGTCCGACCAGGGCGAGCGGCGCGCCGCGCCCACCCCGCCGCCGGCCGGCGACGACGAGGACGAGCGCGTCCGGCTCCCGCTGCCGGCCGCGCGCGCGGCGGCACGGCTCTTCCTCGTGGGCTTCGCGGGCACGTCGCCCGACGCGCCGTTCTTCACCCGGTTGCGGGCGCGGGGCTGGGGCGGCGTGGTGCTCGAGCGCGGCAACGCGGTGCGCGGGCCGCAGGCCTTCGGCGCGCTGGCGCGCCGGGTGCGCGAGGTCGCGCGCGAGGCGGGCCAGGGCGCGCCGCTGGTGGCGGCGGTGCAGGACGGCACCGACGCGACCGCGCTGCGCAGCCTGCCGCCGCGGGCGCCGGTGGAGACGGCGGACGCCGGCGAGGCCGAGCGCGACGCGCGGGCGGCGGGCCGGCGGCTGCGCGGGCTGGGCGTCGCGCTGGACCTCGCGCCGCCGGCGAGCCTCGGCAGCGCCGGTGGCCCGTGGGAGGGCCTGGCCTTCGGCGACGAGCCGGGGGTGGTGGGCGACGCGGTCCGCGCGGCGGTCGACGGCTACCGCGCCGGCGGCGTCGCGGCGGTGGTCGGGCGCTTCCCCGGCGAGGGCGCGGCGTCCCAGGACCCGTCGGCGGGCGCGGCCACGGTCGGCCTGGCGCTCGAGGACCTGCGCGCCAACGACCTCGTCCCGTTCCGCCGCGTCGCGCGCCGGGCGGCGGCGATCCAGATGAGCCCCGCGCTGTACGCCGCCTGGGACGGCGTGACGCCGGCGACGCTCCTGCCCGAGGCGGTGCGGGAGCTGCGGGGGACGGGCTTCGACGGCGTCGTGGTGAGCGCCGACCTCGCCGTCACGACCCTCGCGACGGGCGGCTCGGTCGGCGACGCGGCGGTCCGCGCCCTGCAGGCGGGCTGCGACCTGCTGTGGGTCCCGGGTGACCGCCAGGCCCAGGAGGACGCCTACCGCGCCGTCCTCGCCGCGATCCGCCGCGGCGACGTCGAGACCGCGCACGTCGCCGACGCCCTGAAGCGCATCGCCGCGCTCAAGCGCCGGTTCCGCATCCGCTGACGCGACGCGCCGGGTGGAAAGTGCCAGGCACCTTCCACGTGCGAGGTGGAAAGTGCCAGGCACTTTCCACGTTGACGCGACCGCGACAGCGCGCCGGGCACCCTCCTCGGGTGCTGTCGAGCGAGCCGGTGCTGCGCGCGAGGGGCCTGCGCAAGAGCCACGGCTCCGGGCGGGCGCAGCGGACGGTGCTCGCCGGCGTCGACCTCGACGTGGTGCCGGGCGAGCTCGTGGCGATCGTGGGGCGGTCGGGCGCCGGGAAGTCGACGCTCCTGCACGTCCTGGGCGGGCTCGACGACGCCGACGCGGGGACGGTCGAGGTCGCGGGGAGGGCGCTCACCGGCGTGCCGGAACGCCGGCGCGCCGAGGTCCGTCGCGACGTCCTGGGCTTCGTCTTCCAGTTCTTCCACCTCGTCCCGGAGCTCGACGGCGAGGCCAACGTCCTACTGCCGACGACGCTGCCGGGCGCGGCGCCGGGCGGCGCGGCGCGCGGGCAGGCGCTCATCGACCGCCTCGGCCTGCGCGAGGTCGCCGGCCTCCTGCCCCACCAGCTGTCGGGCGGCGAGCAGCAGCGCTTCGCGCTGGCCCGCGCGCTCGTCGCCGACCCGCCGGTCGTGCTCGCCGACGAGCCGATCGGCAACCTCGACGCCACGGCCGGCGCGCTCGTCCTGACGCTCCTGCGCGAGGTGGCCGACGAGGGCCGCGCCGTCGTCATGGTCACCCACCAGGCCGAGGCGACCGCGGTGGCCGACCGGGTCGTGCGCCTCGAGGAAGGACTGCTGGCCGAGGACGTGCGGGACGGCGCCGGGCTGGCCGACCACGCCGCCGGCCGGTGAGGCGGTCGCGCCGGCTGCTCACGGCCTTCGGCGTCCTGGGCGCCGCGCTCGTGCTCGGCGTCGCGCTGACCGTCGTCCAGGGCCTCGCGACCGGCTTCGACCGCGCCGCCGACGAGGCCGACCTCGCCAGCGTCGTGGCGCGCTTCGACGAGCAGCCGCGTGAGCGTGTCGCCGCCCGCGTCGGCGCCCTGCCCAACCTCGCCGCCGCCTCCTACCGCTACGAGGAGACGCGGGTGCCGCTGCGCGCTCGCGGACGGCGGACGGGCGACGGCGTCGTCCAGCTCGTCGACGACGAGCCGCGCCGCGGCTACGCGATCGTCGCCGGACGCGACCTGCGGCGGTCCTCCGCGCCCGGCGCCGAGGAGGAGGTCGTCGTCGAGCGTGGCCTCGCCGACGAGTGGGGGCTGGAGGTCGGGGACCGTCTTCGCGTGGGTCGCGGCGGCGGTCGGCGGGTCGTGGGCATCGCGGTCGGGCCCGACAACGTCGCCTACCCCCTCGCCCCGACGGCCCGGGTCTACCTCTCGCTCGGCGCGTTCGAGCGGCGGGTGAGCGAGCGCTTCGGCCGCGCCGTGCGCTTCCCCGTCAACGAGGCGCTGCTGTGGACCGCCGACGAGGACCGCACCGACGTCCTGCTCTCCCAGGCCCGCCAGACCGCCGCGGGCGTGCGCGGCCTGCGCTTCGTCACCCGCGAAGGCGTGCAGGCGATCGTGTCGCAGAGCGCCGGCCTCGTCGTCGGCCTGCTCGTGGCGTTCGGCGTGGTCGCGGCGGGGCTCGCGGGCGTGCTGCTCGGTGCCGGCGCGCAGTCCGACGTCCAGCGCCGGCTGCCGTCGATCGGTGTGCGCCGGGCGGTCGGGCTGCGGCCCGCGGGCGTTGTGCGCGGCCACGCCCTGGAGGGCGCGCAGGCCGCGGCGCTGCCGGCGGCCGCGGGGCTCGCGCTCGGCGCCGTCGTCGCGGGCGGGCCCACCGCGTCGGTCCTGCACAGCCTCAACCAGCTCGAGGCGCCGGTGGCCGAGCGGCTGCCGCTGCTGGCGGCCGCGTGGCTCGCCGTCGTCGTCCTGGTGGCCGCGGCGTCCGCGCTGCCGGCATGGCGTGCGGCGCGCCGGCCCGTCGCCACGCTCCTGCGTGGCGGGGACGTCGCCACCCCGCGCGGCCCGGGCCGGGCCGGCCTGCGCGGCGGCCGCGGCGTCGTCGGCCTGGGCGCGCGGCTCGTCGCGGCACGGCGCGCGCGCTACGCGGTGGTCGTCGGGGTCCTCGGCGCCGCGGCGGCCGTCGCGCTCCTGCTCCTGGCGCTGGCCTCCCTGCTGACCGCCCTGCGCGACGACCCCGCCACGCTGGGCAAGCGCTACCAGCTGACCGCGAACCTGGACCCGAGCTTCGCCCCGGACGTCGAGCGCCTCGACGGCGTCGCCGCCGCCGCGCCGCGCTTCCAGGTGGACGCGGTGGGCGCGGGGGCGCTCGGCTCGCCGCTGCGCCTCATCGCCTACCCGGGCGACCACACGCGCTTCGAGGCGCCGCCGCTGGCCGAGGGCCGGCGCGTGCGCGGCGACGGGGAGGCGGAGGTCGGCGCCGGGCTGGCCGACGTCCTCGGCCTGCGCGTCGGCTCGACCCTCGCCGTCCAGCCGCAGAGCACCCAGGAGGTGCGCTTCCGCGTCGTCGGCATCGTCCGCGCGCTGCAGGACGAGGGCCGCGTCGCCTTCGTGCGGCCGGGCCGGCTCGAGGCGGTCCTCGGGGAGCTGGGCGGTCCGATCGCCGTCCGGCTCGAGCCGGGCGCCGACCGCGCGCGGGTGACGCGGGAGCTCGCCGCGCTCGGCGCGCGGGCCGCCCCCGTCGGCGGCGCCACGGGGGACGACCGCGCGTTCCTCGGCGTGCTCGCGGCGCTGCTGCGGGTCGTCGCCGGGAGCGTCGGGCTCGTCGTGCTCTTCGCGCTCGTCCAGACCCTGGCGCTCACCGCACGCGAGCGGCGCGGGGCGGTGGCGACGCTGCGCGCGGCGGGCGCCGACCGCCGCGCGCTGACCCGGCTGCTCGGCGGCGCCGCACTGGCCGTGGTGCTGCCCGCGGCGGCGCTCGCGGTGCTCCTCGAGGCGGCGGTGCTCTCCCCGGTGGTCGCGTCGCTGGCCGCGGGCTACGCCGACCTCCCGCTCGGCGCGTCGCTGCCCCAGGCGCTGGCCGTCGCGGGCGGCCTGGCGGTGCTGGCGGCGGCGGCCGGGACGCTCACGGCCCGCCGCCTCGAGCGCGAGCCCGTGGTCGCCGGCCTGCGTGAGGAGGCGGGGTGAGCGAGCGCGCCACCCGCCGCGAGCTGCTGCTGCGGGCGGCGGCCGCCGGGCTCCTGACCCCGTCGGCCGCCGCGGTGCTCGCGGCGTGCGGCGACGAGGACGCTCCCGCCCCAGGCTCGACGCGCCGCGGGACCCTGCGCGACGCCGACGGCGACGGCCTCCTCGGCCGCGGTCCGGGCCTGGCGCTGGTGGACCGTCGCGAGCTCGGCGGCGGCGGGCGGCCGCGGCGCACGCTGGCCTTCCTCGGCCAGCTCACCGACGTCCACGTGCGCGACGCGCAGTCGCCGGGCCGGGTCCCGTTCCTCGACCGCCTCGGCCCGGTGCTCGGCTCGACCTTCCGCCCGCACGAGCTGCTCGGGCCCCACGTCCTCGCCGCGGCGCTGCGCACGCTCGCGGCGGAGGGCCCGCAGCACCTGCTCGTCACGGGCGACGTGGTCGACTCGGCGCAGCGCAACGAGCTCGACTGGGCGCTCGGGCTGCTGACCGGGCGTTCCGTGCGGCCGGACTCCGGCGCGCGCGGCTACCGCGGCGTGCAGCAGGCCTCCAACCCGGACCCGTCGTACTACCGCCCCGACGTCGACGCCCCGCGCCACCCGGGTCTGCTGCGACGCGCCCTGCGGCCCGTCCTCGCGCCGCGGCTGTCCATGCCCTGGTGGCCGGCCCTCGGCAACCACGACGTCCTGGTCCAGGGCGAGTACGCGCCGACGGCGGCGCTCACCGCCGCCGCGACGGGCCGCCGCCTCCAGGTCTCCGTCGACCTCGACGACCTGCCGTTCGGGCTCGCGGGTCGCCCCACGCCCGCGCAGGTCGACCAGCTGCTCGCCGCCGGCCTGCCGGGCGACGCGCTCACCGTCCCCGCGGACCCGCGCCGTGCCCACCTGCGCGCCGCCGAGGCCGTCGAGCGCCTGCGCGCCGCGGCGCCCCGGCCGCCGCGCCTCGCCGACCCCGCGCGGCTGGACTACGCGTTCGCGGCCGCCGACGACGTCCACGTCGTGGTGCTCGACCTCGTCCGCCGCGACGGAGGGTCGGGCGGCGTCGTCTCGCCCGCGGCGCTCGCCGCGCTGCGCGCGGGCCTGCGCGAGGCGGAGGACCGCTGGGTCGTCGTGGCCTGCCACCAGCCGCTGCACGAGAGCGACGGCGCCGGCCCCGCGCTGGCGCTGCTCGACGCGGACCCGCGCGTCGTCGCCGTCGTCGCCGGCCACCGCCACCGCAACGTCGTCGAGCCGCGCCGGACGCCGGCCGGCGGGTACTGGCTCGTCACCACGTCGTCGCTCGTCGACACCCCGCAGCAGTGGCGGGCGCTGCGCGTGGTGGAGACCGACCGGGGGAGCGTCGCGTTGGAGACGTGGATGGTCGACCACGCGGGGCGCCCGGACGACGAGGGGGACCTCGCCGGCATCGCGCGCGACCTCGCCTTCCTCGACGCCCAGGGCGGCCGCCCGTTCGGCGCCGCCGGGCCGCCCGAGGCGCGCAACGCCCGGCTGCACCTCCCCCGCCGTGCGCCCCGCCCGCCGCGGCGCGCCGGCACGCGGCCCGCCCGCCCGCCGCGGCCGGCGCCGGAGCGCGGCATCGGCGACGGGCTCACCGCAGGCTGAGCCGCGGTACGCGAACCTCCCGGTGGTCGCCGATGAGCTGGGACGCCGCCACCTACGACGCGCTGCCCCTCCCCCACGTCGCCTGGGGGCGCTGGGCGCGCGGCCGCCTCGACCTCCAGGGCCACGAGCACGTGCTCGACGTCGGCTGCGGCACCGGCCGCGACCTCCAGGACCTCCTCGAGCAGCACCCGGCCCTGCGGGCGACCGCGCTGGACCGCTCGGGCGAGATGCTGGCGCGGGCGCGGGAGCGCCTGGCCCGCCACGGCGACCGCGTGCGCTTCCTCCAGGCCGACGTCACCCAGCCGCTGGCGCTCGAGGAGCCCGCCGACGCGGCGTTCAGCGTCGCCGCCCTGCACTGGGTCGCCGACCACGAGGCGGCGTTCCGCGCGCTGCACGCTGCGCTGGCGCCCGGCGCGCCGCTCGTGGTCGATGCGGGCGGCCACGGCAACATCGCCCGGACGCGCGCGGCGATCGAGGCCGCGGGCGAGGACCCGGAGGCCTACGTGCACTTCGCCACGCCGCACGACACGCGCGAGCGGCTCGAGGCGGCGGGCTTCGAGGTCCTCGAGGCGTCGCTGGTCGCCGCGCCGACGACGCTGCCCGACCGCCCCACGTTCGAGCGCTTCCTGCGCACGATCGTGCTCGGCCGCCACGTCGCCGAGCGCGGCGAGGAGGAGCGCGCGCGGATCATCGCCGAGGTCGCCGACGGCCTGCCGGGGCTGTCGATCGACTACGTGCGCCTGCGGGTCGTCGCCCGCCGGCGCTGACCGGGCGACCTAGAGCGAGCGGCGGCCGACGAACGCGCGGCCGAGCGTGACCTCGTCGGCGTACTCGAGGTCCGCACCCACGGGCAGGCCGGAGGCCAGGCGCGTGACGGTGACCTCGGGCTGGCGCTCGTGGATCTCGCGCGCGAGGTGCAGCGCGGTGGCCTCGCCGGTCGTCGTCGGGTTCGTGGCGAGGACGACCTCGCGCACCTCCCCGTCCTCGAGCCGGCGCAGGAGCTCGGCGATCTTGAGGTCCTCGGGGTCGACGCCGTCGATCGGCGACAGGGCGCCGCCCAGCACGTGGTAGCGGCCGCGGTACTCGTGCGTGCGCTCGACCGGGATGACGTCCCCCGGCTCCTCGACGACGCAGAGGACCGACGGGTCGCGACGCTCGTCCTCGCAGATCCGGCAGCGCGGCGCGTCGGCGAGGTTGAAGCACACCTCGCAGAGGCCGATGCGCTCCTTGACCTCGCGGATCGCGTCGGCCAGCGCGAAGGCCTCCTCGTCGGAGGCGCGCAGGACGTGGAAGGCGAGGCGCTGGGCCGTGCGCTGGCCGATGCCCGGCAGGCGGCCGAGCTCCGTGACCAGCCGCTGGATCGGCGCGGGGTACAGGGCGCTACCGCTTCTTGCGCCGCGCGGCGCGGTTCATCGGCGGGCCACCGCCCGGCAGACCCGGACCGCCCATGCCCCCGCCGAGCCCGCCCAGCATGTCCAGCGCGCTGGCGGGGTCGAAGCCCGACGCGCCGGCGGCGCCCTCGGCGAGCTTGGCCTCGGCGTCCTTGGCCTGGCGCAGCGCCTCGTTGACGGCGGCGAGGACGAGGTCCTGCAGCATCTCGACGTCCTCGGGGTCGACCGCGTCGGGGTCGACGGTGAGCGACTCGAGCTGGCCGTCGCCGCGCGCCACGACCTTCACGACGCCGCCGCCGGCAGAGGCCTCGAAGGTCTTGGCCTGCAGCTCCTCCAGCGCCTTCTGCTGCTGGGCCATCATCTCCTGGGCCTGCTTCAGCATGTTCTGGAGGTTGGGCTGGGGCATCAGGACGGCGTCTCCTCGGCGGCGGGGGCGGCGGCTTGCGCTTCAGGATCCACGATCTCGGCGTCGAACTCCTCCACGAGGCGCTCGACGAGCTCGGTGTCGCTCAGCGCCTTCGGCGCGGCCTGCTCGAGCTCGGCGACCTCGAAGGCCAGGCGCGGGCGGACGCCGAGGAGGTCGGCGAACGCGGCGACGACGGGCCGCTGGAACTCCGGGTCCTCGCACTTGCGGCGGTGGAAGGCGTGCGCGGGCGCGAAGGCCAGCGTGATCTCGCCGTCCTCGCAGCGCAGCGGCCGGGCCTCGTCGAACGTCATCCCGTGCAGGAGGCTCTGCTCCTTCAGGGTCGCGACGACCGACGGCCAGACGTCGCGGACGCCGTCGAGGTCGAGGCGGGCGACGGGGGCGCGGACGACCGCGGCCGCGGCGGCGGGCTGCGGGAGCTCGGGCTCGGGCGCGACGGCGCTCGCGGTGGCCGCGGCGGCCTGGGGCTGTGGCGGCGCGGGAGCCGCGACGGCCTGCGGCTGCGGCGCGGCCTGGCGCGGGGCCGGCGCGGCCTCGGGCGGCGCGGCGGCGGGCCCGGGCGACGCGGCGGCGCGTGCGGGCGGCGCGGGGGCGGGCGCGCGCGGCGGCGCCACCGGCGCGGGCGGGGCGGCGGCGGCCGACGGGGCGGCCGGCGCCGGGGGCGCGCCACCGGCGGCCAGCGCGGCCTCGAGGCGCTCGACGCGGGCGAGCAGCGCGCGGGTCGAGCCGTCCACCTCGGGCGCGGCGGCCTTCACGAGCGCGAGCTCGAGCTGGGTGCGGGCGTCGGCGCCCTCGCGCGTCATCCGCATGCCGGCGGCGAGCAGGTCGAGCAGCCGGACGACGTCGCCGCCGCGCACCGCCCGCGCCTGCGCGAGCAGCCGCTCGTCGCGGTCGGGCGTCAGGCGCAGCTGCACCGGCACCTCGCCGAGCGTCTGCACCACGAGCACCTCGCGCGCGTGGCCCTCGAGGTCGCGGGCGAACTGGCCGAGGTCGCGGCCGCTGTCGGCCAGCCGGGCGACGCCCCGCAGGGCCTCGGCGGCGTCACCGGCGGCCACGGCCTCGACGGCGCCGAACAGCAGCTCGTCGTCGGCCACGCCGAGCACGGCGAGGACGTCCTCGAGGCCGATGGTGCGCCCGGCGTAGGTGACGAGCTGCTCGAGCGTGCCGAGCGCGTCGCGGAACGAGCCGGTCGCGTGGCGGGCGACGAGCGCGACGGCGTCCGCGCCGACCTCGATCTGCTCCTGGCGGGCGACGCGGTCGACGACCGCGGCGAGCTGCTCGACGGTCGGGCGGGTGAAGTCGAAGCGGTGGCAGCGGTCCACCACCGTGTCCATGACCTTGTGCGCCTCGGTCGTGGCGAGCACGAAGATCGTGTTCGGCGGCGGCTCCTCAAGCGTCTTGAGGAACGCGTTCCACGCCGCCGACGACAGCATGTGCGCCTCGTCGAGGATGTAGACCTTGTAGCCGCCGGCCACCGGCGCGAACTGCACGCGCTCGCGCAGGTCGCGGATGTCGTCGACCGAGTTGTTCGAGGCCGCGTCCATCTCGACGACGTCGAGCGACGTGGCGTTCGCGATCGCCACGCAGGACGGGCAGCGCCCGCAGGGCTCGGTCGTCGGGCGGGTCGGCGCGCCCTCGCAGTTCAGGCACGCGGCGAGGATCTTCGCCATCGACGTCTTGCCGGTCCCGCGCGACCCGACGAAGAGGTACGCGTGGTGCACCTTGCCCTGCTCGACGGCGTTGCGCAGGGTGCGCACGACGTGCTCCTGGCCGACGACGTCGGCGAACGTCCGTGGGCGGTGGCGGCGGTACAGGGAGGGGCCGGCGGACACGGACGACCGAGTGTAGCCGTGGCTCGGACGCCGTCCCGCGGCCCCTGGGACTACGCTGCGGCGCCATGCCCGAGCCCCTGCTCGACGCGCTGCTGGACTGGCTGCGCATCCCGTCGATCTCCACCGGCGGCGGCGATCCGGCCGACCTCCAGCGGGCCGCCCAGTGGGCCGCCGACCGCGTCGTGGAGGCGGGCGGCGAAGCCGAGCTCGTCACCGTCGACGGGTCCAACCCGATCGTCGTCGGCGAGCTGCGCTCGGACGACGCCGACGCGCCCACGGTGCTCGTCTACGGCCACTACGACGTCCAGGGCGCGGGCGACGAGGCGCTGTGGACGACGCCCGCCTTCGAGCCGACGATCCGCGACGAGCGCATCTGGGCGCGGGGCGCCGCCGACGACAAGGGCAACTTCTGGCCGCTGCTGGCCGCCGCCTGCGCGCTCAAGCGCGAGGGCGAGCTGCCGGTCCACGTGCGCGTGTGCTGCGAGGGCGAGGAGGAGGCCGGCTCGCACGGCGTCATCGCCTGGCTGCGCGAGGACGAGGTCGGCGCCGACGCGGCGATCGTCTTCGACTCGGGGATGGTCGACCCCCAGACGCCGGCCATCACCCTCGGCCTGCGCGGCGTCGTCCAGGCGACCTTCACCGTCACGACGGGCGAGCGCGACCTGCACTCCGGGATCTACGGCGGCACGGCGCTCAACCCGCTGCACGTCGTGACGCGGATGCTCGCGGCGGTCGTCCCCGGGCCGGACGGCGTCCTGCGCGAGGAGTTGCGCGAGGGCGTGCTCGAGCCGGCCGCGGCGGAGCTGCGCTCGTGGGAGGCGCTGCCCACCGGCGCCGAGGTCCTCGGCGAGGCGGGCGCGCGCGAGGCCTACCCCGGCGCCGCCGGCGAGTACTACCGGCGCAACGGCGCCGACGCCGCCCTGGACGTCAACGAGGTCGTCGCGGGCGAGCCTCGGACGGTCATCCCGCGCAGCGCGCGGGCGACCGTCTCGCTGCGCCTGGCCCCCGGGCAGGAGCCGGGCCGGATGCAGGCGGTGCTCGAGGGGCTGCTGCGCGACGCCGCGCCGGCCGAGGCCGAGCTGGAGTTCCGCTGGCACAGCGCGTCGCCCGCGCTGTTCCCGGTGGACGAGCCGGCGATCCAGCTCGCCGCCGGGGCCCTGGAGCGGGCGGTCGGCAAGGCCCCGGCGTTCCTGCGCTCGGGCGGGTCGATCCCGATCGTCGCCGAGCTCGCGGCGAAGGAGATCCCGACGATCGTGTCCGGCTTCGTCCTGCCCGACGACGCCTTCCACGCGCCCGACGAGTCGTTCTCGCTGCGCGGGCTCGAGCTGGGCGAGCGCGCGGGCCGCGAGCTGCTCAAGGCGCTGGCCGAGCTGCCGCGGTGAGCCTCGCGGGCACGCCCCGGCGCCGCGTCGCGCTCGGCGCGGCGGCGGGCGCCGCGTGCCTGGCCGCGGGCGGGCTGCTCGGCCCGCTCAACAACTACGACACCGCGTACTCGCTGCTGTGGGGGCAGGACCTCGTCCACGGCCGCACGCCGGACCTCGAGGTCGCGCTGGCGCCCACGCCGCACCCGCTGGCGACGGCATGGGGCGCGCTGCTGTCGCTCGCCGGGACCGACGGCGCGATCTGGCTGTGGCAGGGGACGGCGCTGGCCGCCCTCCTGGCGCTCGGCGTGCTCGTCGCGGCCCTCGGCGCGCGGTGGTTCGGCCTGGCGGCCGGGCTGCTCGCGGCGGCGCTCGTCCTGACGCGCGAGCCGGTCCTGAGCTTCGGGCTGCGCGCCTACGTCGACCTGCCCTACGTCTGCCTGCTGCTCGCGGCGCTGCTCGTCCTGCGCCGGCCCCGTCCGGCCCTCGTGCTGATCGGGCTGGCGGGCCTGCTGCGACCCGAGGCGTGGCTCTTCGCCGGCGCGTACGGCGCGTGGCTGTGGCACCGGCGCGAGCTGCGCGCCGAGCACGTCGTCCTCGTCGGCGCCGCGCCGGTGCTGTGGGCGCTGCACGACCTCGTCCTGGTCGGGGACCCGCTGTGGTCGCTGACCGGCACGCGCGAGAACGCCGACACCCTCCAGCGCGTGACGGGGCTCGACGACGTCCCGGTGACGGTGCCGCGGCGGCTCGGGGAAGTCCTGCGCGAGCCGGTGCTCGTCGCCGCGGCGGGCGGGGCGGCGCTCACGCTGCTGTGGCAGCGCGCGCGGGCGCTCGTGCCGGCGGCGGTCGTCGTCCTCGCGCTGGCCGCGTTCTGCGTGCTGGCCGCCGCGGGGCTGCCGCTGCTCACGCGCTACCTGCTGCTGCCCGCGGCGCTGCTGGCGGTCTTCGCGGGCGCAGGGGCCCTCGGGTGGACGCAGCTTGGTGCGGACGACCCGCGCCGCCGGCCGTGGATGGCCTTCGGCGCGCTCGTGGCGGTCCTGCTCGTCGCCTTTGCGCCCGGGCAGGTCCGGCGCATCGACCGGCTGACGGACGCCCTGGACCGCCAGGCCGCGGTGCTCGACGACCTGCACGACGCCGTGACCGGCCCGGTCCCGGCCTGCCGGCCGCTGACGCTGGCCAACCGGCGCGGCATCCCGCAGACCCGGCTGTGGACCGGCCTCGGCCCGGACGACGTCCGCAGCGCGCAGGACGGGCCGGTGGCGGGCACCTACGTGACGCCGGCGACCCCGCAGGTCGCCAAGGACTTCGTGCTCGACGCGCGCGACCGCGACCGGCGCGTGGCCCCCGTCCCGCGCGGGGCGGCGGTCCGCCGCGACGGCGCGTGGGCCGTTGCGACCACCTGCGGGTAGCGTCGGGGCGTGGACCTCGACGCCCTCGGCGAGACCTTCGTCACCCTGGCGGTGATCATGGACCCCATCGGCCTCGCGCCGATCTTCGTGGCCATGACGCGCGGGCAGACGTCGGCGCAGCGCCGGCGCGCGGCGGTCAAGGCGGTGCTCGCGGCGGGCGCGCTCGTCATCGGCTTCGCGCTCTTCGGCGGCCTGCTGCTCGAGTACCTGCACGTCTCCGTCGAGAGCCTCTCGATCGCCGGCGGCCTGCTGCTGCTCCTCGTCGCCCTCGAGATGCTGCGCGGCGAGGACTACCCCGAGGCCAGCGAGCAGGACGTCTCCCTCGTGCCGCTCGCGACGCCGCTCGTCGCGGGGCCGGGCGCGATCGCCACGGTCATCGTCCTGTCGCGCACCTACGACGACGCGGGCGGCCGCCTTGGCGTCATCACCGCGATCGTCGGCGCCCTGCTCGTCGTCGGCGCGACGCTCTTCGCCGCCGAGGCCCTCTCCCGCCGCCTGCCCGACTCGTTCATCGACTTCCTCACCCGCGTCCTGGGCCTCCTGCTCTCGGCGATCGCCGTCCAGCTCGTGGTCGACGGCGTCCGCGGCACCCTCGCGGCGGGCTGACCCGTGAGAAGCAGGGGCCTGTCCCCTGCTTCGCACGCCCGCCTGCCGCGACGGGTCGCGATGCCGCGTGGGCGCTTGCGTGAGAAGAAGGGGACTGTCCCCTTCTTCGCACGGCTCGCTTGACAGCGGGCGTGTGTGAGTGAACACTCACACCTCGATGCCCCCCGCGTCCGCCACGACGAAGCGCACGCTGTCGACCGCCGAGGAGCGCCGGGAGGCGCTCGTCGAGGCGGCGGTGCGGGTGTTCGCCGAGCGGGGCTTCCACGCGACGCCGACCCTCGACGTGGCCAAGGCCGCCGGGATCAGCCAGGCCTACCTCTTCCGCCTCTTCCCCACGAAGAGCGAGCTGTTCGTGGCGGCGGTCGACCGTGCGAAGGACCGCATCCTGCGCACGTTCGACGAGGCGGCCGCGACCGCCGGCGAGGAGGGCGCCCTGGCGGCGATGGGCATGGCCTACGAGGCGCTGGTCGAGCGCGATCGCGACGTGCTGCGCCTCCAGCTCCAGTCCCAGGTCGCGGCGGCGAGCGACCCGGCCATCCGCGACGCCGCCCGCCGGTGCTTCGCCGACCTGCACGACCTCGTCGCCCAGCGGTCGGGCGCGAGCCCGGAGGAGCTCAAGGGCTTCTTCGCCGCGGGGATGCTCATCAACGCCATGGCCGCGGTCGACGCCGAGGGCCTCGACGAGCCGTGGGCGGCCACCCTGACCCTCCGCGACCACGACTGCTGACCACCCCCTTTTTGCCCTACGAATGAGTGAGCACTCACACATGTCATCCACCGCCTCCCGAGCCGGGTCGCCTGGCTGGACGCTGGCCCTCACCGGCGCCGCGCTGTTCATGACCGCCCTCGACAACCTCGTCGTCGGGGTCGCCCTCCCCTCGATCCGCGAGGACCTCGGCGGCTCGCTCGAGTCGCTCGAGTGGACCGTCAACGCCTACACGCTGGCCTTCGCCGTCCTGCTCGTCACGGGCGCGGCGCTCGGCGACCGCTTCGGCCGGCGCCGCCTGTTCCTCGTCGGGACGGCCGTCTTCACCGGCGCGAGCGCCGCCGCCGCGCTGGCACCCTCGATCGAGGCGCTCGTCGCCGCCCGGGCGGTGCAGGGCGTCGGGGCGGCGATCGTCACGCCGCTCACCCTCACGCTGGTCTCCGAGGCGGTCGCGCCCGAGAAGCGCGGCGCCGCGCTCGGGATCTGGGGCGGGATCAGCGGCCTGGGCGTCGCGCTCGGCCCGTTCGTCGGTGGGCTCGTCGTCGAGGGCGTCGCGTGGCAGTGGATCTTCTGGCTCAACGTGCCGGTGGGCCTCGTGCTGCTGCCACTCGCCGCGCGCCGGCTCGCCGAGTCCCGCGGCCCGGACCGCGAGCTCGACCTCCCGGGCCTCGGCCTGGCGGGTGCCGGCCTGTTCGGCGTCGTCTTCGGGATCGTCCGTGGCGAGGCGCTGGGCTGGACGAGCACGACGGTCCTCGTCTCGCTGGCCGCCGGCGTGGCGCTGCTCGTCGCCTTCGCCGCGTGGCAGCGGCGCGCCGCGGCGCCGATGCTGCCGCCGCGCTTCGTGCGCTCGCGGGCGTTCGTCGCCACGAACGGCCTGAGCTTCGCCATGTTCTTCGGGACCTTCGGCTCGATCTTCCTGCTCTCGCAGTTCTTCCAGACCGCCCAGGGCCTCGGGCCGTTCGAGGCCGGCGCCCGGACGCTGCCGTGGACCGCGATGCCGATGGTCGTCGCGCCGCTGGCCGGCCTGCTCTCCGACCGCGTGGGGACCCGCCCGCTCATGGCGCTCGGGCTGACGCTCCAGGCCGGTGCGCTGGCGTGGCTGGCCGCCGTCACCGACCCCGCGACGACCTTCGGCGAGCTCGTCGTGCCGTTCGTCATGGCCGGCTCGGGCATGGCGCTCGTGTTCCCGACCGCCGCCGCCACGGTCCTCGCCGCGGTGCGCCCCGCCGACGCCGGCAAGGCCTCGGGCGCCACGAACGCCTTCCGCGAGGTGGGCGGCGTCCTCGGCGTCGCGGTCCTCGCGTCGGTCTTCGCGACCCACGGCGGCTACGGCTCCCCGCAGCAGTTCACCGACGGCCTCACCGCGGCCCTGCCCGTCGCGGTCGTCGTCCTGGCGGTCGGCGCGGTGCTCGCGCTCCTGGTCCCGGGCCGCGAGCGCGACGTCGCGGCGCAGGCCGTCCCGGCCACCGCGTAGGGACGGCGAGGGGTGGTGGGTGCCTGGCACCCACCACCCTGCGCCGTGAAGAGGTGGACCGTGCACCCTCTGTCGAGACGGGCAACCGGGCGCTGTCGCCGGAGGCGGCTCCGGTCCGGGAGCTCCCGCTGCGCCCGCCGGGTGACCGCTTAAGGCTGCTTCCTTCCGGACCTGACCTGGTTCGCGGGCCGACGTCGCGCGGGACCCGGGCCATCAGCACCGCACGGCGGGCTGGCCCCGACGGCGTCGCCCCTCGAGAGGGAGTTCAGCCTCGCTAGAGCGGATTGCGAGTGCAGGGCACCGCTACCTCCCCGCCTAGCACGGTCCGTCGTCCAGCCTAGCGACGAGTAGCGTCCCGTGCGGTGGCCGACGTCGACGCCCGCTTCTCGCTGGCCAACGAGCGCACGTACCTGGCGTGGATCCGCACCGCCCTCGCGCTGCTCGCCGGCGGCGTCGCGGCGGCCAAGGCCATCGAGTTCGACCACGAGGTCTGGCGCTGGGCGGTCGCCGCGCCGCCGATCGCCGGCGGCGGCTTCCTCGGCGCGGCGGCGCTGCGGCGGTGGCGCACCTACGAGGCCGCGCTCGAGGCGGGGCGCCCGCTGCCCGTGGGCCGCGGGCTGGGCGCCGTGAGCGCCGTCCTCGCCGCCTACGCGGTGCTCGTGCTCGTCGCGACCGTCGCCGACTAGGCCGCCGGCGCCTGCTGCTCGGCCAGCCACGCCTCGTGCTGCGCGCACGCCGCGTCCCACAGCCGTCCGAGCCGCGCCGGCCCCAGCGCCGCGGGGTCGATGCCGAACGCGTCGCGCAGCGTCGCGGCGAGGTCGTCCACGTCGACCAGGACGCGCCGCTCGTCGACCGCGGGCCCCTTCGCGCCCAGCGTCCGCGCCCGCAGCGTGACGACGCGGTCGTCCTGCGGGCGCTGGACCACCAGCGTCCGGACGAACGACGAGTCGGCACTGCAGGACAGCCGCTCGTGGTGCGGCGCGAAGGCCCCGAGGCCCACCGCGTCGGGCCCGACCGAGACGCCGGCCGTGGACCCCCACGGATGCTGGCCGACCCACCAGCCGCCGTCGGCCTCGCGCGCGACGTCCCACCACAGCCCGCCACGGCCGTGCTCCCGGCCCTCGACGAGCTCGAGCGGGTCCAGCCAGCCCTCGCCCAGCCCCGCCTCGGCCAGCCACCGCCGGCCCTCGGCCTCGACGACGAGCGCAAGGTGGTTCGTCGGCGTGACGCCCCGCTCGCCGCGCGCGCCCACGACCGCCTCGTGGCGCCAGACCTGCAGGCCGACCGCCTCGAGCAGCGTCGCCAGGACGCCGTTGAGCTCGAAGCAGTAGCCCCCGCGCCCGCCGTGCAGCAGGCGGCGCGCCACGACGCCGACCTCGAGCGGCCCCGTCTCGCCGAGCTGGATGGCCAGGTCCTCGTAGGGCACCGACGCGACGAAGGCGCGGTGCAGCGTCCGCAGGCCCTCGACCGTCGCCGGCGGACGCTCGGCCAGGCCGACCCGGCGCAGGAGCGCGTCGACGTCGAGCGGCACGCGGCGCAGCGTACGCGACGACCGGCCACCCGCGACGGACGTCGGCGCAGTGCCCTACCTTCCGGTGCGTGGGGGCTCACCGGGTGAGGGGGATCGTGGCGCTGGCCGGCGCCGTGCTGGGTCTCGCGTGCGCCACGCCGGCGGCCCAGGCCGGCGACCCGTTCTTCGGCACCTTCACCACCGACTTCAGCGACCCGCAGCCCGTGCTGGACCAGGCGCTCGCCGCCCAGGCCGCCACCGGCGCCGGCACGCTGCGCGAGCACGTGCACTGGGACCGCGTCGAGCGGGCCCCGGGCCGCTTCGACTGGGCCGAGCTCGACCAGCTCGTCGGCCGCGCGGCCGACCACGGCCTGACCGTCCTGCCCGTGCTCATCACGACGCCGTCGTTCTACTCGACGCGCCCCGCCGGCGTGACGACCGACGGCTGGCCCCCGCGTGATCCGGGCTCGATCTCGCGCTTCGCCTACGAGGTCGCCCACCGCTACGGCCGGCTCGGGAGCTTCTGGGGCTGCGTCCTGCCGGGTCTCGCGTGCAAGCGCCCGTACCGGCCGATCCGCGCCTGGCAGGTGTGGAACGAGCCCGACTACCCCGCGTGGTGGCGCACCGGCCCGGATCCCGCCGCCTACACACGGCTGCTGCGTCAGGCCTCGCTGGGGCTGCGGCTCGGCGACCCGCTGGCCGAGGTCGTGCTCGGCGGCGTCTCGCTCGGCGCGCTGGCCAACGGCTACCTCGACCGCCTCTACGCCAACGGCGCGCGGCTGTGGTTCGACACGCTGGCACTGCACCCGTATGCGGCCGACGTGCCGGGGATCGTCGCCCACGTGCAGCGCGCCCGCCAGATCGCCGCGGCACGCGGCGACCGCAGCGTCCCCGTGCGGGTGACGGAGTACGGCTTCGCGACCGGCGGCGTGCGCGAGTGGGTGACCGACGAGGCCTGCCAGGCGTCGCTCCTGCACGCCGCGACGCGCGAGCTGTCGGCGCGCCGCGCCGAGCTGCGCCTGCGCGGCGTCGTGCAGTTCCAGTGGCAGGACCGCGTCGGCGCGAGCTGGCCGCACTTCATGGGCCTGCTGCGTCCCGACGGCACCGCGAAGCCGGCGCTCGGGGCCTTCCGCGAGGCGGTCGCGGGGCGCGCGGCGCCCGCCGGGCTCCCGGCACCCGAGAGCTGCGCCAACCGCCGCAAGGCGCCGGTGAGCGCCGCCCCGCCGGAGTCGGCGACCTCGCCGCCGGACGACCCGGCCGAGGTCGGGCTCCCGCGCGCGACGGTGCGCCGCGCGCGCTAGTCCTTCGAGGGCTGCGCGGCGGCGACCGTCAGCAGCGCCTTGAGCAGCGAGCGGCCCAGCGGCGGGCCGACGTAGACGTTGCCGCCGTGGACCGAGGTCTCGCGCGCGGCGGCGGGGCGGGTTGCGGCGGAGTCCTGGGACATGACCCCAGGATGCATGACGCCGGCGTCATCTTCTGTGCGATCGCTCCGGGATCCCCCTAGCCGGCACGCGAGTCGACGCCCGGCGCGCCGCCCCTCCGATACCGTGGCCGCGCCGTGCTCCGCCGCCGCCTGGTCCTGCCCGTCGCCGCGTTCGCCGCCGTCCTCGCCTCCGCCTCGCCCGCGGGCGCGAAGGACCGCCTCAGCACCGGCAACGACACCACCCGCGTGCGCGACGGCCTCGCCGTCGTCCAGAGCGACAGCGGCTGGCAGGCGTGGGACCTGCGCAAGGGCCGCGTCGGACCGCTGCACGGCGGCCTGTGCGAGGGCACGCAGCTCGCGCTCACCGAGTGGGGCCGCGACGCCGGCGCCGACGGCACCGTCCTCCTGGCCTTCACGATGGGCCCGCAGCCGGAGTTCGGCGTCGTCGCCGCCCCGGGCCAGGCCGACCCGCTGTGCCGGATCGGCTCGCAGCTCGCCGACCCCGACAAGGACGGCCAGGTCACGCCGGGCCTCGTCCAGGTCGTGCGCCTCAAGGACCTCGGCCGCACCCCCGAGGCCCTGCCGACGCTGCAGCTGCTGGCCGACGAGGCCCCGAGCGGCCTGTGGACCGTCGGCGACGACGTGTGGCTCGGCCTCGACGGCGGCGACCGCTACGTGCGCCTCACCAAGGGCGCCAGGCGCTGGAGCGCGCCGGTCGAGGCCGACAAGCGACCGTCGACCGTCGACCCCGACCGTGATGCGACGAGCACGCAGCTCCTGGACGACGGGGCCGTGTGGCAGTGGACCTACGACGAGGGCCTGCGCAAGGGCCGCGTGCGGATCCTCAGCAGCGCGGGCACCCGCCTGGACCGCCGTCCCAAGGCGTCGTGGAGCATCAAGAACCCGTTCCCGCGCCGGATGCCGGTCGAGCCGGGCCTGCGCGGCGCCTGCAAGAGCCCGGCGAAGCTCCTCATCGGCGGCCCGTCGGTCGCGTTCGTCGACTCCGCCGCGAAGGCCGGGTGGGGGCTGAGCGACGGCCTGGGCACCTGGACCTGCCCGCCCACGCGCTTCGACATCAAGAAGGCCAGGCGCGCCGGCGAGAAGGCCAAGCCCTACGTCTTCGCCGAGACGGGCCTCACGCACCTGATGCGCACGGCCAACGGCGGGCGCTCCTGGCGCCTCGTGCGCCGCTTCAGCAACGACAGCCAGATGGTCGCGCTGCTCGACGGCCGGCCGCTGCTCGAGCGCCGCGGCGCCGACGACACCGACTGCCCGACCGCGCTGGCCGTCTACAAGGACGGCAGGACGACCGACCTGCCCTGCCGGCCCGCCTAGGCCGACGGGTCGCCCTGGCGCAGCGGCAGGCGCACGGTGAACGTCGTCGCGCCCGGGCGCGACGTGAACGAGATCGAGCCGTCGTGGCGCTCGGCCACGATGCGCCGCGCCGTCGACAGCCCCAGGCCGGTGCCGCTGCCGACGTCCTTGGTCGTGAAGAACGCGTCGAAGATCCGCTCCCCGACGTCCTCGGGGATGCCGGGACCGTCGTCGGAGACCTCGACCACCACGCAGTCGCCGTCGCGGTCGGTGCGGACGGTGATCGTGCCGCGCTCGCCCAGCGCCTGGATGGCGTTGACGAGGAGGTTGGTCCACACCTGGTTGAGCTCGGAGCCGTGGACGATGAGCTTGGGCAGGTCGCGGGCGTACTCGCGGACCACCTCGATGCTCGTGTGCTTGAGCTTGTGGGCCAGGACGGTGAGCGTCGTCTCGAGTCCCTCGTGGAGGTCGACCTCCACGAGCTCGCCGCGGTCCATGTACGAGTAGGACTTCACCGCGCCGACGAGGTCGACGAGCCGGCGCGTGGCCTCCTTGAGCTCGACGGCCAGGCCGTGGGCGCCGAGGGTCGCGGCGGTGAGCTCCACGGCCGTGGGCGTCGCCGGGCCGGCGATCGCGGCGACCTCGTCGAGCCAGGTGGCGTCCGCCCCGGCGGCGGCCAGCGGCTCGGCCACCCGCCACGGCTCGGCGACGCCGTGGTCGGCGAGGCGGTCGGCGAGCTCGTCCTCGGCGTCGGCGGCGTCGAGGGCGTCCAGCGCGCTGCGGCCCTGGACGCCGGCGGCGAGCCGCGCCTGCAGCTCGAGGATCTTCGCCGCCTGGTCGCGCTCGACGCCGGCGTCGACGAAGCGCTGCATCGCGCCGCCGATGACGGAGAGGGCCTCGTCGAGCTGGTCGGCCGCGCGCTGGGCCGCCGCGGCAGGGTTGCCCATCTCGTGGGCCAGGCCGGCGGCCATGGTGCCCAGCGACGCGAGGCGCTCGCGGTGCTGCTCGACGGCGGTCAGCCCGCTCAGCACCGGGACGACAGCGCGCATGACGCGCGTGTGCACGGTCTGGTGGGCGAAGGCGAGCCGGCGGAAGTCCTCCCGGGGCAGGAGCGCCACGCGGCAGTCGACCTCGGCCTCCATGCGGACGTCGAGCGGCTTCTCGGTGAGCGTCGCCACGGCGCCGATCCACGTCGGCGCGTGCTGGCGGTCCAGCGGCTCCTCGCCGTCGCCGACGCGCAGCCACGGGCGCATCGTGCCCTCCAGGAGCAGGTGGACGCCGAGCGGGTCGCCGCGCTCGGTGACGTCGGTGCCCGCCGGGACGTCGCGGGTCTGCGCGACGGCGAGCCACTGGGCCAGCGCCTCGTCGTCGAGCTCGTCGAACAGGTCGACGCTGCGCAGCTCCTCGAGCGTGAGCGGCGCGCTGCTCATGCGTCGACGAGGTACTGGTGGATGAGCGAGACCGCCATCGAGCCCTCCCCGACCGCGCTGGCGACGCGCTTGATCGAGCGGGCGCGGACGTCGCCGGCGACGAAGACGCCGGGCACGGTGGTCTCCAGCAGGTAGGGCTCGCGGCCCAGCGCCCACCCCGCCTGCTGCGCGTCGGGCCCGGCGAGGATGAACCCGCGCGGGTCACGGGCGACGACGCCGTCCAGCCAGTCGGTGCGCGGCGCGGCGCCGATGAAGATGAAGCACGCGTCGACGTCCATCGCCACCGGCTCGGCGTCGTCGGGGCCCTTGACCTGCAGGCGCGTCAGCCGGCCGTCCTGGCCCTCGGCCGCGACCGCCGACGTGCCGGTGCGCACCTCCACGTTGGGCAGGGCCGCCAGCTGCTCGATGAGGTAGTGCGACATCGACGCCTCGAGCGACGGGCCGCGCACGAGCATCGTCACCTGGCGGGCGTAGCCGGAGAAGTAGACCGCGGCCTGGCCGGCGGAGTTGGCGCCGCCGATGACCACGACGTGCTGGTCCGCGCACGAGCGCGCCTCGGTCAGCGCGGCGCCGTAGTAGACCCCCGCGCCGGTGAAGTCGGCGAAGCCCGGCGCGTCGAGCTGGCGGTAGGAGACGCCGGAGGCGACGAGGACGCAGCTCGCGCTCAGCGTCCCGCCCCCGCTGAGCTCGACGATGCGCCCCGCCCCCTCGGCCCGCAGTCCCACCGCGTCCTGTACGCTCAGCAGCTCGGCGCCGAGCCGGCGCGCCTGGTCGGTCGCCCGCCGCGCGAGGTCCGAGCCCGACAGGCCGGTCGGGAAGCCGAGGTAGTTCTCGATGCGGCTGGACTGCCCCGCCTGCCCGCCGGGCGCCTCGCGCTCGACGAGCACCGTCTTCAAGCCCTCGGAGGCGCCGTAGACCGCGGCGGCCAGGCCGGCGGGTCCGCCGCCGACGATGACGAGGTCGTAGTGGTCCTGCGACGGCGCTCCGCTGACGCCGAGGCGCTCGGCGAGCTCGGTGACGGTCGGGCGTTCGAGCACCGAGCCGTCCTCGAGCAGCGCGACCGGCAGCCGGTCGGGCTCCACGCCGGCCACGGTCAGCAGCTCGCGCGCCTCGCCATCGCGCTCGACGTCGAGCCAGCGCGCCGGGACGCGGTTGCGCGCCAGGAAGTCGCGCAGGTCGTGGGACTCGCGCGAGAAGCGGTGGCCGACGAGCCGCACGCCGCCGGCCTCGAGCGCCGCGCCGGCCTCCCACGTCGTCAGCAGGTCCTCGACCACCGGGAAGAGCTGTTCCTCCGGCGGGTCCCAGGGCTTGAGGAGGTAGTAGTCCAGCGCCACCTCGTTGATCGCCTGGATCGCCGCCTCGGTGTCGGCGTAGGCGGTGAGCAGGACGCGCTTGGCCTCGGGCGCGAGCTGACGGGCCTGGACGAGGTACTCGGTGCCCGACATCCCGGGCATCCGCTGGTCGGCGACGAGCAGGGCGACCTGGTCGCCGCGCCGGCGCACCTCCTTGAGCAGCTCGAGCGCCTCGGCCCCCGAGGTCGCCCGCAGGATCCGGTAGCGCTCGCCGAAGCCCCGGCGCAGGTCGCGGGCGACGGCTGCGAGCACCGCGGGCTCGTCGTCCACCGCCAGGATCGCCGGTCGCCGTGCCCCCTCAGTCCCCGCCATCGCGGGGACCACACTAGTGCGCAGGTCACCGCGCCCTGCGGACCCGCCGCGCGCTACCCTCCTGCGTCCCGGACGCGTAGCTCAGCTGGTTAGAGCGCACGCTTCACACGCGTGAGGTCGCTGGTTCGAGTCCAGCCGCGTCCACCTCAGGCTGCGGCGGCTGCCTTGGCGCTGCCCGGCTTGACCGCCGTCGGGCCCTCGTGGATGCGCTGGTGGGGGTCGAGCTCGTTGGCCTCGCGGATCGCGTCGACGTCGCCGTGGAAGTCGCCCTTGCCCGTCGGGTCGCTGAGCAGCAGCGACTGCAGCTCGAACAGCGCGAGGCCGACGTGGGGCACCCACTGCCGCCGTCCACGCTTGTACTGGCCCGTGACGAACGGCGTGGCCGCGAGGGCGAGCGCACCGGCGAGGTCGAGGCCGAGGTGGACCTTGTACGGGATCGCCTTGACCGCCCCCAGGGGGTAGTCCGTGACGGTGCTGTAGGCGGCGTGCGTGGCGCCCGCGAGGCGGATCTGCCGCGCCGAGCGGGTGCCCTCGATGCCCGCGAGCTTCGGGAACGCCGTCATGAGCAGGGTGCCGACGCTGTAGTCGGTGACGCCGTGCATCGTGGCGTCGATGGGCCGGGGGAAGCGCATGCTGGGTCTCCGGGTCAGGGCTTGAGGACGACCTTCACGCACTCGTCCTGCTTGTGCTTGAAGGTCTCGTAGGCGTTCGGGGCCTCGTCGAGCGGGAGGCGGTGGGTGACGATGAAGCTCGGGTCGATGTCGCCGTTGCGGATGTGCTCGTAGAGCGGCTCGAGGTAGCGGTGCACGTGGCACTGGCCGGTGCGCAGCTGCAGGCCCTTGTTCATGAAGGCGCCGGTGGGGAACTTGTCCATGAGCCCGCCGTAGACGCCCATCACCGAGACGATGCCGCCGGGACGGCAGGCCATGATCGCGTCGCGCAGCGCCGGCCCCTTGTCGGTCTCCATCCGGTTGGCCTGCTTGACGCGCTCGACGGCGTTGAGCGTGCTGTGGCCGTGGGTGGCCTCCATGCCGACGGCGTCGATGCACGCGTCGGGCCCGCGGCCGCCCGTGAGCTCCTTGAGCTGCTCGACGACGTCGGCGCACTCGTCGGGGTTGATCGTCGCGGTCGCCCCCGCCTTCGCGGTCGCCATGTCGAGGCGGTACTGCTGGGGGTCGATGGCGATGACCTGCTCGGCGCCGAGCATGATCGCGCTGGCGATGGCGAAGAGCCCGACCGGCCCGGCCCCGAACACCGCGATGACGTCGCCGCCCTGGACGTCGCACAGCTCCGCGCCCATGTAGCCCGTCGGGAAGACGTCCGTGAGGAAGAGGACCTGCTCGTCGCTGAGGTCGTCCTCGACCTTCATCGGGCCCACGTCGGCGTAGGGCACCCGCGCGTACTCGGCCTGGCCGCCGGCGTAGCCGCCCGTGAGGTGCGAGTAGCCGAAGATCCCCGAGCAGGTGTGGCCGAACATCTTCTCGGCCAGCCCGGCGTTGGGGTTGGAGTTCTCGCACGCCGCCGTGAGCCCCTGCTTGCAGTGCCAGCAGCCGCCGCAGGCGATCGGGAACGGGACGACGACGCGGTCGCCGACGCTGAGGTGCGAGACGCCCTTGCCGGTCTCGACGACCTCGCCCATGAACTCGTGGCCGAGGATGTCGCCGTGCTGCATCGTCGGCACGTAGCCGTCGTAGAGGTGCAGGTCCGAGCCGCAGATCGCCGTCGAGGTGATCTTCACGATCGCGTCGCGCTCGTTGAGGATCCGCGGGTCCGGCACCTCCTCGACCTGCATGGTGTTGCGGCCCGACCAGACGCTCGCCCTCATGCCACGCCCGCCTTGTCGAGCTCGTCGGCGCTGAGCGGCTGCGCGGGGTGCTGCTTGAGCTTGCGCTCGAAGCGCTCGCCCTCGGGCACGCCGTCCGAGCGCGAGATGACCCCGGTCTCGACGAGCTGCTTGACGTGGCGCAGGCGGTCCTTGACCTGGGCGAGGGACGGCGCCCCCGTGACCTTGCCCACGACCTCGCCGACCTTGCCGCCCGGGCCACGCTGCGCGAGCGCGACGTGGACCTCGGTGCCGCGGTCGCCCGGCGCCGCCGCGTAGGTCACCGTCGCACCGTCGATGGCCGGCAGGTCGGCCCGCTCCCAGCACCGGCGCACCTCGTCCTCGGGCGCGAGCACCGTGATCGCCGCCGTCAGCTGCATGGGGTCCTCCTCGTCGTGCGCATGGCCGGGCGGGTGCCCCGCGACGACGCTCCTGATGCGCGGGCCGGTCCTCGCGGTTGGCGCGGCGGGCCATGGGTAGGGCGAGGAGGTGCCCGACACGATCTCCCGACCGCACCCGACCGGCCGCTACGCCATCGCGTTCCCCGACAGCAACGCCGCTGCCGACCAGGACGCCGAGTGCTGCGACCTCCACGGCGAGGACGGCGTGGAGCGCGTGCGCTTCCACGACTACGCCGCCATCTACCGGCGGCCCGGCCTCTACGAGCAGCTGTTCTACGAGGAGCTGCGCTGCCAGTCCCCGCAGGTCGTCACCGAGCTCCTGGCCGAGCAGGTCGCGGCGGCCGGCGTGGAACCGTCGTCGCTGCGCGTGCTGGACCTCGGCGCCGGCAACGGCATGGTGGGCGAGCGGCTCGCCCGGCTGGGCGTCGGCTCGGTCACCGGCATCGACCTCCTGCCCGAGGCGCGCGAGGCGGCCGAGCGCGACCGGCCGGGCGTCTACGACGCCTACGTCGTCGGCGACCTCACCGCGCTCGAGGCCGGCGCCCACGCGACCCTCGCGTCGGCGTCCCCGAACTGCCTGACCACCGTCGCGGCGCTGGGCTTCGGCGACGTCCCGCCCGCGGTCTTCGCCGCGGCCTTCGGCTTCGTGGCGATCGACGGCTGGCTGGCGATGACGATCAAGGAGGACTTCCTCGACGCCGACGACGGATCGGGCTTCGCCGAGCTCGTGCGCGGGGCCGTGACCGACGGCACCATCGAGCTCTGCGCCCAGCGCACCTACCGCCATCGCCTCGCGGCCGACGGCTCGGAGCTCTTCTACTCCGCGCTCGTGGCGCGCAAGCGCGGCGAGCTCGCCACCTAGGCCGGCGCGGGCGCCTGGGCGCCCATGTCCTGCAGGCCGATCGTCGCCAGCAGCGCCAGTGCCCGGGCGTCGTCCGAGCCCGGCGCGGCCGAGTAGACGACCAGCCGCAGGTCGCTGTTCGTGGTCTGCAGCACGTCGCAGTCGAGCGTCATCAGCCCGACCTGCGGGTGGTCGAACGTCTTGCGGGAGGCGTGGCGCGGCATGACGGGTCGCGCCTCCCACAGCTCGGCGAAGCGCTGGCACGTGGCGCGCAGGTCGGCGACGAGCTGGCGCAGCGGCTCGTCGTGCGGGTAGCGCGCCGTCACCTGGTGGAGGTCGGCCACGATCTCGCGCGCCATCCGGTCGTCCTCCTCCGGGGTGCGCACCTGGCAGATCGGGAAGCGGCCGAAGTGGCGCCAGGCGACGTTGCGCTCACGCTCGGGCAGCCCGGACCAGTCGCCCAGCAGGGCGACCGCCAGCGGGTTGGCGGCCACGACCTGCCACGCCGCGTCCATGACGAGGACCGGCTGGTCGGCGAGGCGGTCGACGATGCGCTGGACGCCGGGCGTCAGGTGGCGGTCGATGGTGCCGGGACCCTCGGGGGCGTGGCCGGCCAGGCGCTGGAGGTGGTCGCGCTCGGCGTCGGTGAGCCGCAGGGCACGGGCCAGCGACGCGACGACCGAGGCCGACGGGTGCGTGGCGCGTCCCTGCTCGAGCCGGGCGAGGTAGTCCAGCGAGACGCCGGCGAGGCCGGCGAGCTCCTCGCGGCGCAGCCCCGGCGCGCGGCGCCGCCCGCCGGCGGGCAGGCCGACCTCCGCGGGCGAGAGCCGGTCGCGCCAGGTGCGCAGGCAGCGGGCGAGCTCGTCGCGGTCGTGGTCCATGCCCCCAGTGTGCCGCGCGCCGGCCGGCGCAGGGTGGCCCTGCGAGTCCCAGGCTCGCGGGGTCTCTGGTGCCCGGGGCGGACCCGGCGCAGCATGGCCGCCATGACCACGACGCTCATCACCGGAGCCAACAAGGGCCTCGGCCACGAGGCCGCCCGCCGGCTGCTGGCCGCCGGCCACGACGTGTGGGTCGCCGCGCGCGACCCGGAGCGCGGCAGCGCCGCCGCCGACGCCCTGGGGGCGCGCTTCGTCGCGCTCGACGTGACCGACGACGCCAGCGTCGCCGCCGCCGTCGCCCGCGTCGAGGAGGTCTCGGGCCGCCTCGACGTCCTCGTCAACAACGCCGGGATCACGGGGGCGACGAAGCCCGTGGCGGAGATGACGGCCGACGACGTCGCCGAGGTCCTCGCCACGAACGTCCTGGGGCCCGTCCGGGTGACCCAGGCCTTCCTGGGGCTGCTCGAGCGCTCGGACGCCCCGGTCGTCGTCAACGTCTCGAGCGGGCTCGGGTCGTTCGCGATGACGCACGACCCCGAGCGGGTCGAGTCCACCGTCCCGGGCTTCGCCTACAGCGCCTCGAAGAGCGCGCTGACCATGCTGACGACGCAGTACGCCAAGGCGATCGACGCCATCCGCTTCGTCGCCGTCGACCCGGGCTACACCGCGACGGACCTCAACGGCCACTCGGGTCCGCAGACCGTCCAGGAGGGCACCGACGCGATCGTCGCCGCGGCCCAGGCCGGCCACGACGGGCCGACCGGGACCTTCTCCGACCGCACGGCACCCTGCCGTGGTGAGGGCGGCGGCGGTCAGGCGCGGGCGGGCTCGCCGGCGGCCAGGCCGAACGTGACGCCCGTCAGGGCCTCGCTGCGCTCCCACAGGGCCTGCGCCATGACGCGGTCCTGTGCGGCGGCGGAGCGGCCGACGAGCTTCGGGTGGCCGCGCGACTGCTGGAATCCGTCGGGCCCGACGAAGCTGTCGCCCGGGACGTCCGCGACGAGGCCGTAGAGCGTCGGCCACGCGCCGGCCTCGGCGCTCTGGGCCATGACGCGGTTGAGCAGTCCCATCACCAGGTCCGCGCCGAAGCGCTCGGTGTGGAACTGGAGGTTGGTCGCCGCGTAGCCCGGGTGGGCGGCGATCGCGCGGACCGGCGAGCCGGCCCCGTCCAGGCGGCGCTGGAGCTCGGAGACGAAGAGGAGGTTCGCGAGCTTCGACTGGCCGTAGGCCGACCACGTCCTGAACGACCTGCGCTCCCAGTTGAGGTCGTCCAGGTCGATCGCGCCCTGGCGGTGGGCCATCGAGGACACGACCACGACGCGGTCGGTGACGTGCTCGAGCAGCAGGTTCACCAGGGCGAAGTGGCCGAGGTGGTTCGTGCCGAACTGCAGTTCGAAGCCGTCGGCGGTGCGCCGCAGCGGCGTCGCCATCACGCCGGCGTTGGCGACGAGGCCGGCGATGGGGGCGTCCCCCCAGGCGTCGGCGAACGCCCGGACCGAGGCGAGGTCGGCGAGGTCGAGGTGGCGCGCCTGGGCACCGTCGGGCAGCTCTGCCGCGAGCGCGGCGCCGCGCTCGAGGTCCCGGACGGCGAGGACGACCTGGGCGCCGGCGCCCGCGAGCGCGCGGGCGGTCTCGAGGCCGAGGCCGTTGGTGGCGCCGGTGACGACGTACGTGCGGCCGTCGAGCGCCGGGAGGTCGGCCGCGGTCCACTTCTGGGAGGAGGGCATGCGCCGCAATGTAGTCACTGCCGACTTTGTTGTCAACGTCTACATCGGCCGCCGATCGCGGTACGCTGCTGCGCGATGGCCGCGACGGCGCCACGCAGCTACCACCACGGCAACCTCCGCGCCGAGCTGCTCGCCCACGCGGAGGAGGCGCTGCGCGCCGGCGGCCTCGCCGACCTGTCGCTGCGCGAGCTCGCCCGCCGCGCCGGCGTGAGCCACGCCGCCCCGCGCCGCCACTTCGCCGACAAGCAGGCGCTGTTCGACGCGCTCGCCCAGGAGGGCTTCGAGCGCCTGGGCCGCGAGATGGAGGACGCCGACCCGGGCGGCCAGGCGCCGTGGCGCGACCGGCTCGCCGCGTTCGCCCGGGCCTACGTCACCTTCGCGACGCGCGATGCCGCGCTGCTCGACCTCATGTTCGCCGGCAAGCACCGGCCCGACGTCCCGCCGGGTGTGCGCGAGGCGGCCGACCGGGCCTTCGGCCGGCCGCTCGAGCTCATCGCCGCGGGCCAGGCCGCCGGCGCGGTGGAGGCCGGCGATCCCAGGGAGGTCTCGCTGTTCGCCTTCGCCGCGCTCCAGGGCCTCGCCGCGCTGAGCACGAGCGACATGCTCTCCGGCGCGGGGTTCACGGTCGACGACGTGCTGGACGGCGTCGTCGACCGGCTCGTGCGCGCGCTCGCCCCCTAGGCGGTGCCGCGGCCCGGCGCGCGGGCGGCGCGGCGCAGCAGCGGCCGCGGGTCCAGCGGCTCGCCCTGCGGCGAGCGGCCGCGGCGCACCTCGAGGTGGAGGTGGTCGCCCCAGCAGCTGCCGATGCACCCGACGCGCCCGACGCGCTCGCCCGCGCGCAGCCGCTCACCGGTCCGCACGCTCGCCGGCCGCTGGAGGTGGAGGTACACGAGCGTGCGGTGGCGCCGGCGGTCGTAGAGGGCCACGAAGTTCCCGCGGCCGTCGCCGCTGCCGGTCTCGAGGACGACGCTGTCGGTCAGCGCGACGAGCGGCGTGCCGGCGGGCGCGAAGACGTCCTGGCCCTCGTGCACGTGCGACCCGCGGTGGTCACCGAACGCCCCGGCGCCCGCGCGGTCGACGCGCGCGGTGCCGCGGACGGGGAAGCGCACACGGGCCGCGAGGCGGCGCTCGTGCGCGGCGCGCCGGGCGGCGCGGGTCCGGCGCTGCGCGCGCAGGACGGGAGCGACGTCGCCCAGCGGCGGGAGCTCGGCGACGTCGCGCGTGACCGGCGCGACGACCGGCTCCGGGGTCAGCGGTGGTGGCACCTCGCTGAAGAAGGGCACAGGGAGGTACCCCTGCAGGCGTCCCCGGGTTACACCGACGTGCGACAGGTGCAGGCCTTTCGTGCGCGCGGCACACTGGCCGGACCATGGAGCTCGGCATCTACACCTTCGGCGAGCTGACCGCCGACCCGGCGACGGGACGCAGGGACACGCCGCAGCAGCGGATGGCCGACCTGCTCGAGGAGATCGAGCTGGCCGACGAGGTCGGGCTCGACGTCTTCGGCGTGGGCGAGCACCATCGCCCGGACTTCATGGTCTCTGCGCCCGCCGTCGTCCTGGCCGCGGCGGCGCGCACGACGAAGCGCATCCGGCTGACCAGCGCGGTGTCCGTCCTGAGCTCCGACGACCCGGTGCGCGTCTTCCAGCAGTTCGCCACCCTCGACCTCCTCTCGGGCGGGCGCGCGGAGGTCATGGCGGGCCGCGGCTCGTTCATCGAGTCCTTCCCGCTGTTCGGCTACGACCTCGACGACTACGACGAGCTCTTCGCCGAGAAGCTGGGCCTGCTGCTCGCGCTGCGCGAGCAGGAGGTCGTCACCTGGTCGGGCCGGCACCGCCCGCCGATCGACGGCCGCGCCGTCTACCCGCGACCGGCGCAGGACCCGCTGCCCGTCTGGGTCGCCGTCGGCGGCACTCCGCAGTCCGTCGTGCGCGCCGGGATGCTCGGCCTGCCCCTGGCCATCGCGATCATCGGCGGGATGCCCGAGCGCTTCGCGCCGCTCGCCGACCTCCACCGCCGCGCGCTGGCCGAGGGCGGCCACGACCCCCAGCCGCTGAGCATCAACTCCCACGGCTTCATCGCCCGCACCAAGCGCGAGGCCGCCGACATCGCCTTCCCCACGCACAAGGTCGTCATGGACCAGATCGGCCGCGAGCGCGGCTGGCCGCCCATGCGCCGCCAGGACTTCGACGCCGGCACGACGCTGCGCGGCGCCAACGTCGTCGGCAGCCCCGAGGAGGTCGCCGAGAAGGTCCTCTTCCAGCACGAGCTCTTCGGCCACGACCGCTTCCTGCTCCAGCTCAGCGTCGGCACGCTCCCCCACGACGCGGTCATGCGGGCCATCGAGCTCCTGGGCACCGAGGTCGCGCCCATCGTGCGCGACGAGGTGGCCCGGCGCACCGCCTCCTCGGTTGCGCCCGCGGGCAGCGGGGAATGAGCATCCTCATGGACGGCTCAGGTGCGACATACCTCGCGTTGAGGAACGTCGTGTGGGGTGCAGGCATGCCCGCCGCGACGACCACGCGCCGCCGCTCCGAGCTCCCCGTCCGCTACGTCGGCTGCCAGGGTGGGGACGGGCCGCGCGTCTGGGTGCAGGACGACCGGCTGCGCCGCCCGCTGCACACCGACACGACGCCCGCCTGGGGCCGGCGCGGTCCGGCGACCGCGGCGCTGGCGCGAGCGATCCTGCTCGACGCGACGGACAACCCGGCGCTGGTCGAGGCGCGCTGCCGGCCGTTCGTGCACGAGGTGCTCGCGACGCTGCCGCCCGACGGGTTCTCGCTCACCCGCGACGAGGTGCTTGCCTGGGTCGAGGCCCACGCGGCGGCGCCGGCCGCCGCGTAGTCCGTGGCAGCAGGTGGGACCGCCACCGCGCCTCAGGGCGCGGGGCACCGTCTGGACGCCCTGGACGGCCTGCGCGGCCTCACCGCGCTGGGGATCGTCGTCCTGCACGTCTGGATGTACGTCTACGGCGACCTGGGCAAGCCCGACAAGACGTTCACCGACGTCCTCATCGGCGAGCTGCGCATCGGCGTGCCGGTGTTCTTCGCGCTCTCGGGCTTCTTCGTGCACCGCGCGTTCGTGGCGGCCTCGCTCGACGGCCGGCCGCGGCCGCACCTCGGCCACTACGCGCTGCGCCGCGCCGCCCGGATCCTCCCGGCGTACTGGGTCGCGGTCCTCGGCGCGTTCCTGCTGCTGTCCCACCTCGCGCACCCGATGGGCGTCACCGCCGGCGAGCTGCCGGTCTTCCTCCTGCTCGCGCAGGAGTGGTTCCCCGAGACCGCCAAGCAGCTCGACCCGCCGATGTGGACGCTCGGCGTGGAGCTCACCTTCTACGCGCTGCTGCCGCTCGTCGCGCTCGTGACGCTGCGCCTGGCGCGTCGCGGCCAGGCGCTCGTGTGCGGCGGGGTGGTGGCCGCCGGCGTCGGCTTCGTCGCCTGGAACGCCCTGGCGCCCTGGAACCCGGTGCTCGACGACAAGCTGCCGGTCCACCTCGCCGAGTTCGGCGCGGGCATGCTCGTCGCGACGCTGACCCACGGCCGGCAGGCCTCGCGGCGCACCGGCCGCCTGCTGCTGGGCGGCGGCCTCGCGCTCGTCGCGCTCAACGCCTGGTGGCACGGCTACGCCGTGGGCCCGCAGACGCTGCGCGACGTCCTCGCCGACCAGCCGGCCGTGCTGGGCATCGCCATGGTCATCGCCTCCTACGCCCTCGTCGCCCGCCGGGCTCGGCTGCTGGCCGGCGCGCCCGCGCGCTGGGCGGGCAAGCTCTCCTACGGCACGTACCTCGCGCACTACCTCGTGATCTTCTGGCTGCGCACGACGGACCGCTGGCCGGAGACGCTGGGCGGCGCGCTGGTCGCCGTCTTCGCGATCACCCTGCCGCTGGCGCTGCTCTCGTGGGTGGTCGTCGAGCAGCCCGCGATCCGCTGGGCCGCGGCGCGCACGACGCGCGGGCGCCGCACGGCGAGCCGGACGCACCCGCGCACGCAGGCGCGGCCCGCGACCGCCTGACGGCTACAGCCCGACGGGGTGGCGGGTGGAGAACCCGCGGCGCTTGCCGATCACCGGCCGCCAGCGCACGCCCTTGCGCCCCGACGGGTCGCCGACCGGGCTGGTGTCCAGCCGCAGCCCCGCGATCTCCATGTAGACGTGGCCCTTGTTGGCGTAGACGCTGACCCAGCGCCCGGTGCCACCGGAGCCCCAGCGGGCCAGGGAGCCCGAGACGCGCGGCGCGTTGAGCAGGCCCGTGCGGATGAGCGCGTAGCTCACGGCGCCCGAGCAGTCGTAGCCGCGGTCGACGATCGACGCGTGGCCGCCGCCCCACTTGTAGGGCTTGCCGACGATCTGGTTGGCCGCGGCGATCATCTGGCGCACGCGCTTGGGCGCCCCGCGCGGCACCGCCGCCTTGCCGTCCTTGCGCATCCGCGCCACCTTGCCGGCGACGGTCCTGCCCGTCACGAGCTTGGGCAGGAGCGACTCGACGGGGTCGGTGAGGAGCCCGCCGCCGGCGTCCTGCTCGGTGCCCTGGCCGTCGTCGACCTCCGGCAGCGGGAAGACGCCGTCGTCGGTGCCGCCCGCCTGGTCGCCGGTGTCGTCCCAGACCTGGCCGCCCTGGTCGTCCTCGTCGGACCAGTCGTCCTCGTCCTCGTCGCTCCAGTCGCCGTCGTCGTAGGCGCCGCCCGTCGGGGCGTCGGCCTCGTGCCAGGGGCGGTGGTGGGCGCTCGCGGGCGCCGCGCAGGCGACGACCGCCAGCAGCGCGGCGACCAGCAGGGGCAGGACGGGGGTGCGACGGGCCATCGGCCCCCGGGATCGGCACCTCGGCGCAGGACCTGAGCAAGATCCCGCCCAGCTGGACGCTCGCTCAGGAAGCGGGTCCGGCGGCGGTCAGGGCCTCACGCGCCGCCTCGTCCAGCGCCTTGCGGATGCGCTTGGCCGACACCTGCTTGCGCGCGCCCAGGCCCTGGGCGAAGTGGCTCATCCGCAGCTCCTCGAGCATCCACGGGACCTCGCGCAGCGCCTCGGGCAGCGGGCGCCCCGCGGGCCACGCCGCACGCCGGGCGGCGAGGAGCGCCTCGAGCTCCTGCACCGCGCGCAGCCGGTCGAGGTCGACGGCGAGCGCGTCGGGGACGCGCTCGAGCCGCCGGGCGGCGCCGCGGACGTAGCGCAGGACGTCGGGCAGGCGCCGGACGCCGACCCCGGCCAGGAAGCCGGGGTGCACGAGCCGGCCGAGCTGGCGGCTGACGTCCTCGCGCACCGGGGCGAACTGCGGGCCGCGCAGCGCCTCGAGCCCGCGCCGGACCTCGCGCACCGCGTCGAGCACCTCCACCGCCTGGTCGACGACCTGGGCGGTGGCCGGCACGAGGTGCCCGGCGACGTGGTCGCGCAGGCGCCCGAAGGACGCCGCGTCCCAGGCCGGCCCGCCGGCCTGGGCCACGAGCGCGTCGACCGCCGCGACCGTGGCGTCCTGCAGCACCGCCGCGAGGCTGCCGTGCGGCGCGGTCGCCAGCGTGAGCTGCGCGGCGGGGCTCAGCCGGTCGCGGACCGCCTTGGCCGGCGAGGGCGACGTGAGCAGCAGCAGCCGGCGCGTGCCCGCGGCCATCGCGGCGGCCTGCTGCTCGGGCGTGTCCAGGACCCGGACGCCGACGGTCTCGCCCTCGTCGACCAGCGCCGGGAACGCCGCCACCGCGCCGCCGCTGCCCGGCAGCTCGACGCGCCGGGGCAGCTCGCCCACGCCGTCCCACGTCCGCAGTCCGTGGCGCTCGAGGTCCGGCGTGGCGGCGGTCAGCTGCTCCTGCAGCAGCGGCCGCGCCGCGGCGCGCAGCGCATCGAGGTCACGGCCCTCGGCGACGACCCGCCCCTGCTCGTCCTCGACGCGGAAGGCGAGGCGCAGGTGGTCGGGCACGCGCTCGAGGTCCCAGTCGGCGTAGGCGATGCGCACGCCCCGAAGCGCCGCCACCTCGCGGGCGACCGCCTCGAGCAGCGGCTCCCTGCCCGGCCGCAGCCGTGCGACCACGGCCTTCGCCGTCTCGGGCACCGGCACGAGCGGCTTGCGCAGCTCCTTGGGCAGGCCGCGCAGCAGCGCCGTGACGAGCTCCTCGCGCAGGGCCGGGACCTGCCAGGTGAACGCGTCGGCGTCGAGCGCGGCCAGCGCCGTGAGGGGGACGTGGACGGTGACGCCGTCGTCGGGCGCGCCCGGCTCGAACCGGTACGAGAGCGCCATCTCCAGCTCGCCGTCTCGCCAGACGACCGGGCGCTCGTCGGGGTCGTCGAGCGACCCCGCCGCCGCCTCGTCGACCAGCAGCTCGCGCGGCAGCGTCAGGAGGTCGGGGTCGTCCTTGCGGGCGTCGCGCCACCAGCGGTCGAAGGACCGTGCGTCGACCACCTCGGCCGGCACCCGCGCGTCGAAGAAGGCCAGGAGCGTCTCGTCGGAGGCCAGCAGCCCCCGCCGGCGGCTGCGGTGCTCGAGCTCCTCGACCTCCTCGAGGCGCCGGCCGTTCTCGGCGAAGAAGCGCTGGCGCGTGTCCCAGTCGCGCTCGACGAGCGCCTTGCGGAGGAACAGCTCGCGGGCGCCGGCCGGGTCCAGCCGGGCCAGGCCGACGCGCCGCCCGGCCACGACCGGCAGGCCGTAGAGCGTCACGCGCTCGGTGACGACGGCGCTGCCGCGCCGGCGCTCCCAGCGCGGCTCCTCGTGCGTGCGCCGGACCAGGTGCTCGGCCAGCGGCTCGATCCACGCCGGCTCGATGCGGGCGACCGTCCGTCCCCACAGCCGCGAGGTCTCGACGAGCTCGGCGGCCATCACCCACGACGGCGGCTTCTTGGCGAGCGCGCTCGCCGGGAAGACGGCGAACCGCGCGCCGCGGGCACCGAGGTACTCGCCCTTCCTGCGGGCGTCCCGGACGCCCACGTGGGACAGCAGCCCGGCCAGCAGCGCCTGGTGGACCGCCGCCGGCTCGGCCGGCTGCTGGTTGAAGCGCACGCCGACGTCCTTGGCGGCCGAGCGCAGCTGGCCGGCGAGGTCCTGCCACTCGCGGATGCGCAGGACGTGCAGGAACTCGCTCTTGCACTCGCGCCGGAAGGCGCTGCCCGACAGCACCCGCTGGCGCTCGCGCAGGTGGTTCCACAGGTTCAGCAGCGCCAGGAAGTCCGACGTCTCGTCGGCGAAGCGCGCGTGGCGCTCGTCGGCGGCCTGCCGCTTGTCGGCCGGGCGCTCGCGCGGGTCCTGGATGGAGAGCGCCGCCGCGATGACGACGACCTCCGTCGCACAGTGGCGCCGGTCGGCCTCGAGGACCATCCGTCCCAGCCGCGGGTCGACCGGCAGCCGGGCCAGCTTGCGCCCGAGCTTCGTCAGGCGCTTGCGCGGGTCCTCCTGCTGTGGGTCCAGCGCGCCGAGCTCGTGCAGGAGCGCGAGGCCGTCGCGGACCTGACGGCGGTCGGGCGGGTCGAGGAAGGGGAAGTCCTCGACGTCGCCCAGGCCGAGCGCCGCCATCTGGAGGATCACCGCGGCGAGGCTCGTGCGCTGGACCTCGGGGTCGGTGAACGCCGGGCGCGCCTCGAAGTCCTCCTCGGCGTAGAGCCGGATGCAGATGCCCTCGGCGACACGGCCGCAGCGGCCCTTGCGCTGGTTGGCCGACGCCTGCGAGATGCGCTCGATCGGCAGCCGCCGGACCTTGAGCCGGGCGCTGTAGCGGCTGATGCGTGCGGTGCCCGGGTCGACGACGTACCGGATGCCGGGGACCGTCAGCGACGTCTCGGCGACGTTCGTGGCCAGGACGACGCGCGGCTTGCCGCCCGGCTTGAAGACGCGCTGCTGCTCCTCGGCCGACAGCCGCGCGAAGAGCGGCAGGACCTCGACGCCGTCGCCGAGCCGGCCGCGCAGCCCCTCCGCGGTGTCGCGGATCTCGCGCTCGCCGCTGAGGAAGACGAGGACGTCGCCACGGCCCTCGCCGAAGAGCTCCTCGACCGCGTCGCCGATCGCCTCGGCCTGGTCGCGCTCGCCGGCCTCCGGGTCGTCGGGGTCCACCACCGGGCGGTAGCGGACCTCGACCGGGTACGTGCGCCCCGACACCTCCACGACCGGCGCGCCGTCGAAATGCGCGCTGAAGCGGTCGGTCTCGATCGTCGCGCTGGTGATGACGACCTTGAGGTCGGGCCGGCGCGGCAGGATCCGCTTGAGGCAGCCGAGCAGGAAGTCGATGTTCAGCGACCGCTCGTGGGCCTCGTCGACGACGACCGTGCTGTAGCGGCGCAGCAGCGGATCGCGCGCGATCTCCGCCAGCAGCAGGCCGTCGGTCATGAGCCGCACCTGCGTCTCGGCGCTCGAGCGGTCGCTGAAGCGCACCGCGTAGCCGACCTCGCGACCGAGCTGCACCCCGAGCTCCTCGGCGATGCGCTGGGCGACGGTCCGCGCCGCCAGCCGCCGCGGCTGGGTGTGGGCGATCATCCCGGCCTCGCCGCGGCCGAGCTCGAGCAGCATCTTGGGCAGCTGCGTCGTCTTGCCCGACCCGGTCTCGCCCGCGACGATCACGACCTGGTGGTCGCGCAGGACCTCCAGGAGCTCGTCCCGCCGGGCCGAGACCGGCAGCTGCGGCGGGTACGTGATCCGCACCCACCGCAGGGTAGGCGCCGCTACGCGGCTGCGGCGTGCGCCGGCTGCACCGGCCGGTCGCGCTCCTCGGGCCGGCTGCGGTACGGGCCGGGCTTGGGCCGCGGCTTGCCGCCCGGGAAGGCGAGGCGCAGGATCGTGCGCTGGACCATCCCCCACTGCTGGAGGAACGGCCCGGTGTTGTAGGGCAGGTCGTACTTCTCGCAGATCGCCTTGACCTTCGGCGCGATCTCCGCGTAGCGCGTGCTCGGCATGTCCGGGAAGAGGTGGTGCTCGACCTGGTAGCCGAGGTTCCCGCTGGCGACGTGGAACAGCGGCGAGCCCTCGATGTTCGCGGCGCCCGTGAGCTGGCGGATGTAGAAGGCGCCCTTGGTCTCGTCCTCGGTCTCCTCCTGCGTGTACACGTAGGTCTGGTCCGGGAAGTGGCCGCAGAAGATGATCCAGTTCGACCAGAAGTTCCGGATCAGGTTGGCGGTGAAGTTCGCCGTCAGGGTCTTCTTCCAGTGGCGACCCGAGAGCGCCGGGAACGCGATGTAGTCCTTGACGATCTGGCGCCGCGCCTTGGTCCAGATGCCCTTGAGCTCGCGCTTGAGCGCCTTGGGGTCCTTCTCGCCCTTGCGGACCGCCTCGATGTCGAGGTCGTGCACCGCCACGCCCCACTCGAAGAACGCCATGAGCAGCACGTTGTAGAAGGGCTGCAGCAGGTAGACCGGGTGCCACGGCTGGTGCGGGTCGATCCGCATGATCTCGTAGCCGAGGTCCTTGTCCTTGCCGAGGATGTTCGTGTACGTGTGGTGCACGTAGTTGTGGGAGTGCTTCCACGCCTCGGCGGTCGACGCCGTGTCCCAGTCCCACGTCGACGAGTGGATCTGCGGGTCGTTCATCCAGTCCCACTGACCATGCAGGACGTTGTGGCCGATCTCCATGTTCTCGAGGATCTTGGCCGCCCCGAGCCCCGCGGTGCCGGCGACCCACGCGGGCTTGTACTTCGAGAAGAACAGGAGCACCCGCGAGGCGACGAGCATCCGGCGGTGCAGCTCGATCATCGACTGGATGTAGCGGCGGTCGCGGTCGCCGAGGCTGTCGAACACCTCGTCGTGGATCGCGTCGAACTCCTTGCCGATCGCCTCGACCTCCTCCGGGCTGAGGCGGGACAGCGGGCTCTCGATCATCGGGGTGACGGGCATGGGGCCTTCGCTCTCGTGTCGGTGGGTCAGAGGTCGAGGACGACGTCGCCCTCGGGGGCGTGGATGCAGGTGCGGACCATCTCGCCGTCGGAGCCGCGGACCTCGCCGGAGCGCAGGTCGCGGACCTTGCCGCTGCACAGCCGCCCCACGCAGGTGTGGCAGATGCCCATGCGACAGCCGTAGGGCAGCTCGGCGCCGGCCTCCTCGCCGGCGACCAGGATCGGCGTGCCGCCGTCGCACTCGGTCTCGATGTCGCTCTTGAGCAGCTTGACGGTGCCGCCCGCGCCGTCGCCGGCGTCACCGCCGATGACGGGCTGGAAGCGCTCGAGGTGGAGCTTGTCGCGGTCGCCGTGGGCCTCCCAGTGCTCGCACATCGCGTCGAGCAGCTCGGCCGGCCCGCAGAGGAAGGTCTCGCGCTCGCGCCAGTCCTCGCACAGGCGGTCGAGGTCGGCCGGGCCCATCCGGCCGTCGCGGCCGGTGAGCTGGAGGTGCAGGCGGTAGCCGTCGTGGCGGTCGTCCAGCGCGCGCAGCTGGTCGCCGAAGACGACGTCGCCCTCCTCGCGCGCGGAGTGCAGGTGCACCACGTCGTGGATCGCGTCCTGCCGGCCCAGGCAGCGCAGCATCGACATGATCGGCGTGATGCCGCTGCCGGCGCTGATGAACAGCGCCTTGCGCGGTGGCGGGTCGGGCAGCGTGAACTGCCCCTCGACGCCGCCGAGGCGGACGATCGTCCCGGGCGTCGCCTCGCGCACGAGGTACGGCGTGACGGCGCCCTCCTCGACGAGCTTGGGCGTGATGGAGATGTTGCCGTCGGGCTGGCCGGGGTCGCTGGTCAGCGAGTACGCCCGCCAGTGGTGCACGCCGTCGACCACGAACCCGACGCGCAGGTACTGGCCGGGCTCGTGGCCCTCCCACTCCCAGCCGGGCTTGATGTGGATCGTGACGGCGTTGCCGGCCTCCCGGTCGATGCGCTCGATGCGCCCGCGCAGCTCCTGCGTCGACCACAGGGGGTTGACGAGCTCGAGGTAGTCGTCGGGCAGCAGCGGGGTGAAGAACGCCCGCAGGGCACGCAGCAGCTTGAGCCGCCACGCCGGGACAGAGGGACGCGCACCACGTTCGGCCAAGAGAGTCAGAACCTACCCGCGAACGTGACATCGATGCGTGTCACATGTTCAGCCGCGTACGTGGGCGGCTTCGCGCTGGGCATAGGATCCCCTCATGGTCGAGCACCAGAGGAGCGCCGCCGAGGACCTGCTCGGCGGCGACGTCGAGCGTGGCTCCATGCGCGCGAAGCTCGCCAACGCGATGGTCGGGCTCAAGGCCAAGTACTACGGGCGCGGCCCGGAGGCGGCCAAGGCCTACATCGACGACGAGCACGTCTTCGTCGTCCTCGAGGGCGGGCTGACGCGCAACGAGGAGACGCTGCTGAGCGCCGGCAAGCAGGACCTGGTGCGCAACTACCGCCTGGCCTTCCAGGAGTCCATGACCGAGACGACCTGCGGCGCCGTGCAGGAGATCACCGGCCGCAAGGTCATGGGCTACCACTCGCAGATCGTCTTCGACCCGCCGCGCAGCCTCGAGTGGTTCGTGCTCGAGGCGCCGCCCGGCGACTAGCCCGCCAGCGCGGCCTGCGCCATCGGCGGGTCGTCGGTGATGACCGCGTCGACCCCCGCCCGGGCCGCGGCCTTCACGGTCGCGGCGGTGTCCAGCGTGTACGGGGCGACCCGCTTGCCGAAGAGGTGGGCGAGGTGGATCGTCGCCTGGTCGACCGGCCACTGCGGGGAGATCCACTCGTAGCCGCGCAGGAGGGCGAGCAGCGGCCCGGTGCCGTTGAGCGCCCCGAGCGTCAGGAAGGCCGTCGGGTAGCCGGGAGCGAGCAGCTCGACGACGTCGAGGCTCGGCGGCCAGAAGGACTGCACGACGACCTGGTGGCGGGGCAGCCCGCTGCGCTTGAGGGCGTCGGCGACGCGGAACGCCAGGCCCATCAGCGGGTCGAAGTCCTCCTCCGTCGGGACGTTCTTGATCTCGACGGAGAGCCTGGCGCCCGCCTGGCGGGCCAGGGCGAAGACCTGCTCCAGGCGCGGCAGCGCCACCGCGGTGCCCGCGACGACCCCGCCGCCGGAGCCGCTGCCGGGGCTGCCCAGCACGTCGGACGGGCAGGCGGCCAGCTGCGCGGTCGTGCGGGCGCGGACGGGGCCGGAGCACGCCGTCGTGCGGTCGAGCGTCGGGTCGTGGATGACGACCATCCCGTCCTTGGTCCGCGTGACGTCGAGCTCGATCGTCCAGCCGTTGGCCGCCGCGTGGGCGAAGGCCGGGAGCGTGTTCTCCGGGTAGGTCGGCGTCCCGTTGAGCACCGACCCTCCGCGGTGGGCCTGGATGGCGGGCGCGGCGGACGCCACAGGCGCCAGCACCCCCAGCAGCACGCCCACCACGACGACGACCTTCGCGACCCCCCGCATGGGGCGACGTTATCGCGAGGTGAACGCCGTGTGATGCGCTACGCGCCGCCCGGCGTGCGCGGCGGGTTGGGCCGCAGCCCGTGGTCGCCGAAGGGCTCGTCGCGGGCACGGACCGCGGTGCGCCAGCCCTCCGTCGCCGCCTGCCGCGCGAAGGCGTGGCCCTCCTCGGTGTGGCGGGTGATGCCGTCGAGCAGGACGCCGAGCGCCTGCGTCGCGTCGAGGCCCGCGCCCGTGAGCGTCTGGCGCAGCAGGAGCTTCATCATCACGAGCTGGTTGCGCGGCATCCGCGCGATGCGCTGGACGAGGTCCTCGGCGCGCTCGTCGAGCTCGTCGGCCGGGGCGGACTCGACGGCCAGCCCCCACTCGACGGCCTGGCGGCCGGTGAGGCTGTCGCCGGTGAACAGCAGGCGCGCGGCGCGCTGCACCCCGATGCGCGACGCCCACAGTGCCGTGGTCGGCGAGCCCCAGACGCGCGCCGGCGGGTAGCCGATCTTCAGGTCGTCGCTGACGATGAGCAGGTCGCTGCAGAGGGCGAGGTCCGTGCCACCGGCCACGCAGAAGCCGTGGGCCTTGCACACGACGGGCTTGTCGGCCCGCGCCAAGCTCATGAAGGCGTCGGCGTTGCGCCGCATCATCTGGAGGTCGACCGTCGGGTCCCACGTGCGGCGCGGGTCGTGGTTGGCGGCGATCGCGACGGGGTCGGTCGGCGCCAGGCGGTCGCGCGGGTCGTCGTCCGGGGCGCCCAGGTCCTGGGCCCACAGCCCGAGGTCGTAGCCCCCGCAGAAGCCGGGGCCCTCGCCGCTGAGGAGCATCACGTGGACAGCCGGGTCGAGATCGGCCTGCTCGACGCACGCCCGGAGCTCGCGCGGCAGGGCCGCGTCGATCGCGTTGCCCCGCTCGGGCCGGCTCAGCGTGATGCGCGCCACGCGGCCGTCGACCGCGTAGCGCAGGGAGGTGAGCCCGTCCATCTAGTAGCGCCCCGAGACCCAGTCCCAGGCGCGGCGCAGCTTGTCCGAGAGCGTGTCGTCGCCGAAGTCCGTGCCGTCGCCCTCGACGACGGCCGGGCTCTCGGTGGGCTCGGGGAGGCGTTGGGCGGCGGCCCGGTCCAGCGCGAGGACGACGGCGTCCTCGCGGATGTCGTCCACGTCCGGGGCGTCGACGAAGCGGTGGCCACCGGCCAGACCGCCCGTGTCGATGATGATCCCGTCGAAGATCGCGGTCATGTCGTCGCTCAGGACGTGGGCGACGACGCCGATGCGGTGGCCGTCGCTCGTGAGCACCGGGGTGCCGTCCTCGAGCGTCAGGTGTGACTGCGGGGCGCCCTCCATGGGCCGGACCCTACCTCCGTCCACGCGCTGAGCGAGGTTTCCGTCTCCCTCGCCGGGGGGAGAGTGGGGTTTCCGCGCCCCGACTGCCCCGCCTTGACGGGCTCTTTAGGGAAGGAGGGTTCACTGCGGTCCCCCAACCCCCACCTTGGAGGTCCCAAGATGGCGCTCGCCCAGGACACCCCGACCGGCAGCGAGACGATCAAGATGCCTCGCGTGGACCCGCGGACGATGCGGCGTTCTGCGCAGGTGCCCTCCCTGGAGGCGGGTGCCCACCTGGCGATCCAGGAGGACGGCGGGACGGTGGTCGTGCCGATCGCCGAGGGCACGACGAAGGTCGGCCGCGGCTTCTCCGCCGACATCCGCCTCGAGGACCCCACGGTCTCGCGGCGCCACGCCATCCTCCTGCGCGAGGGTGCCGTGACCGAGCTGCTCGACGACCGCAGCGCCAACGGCGTCTCGGTCAACGGCGAGCGCGTGCAGCGCGCCAAGCTCCGTGACGGCGACGTCATCGTCATGGGCCGTCTGACCATGCGCTACGTGGAGGTCCCGGCCTAGCCGCCGGCCGGCCCCACCCGCAGACGCCGACGGCCGCCCGATGGGCGGCCGTCGTCACGTCTGGGGCTGGGGTTGCGGCGCTTGGACGCCGACGCCTAGGCGGCGTCGCGCAGCGCCTCGACGTCGGGCATCTGCCCGAGGCGGCGCAGGGCGGAGCGCTCGAGCTCCTCGACCTTCGCGGGGCTCATGCGCAGGTCGCGGGCGACCTGGGTGCGCGTGCGCTGCTCCTGCTCCATGCCGAAGCGCAGCTCGACGACCTCGCGCTCCTGCTCGGGGAGCCGGTCCAGCGCGACGCCGATGCGCTCGGCGAGCCAGGTCGTCTCGACCTCCTCGTCGGGGCTCGGCCCGTCGTCGCTCTGCAGCTCGCCGAGGGTGGCGGCGTCGCCGTCGTCACCGACGCGGGCGTCGAGGCTCGGCGGGGTGTAGTCCAGCGCGAGGAGCGCCTCGACCTCGTCCACCGGCAGGCCGGCGCGCTCGGCGACCTCGGCGGGCTCGGGGTCGCGCTCCAGCGCGACGGCGAGCTCGGCGCGGACGCGCCCGACGCGGCGGACCTTGCCCGACACGTTCGCCGGGAGGCGGATCAGGCGGCCGGAGTTGTCCAGGCCGCGCTGGATCGCCTGGCGGATCCACAGCGTCGCGTAGGTCGAGAAGCGGTAGCCCTTGCGCCAGTCGAACTTCTCCGCCGCACGGATGAGCCCGAGCATGCCCTCCTGAACGAGGTCAGGCAGGGACAGGCCGTGGCCCTGGTAGCGACGGGCGATCGACACGACGAGGCGCACGTTGGACGCGACGAGGCGCTCCTTGGCGACCAGGTCGCCGCGCTCGATGCGCTGGGCGAGGTCGATCTCCTCCTCCGGGCGCAGCAGCGGGAAGGCGCTGGCGCGGCGGAGCAGCTGGTCCAGGGCGTCCGAGACGACGCTCGGCTCCTCATAGCGGTGGGACTGGGGGGACTGGGTGGTCGTGATGGCCTCCATCAGGGGTACTCCGACTTCTACGGTGGGGATTGTAGCAGAGTTCATTGCTCGCGCAACAGTCGAACTCACAAAGGATCTCCCGCCGATCCTCGTCGCTCGCTGGTCGTGGGGCGTGACCTGCTCGTGACTGTGCCGAGCGGACTGTCAGGTCCTCGTACGCACGCGACTACCCAGGGAACGCACCGGACCGCGCAGCGTTGCGCCCGTTGGTGCCAGCATGCGGACGATGGTCCGCCGTGGAGAGCCGTCCGGGGAGCCCCACGAGGTCCTCGGCGTGTCCCGCGACGCGACCGAGGACGAGATCGCGCGCGCCTACCGCGAGCTGGCCAAGCAGCTGCACCCGGACCGGGCGGGCGCGGAGTCCGCGCCGCAGATGGCGGAGGTCAACGCCGCCTACGACCTGCTGCGCGAGGCGCTGGTCAGCGCGCAGACCGAGCGCCTGGGGGGCCGCGCCCCGCACCCGGCCCGCCCCGCCCCTCCCCCGCCGCCCGGCCACTGGCTGGCACCGGAGGTCCGCCGGCGCCTCGGTCCCGAGCTGCTGGGCGCCATGGACGTGGACGAGGAGGTCCTGCTCACCGCCGACGCCGCGACGTGGGACTCGCACGAGGTCCGGCTCGTCGTGACCGACCGCCGCCTGCTGTGGCTGCGCGACGACGCGATCACCGACCGCGTGCGCTACCAGCGCTTCTCGCGCACGACGGCGGTCGAGGCGCGGCCGCGCGGGCGCCTGCGGCGCACGGGCGAGCTGCGCGTGACGACCGACACGGGCCGCCGCCTGGGCTTCGGCGAGCTCGCGCCGGGGACGGCCGAGCGGCTGCTCGCGGCGGTGCAGCCGCGGGTCGCGGGGCGCCCGGTGCCCGGCCCCGGCCGCTAGGCGAGCGGGAGCCGCCGGCCCGAGCGTCGTGCTCCAGGCCGGCGGTCTCCCCCGCGGCGGTCTTCTCAGGCCGCCTCGGCCTGGCGCTCGCCGTCCTGCGGGATGGCGAGCACGATGTGGCGGCGCGAGACCGCCAGGACGTCGTGGTGGGTTCCGGAGCCCTCGTGGCCGATGAGCTCGACGGTCGCGTCGGTGATCGCGACGAAGTCACGCTCCGTCGCGTTGAGGATGTCGGACACGCGGCTGCGGTAGCCGTCGCGAGCGAGGGTCAGCGACCCCATGATCCGGTGGCGCTCGGTCTCGAGGTAGACCCGCTCGGTGCGCTGGTCGATCACCCGGCAGGCATCGGCACCCGCTCCTGGGCGCTTGACCGGCAGAAGTCGGTGTCTGGACGGCGGCGCGGCGGCGCGCGGTGGACCGGAAGGCGTGGCGATGGCATGAAGACGCTCGCGCCGGGCACCCGGAGGCCGTCCAGCACCACCAAGGAGGACTCTCCCCATGGCAACGACGCCAACCACTGACCGCCCGGCAACGGGTGGCGCCACCGACCTCGGCCGCGGCTCCAGCGGCACGGGTCGCCGGCAGACGACGGAGACCAAGGCCGCCTTCATGACGACCGAGTTCTTCTCGTACCTGCTGACCTTCGCCCTGCTGCTCATCGCCGGCAACGCCGTCGAGGGCAACGAGGGCGGCAGCGACTACTTCGCCGCCGACAAGGTGTGGCTCTACATCACGATCCTGACCGTGGGCTACATGGTCAGCCGTGGCCTGGCGAAGTCGGGCAGCCGCGAGCCGTACTACCGCGGCGGCACGAACGAGATGGACGACCGCCCCAGCGGCGGCCGCTTCAGCCGCTAGACCGCGCTGTGCCGGGAGGCCGCACCACGCGGCCTCCCGGCTCGTGCGGCGTCACGACGCCGTGCGGACCTGATGTCCGGCGGGACGGCATGCGGTCTCCTCGGGCGGGTGGCTCGAACGCCGACGGCCCGCGCCGATCAGGTCACGGGCCGTCGTGCTGCATGAGGCGGAGAGGGAGGGATTCGAACCCTCGGTACGCGGTAAGCGCACACACGATTTCCAGTCGTGCCCGTTCAACCACTCCGGCACCTCTCCGCGGCGCCGCGAAGCGTAGCGGCACTGCGAGGCGGAGCTACACCTGCCAGGCCCCGTCCACGAGCACCGGCGCGGACGAGCCATCGGCCTGGAGCCCGTCCACCCGCACCTCCGGGCTCCCGATCATGAAGTCGACGTGGATCTGGGACTGGTTGATCCGGTCGACGTCCTCGCCCTCGACGCACATGGCGTAGGCCTGGCCGATGGCGATGTGGCTCGCGGCGTTCTCGTCGAGCAGCGTGTCGAAGAAGACGGTGTCCAGCGCCCCGATGCGGCCCTCGCCGTCGACCAGGGCGACCTCGCCCAGGCGCGACGCACCCTCGTCGCGGGCGGCGTAGCCGCGCAGGACCTCGGCGTTCTCGTCGGCGTCGATGCGGGTGATGCGGCCCTCGGCGAACTCGACCTCGAGGCCCTTGATGATCGAGCCGCCGACGACGAGCGGCTTCGTGGCGCGCACGACGCCGTCGACCCGGGCCGGGTCGGGGGCGCTGAAGACCTCCTCGGAGGGGAGGTTCGGCCGGTGCACGACGCCGTCGACGGTCTCGAAGCGCGCGGCGAGGAAGTTCGAGGTCGGCAGGAGGCCGACGGTGAGGTCGGTCCCCGGCCCGGTGAAGCGCAGGGCGTCGAACCGGCGCTGGGAGAGCTTCGAGGCGGCGGTCACGAGCGTCTCGCCGCGGGCCTCCCAGGCGGCGATCGGGTCGTCCTCGTCCAGACGGCAGACGTGCAGGACCTCCTGCCAGAGCTTGGCCAGCGCCTCCTCCGGCTCGAGGTCGGGGTGCACGAGCTGCGCCCAGCCGGCGGTCGGGCACGGGATGGCCGTCCAGTTCGAGGTCCGCTCGTTGACGACCTGGCCGACCTCCTTGAGCGCGGGCAGCTGGTCGCGACCCGCGCGCGCCGGGTCGAGGTCGTCGAGCAGGCCGGGGAACGACGGCCCGGTGAGGGCGATGCGCGAGCAGCGCTGGCGGCCGAGCTCGAGGACCCGCTCACCGTACCAGGAGGGCACGAAGTCCAGGGTGTCCTCGTCGGCGTGCTCGATGCGGGCGCGCTTGACGTGGAGGTCGAAGTACGAGACGTCGACGAACCTCGCGCCGGCCCGGTAGGCGCTCGCGGCGATCGCCCGCGTCAGCGGTTCCTTGCCGAGCTCGGAGCCGATGCTCACGATCTGCCCACGCTGGACGTTGGCGGCGAAGCCGACGGTGAGGTCGGCGAAGCGCTCGAGGTCGGACTGGGCGACGACGCCGTCGCTGGCTGCGCTCATCGGCCCGACCCTAGCGTCGGGCGCGCGGGTCAGCCCGCGGGCGGGGCGTCGAGGACGTCGAGGGCCTGGTCGACGCCCGAGACCTCGAGGACGCGCCAGACGCTGCCGTCGCCGCCGGGGACGCAGACGACGCTGAACCGTCCGGGCCCGTCCTCGGCCTGGTTGTGGGCGTGGACGAGCGCGCGGACGCCGCTCGAGTCCAGGAAGTCGAGCTCGCGCAGGTCGAGCACCACGTGCTTGCCCGCCTCGAGGAGGGGCAGGAGCGTGCCTTCGAGCTCGGGTGCCACGGCGAGGTCGAGCTCGCCGACGACGTGCACGACGGTGGCGTCACCCTGCTCGGCGACGTCGATCGCGAACGGCTGCGGAGGGCCTCCCATCCCGACCTACCCTACGGACCCGGCGGACGGCGCGACCACCCTCGCGGTCTTCGACGCGCCATGCTCTGGGCGTGCGGGCCGTGCGCGAGCTGCTGCCGGGGGGCCTCGAGCCCCACGTGGCTGCGGCGTGGCTGCGCGACGACGCCCACCCCGTCGCCCTCGCCGGGGCGTGGGCGGGCGGCGGCGCGGTGCTGGCCGGCAACCCGGTGCGGGTCGCGGACGCCGCCGTCGACGACCCGTTCGCCCTGCTCGACGAGGCCTTCGCGGTCGACGACGTCCCGGACGAGGGGGTCTTCGGCGGCTGGTTCGGGATGCTCGGCTTCGGGCTGGGCCGGCGGCTCGAGCCCGTCCCGCCCCCGCCCCCGCGCCCCGCGCAGCTCCCGCCCTTCGCCCTGGCCTTCTACGACCACGTCGTGCGCCGCGACGCCGAGGGCCGCTGGTGGTTCGAGGCCCTGTGGACGCCCGAGCGCGCGGCGGCGCTCGACGCCGCGCGGGACCGCTGGCGCGACCGGCTCACCGGCGCACGGTGCCAGGCACCTTGCATGCGCGCGCATGGGGCGCACGCCCCGGTGACCCTGGCGCTCGTCGCTCCGGGCGCGGAGGGCCACCGGGCGGCGGTTGCCGCCGGGCGCGAGCGGATCGCCGCCGGCGAGGTCTTCCAGGCCAACCTGTGCCTGCGTCTCGAGGCGGAGTTCGAGGGCGATCCGCTCGCGCTGTGGTGCCGGGGCGTCGAGCGGCTCGCGCCCGCCTACGCGGCGTACGTCGGCGGGCCGTGGGGCGCCGTCGCGAGCCTGTCCCCCGAGCTCTTCCTGCGCCGCCGCGGCCGGGAGGTCGTCAGCGAGCCCATCAAGGGGACGGCGCCGGACGCGCCGGGCGCGCGGGAGGCGCTGGCCGCGTCGGCCAAGGACCGCGCGGAGAACGTGATGATCGCCGACCTCGTGCGCAACGACCTCGGGCGCGTCTGCGCATACGGGAGCGTCGAGGCCACCGCGCTGGCCGAGCCACGGCCCGCCTCGGGGGTCTGGCACCTCGTCTCGAGGGTCCGCGGCACGCTGCGCGACGGTGTGGGCGACGGCGAGCTGGTCCGGGCCGCCTTCCCGCCCGGCTCGGTGACCGGCGCGCCCAAGGTGCAGGCGCTGCGGGTGATCCACGAGCTCGAGGCGACCGGCCGCGAGGCCTACTGCGGCGCGCTGGGCTTCGCCTCGCCGGTCGCCGGCCTCGAGCTCAACGTCGCGATCCGGACCTTCGAGGCGGCCGGCGGCCGGCTGTGGCTCGGCGCGGGCGGCGGCGTCGTGTGGGACAGCGAGCCCGAGGGCGAGCTGCGCGAGGCCCTCGACAAGGCCCGCCCCCTGGTCCGGGCGGTCGGGCTCGAGCTCGACGAGCCCCGGACCCCGGCCGCCGTCCTGCCCGCGCTGCCGTGGGCGCTGGCCGAGGGGCGCGACCGGCCCGATCCCGATGAGGGGCTGCTCGAGACCGTCCTCGTGCGCGACGGCGCGCCCGTCGCGCTGGCCGTGCACCTCGCCCGCCTGACGGCGAGCGCCGCGGCGGTCGGCCTGCCCGTGCCCGCGGGCGACCTCCCCGCCCGCTGCGCGGCCGCGGCCTCCGGGACCCCCGACGGCGGCCGCCTGCGCCTGGTCCACACCACGGCCGGCACGACCGTCGACCCCGGCCCGCCGGCGCCCCAGCCCGCGCGGGTCCTCGAGCTGCGCCCGTGGGTCCTGCCCGGCGGCCTGGGCGCGCACAAGTGGGCCGACCGCCGCCTGCTCGACGCCCTCGCCGCCGACGGCACGACACCGCTGCTGGTCGACCTCGACGGCCAGGTCCTCGAGGCCGCGCACGCGGCGGTCCTCGTCCGCCGGGGCGACGAGCTCGTCGCGCCGCCGCTGGACGGCCGGCGCCTGCCCTCCGTCTCTCGCGCGCGCCTGCTCGCCGCCCACGACGGCCCGGTGACGATCGCCCCTCTCACGCTCGACGACCTGACGGCCGCCGACGCGGTCGTCCTGACCTCGGCCCTGCGCGGCGCGCACCCGGCGCGCCTGGCCGACCGCCCCGCGCTCAGTCCCGCTTGAGCGAGCGCATGAGCACCTCGACGAAGCGCGTGTAGCGCTCGGCGGGGAAGTGCTCGGGCTCGAGGATGAGCATCCGCGCGGCCTGCTCGGCGAGGGCCACCAGGGCGTGCGAGGCGAGCTCGGGCTCGAGGTCGGACGGGCCGCCGCGGGCCTCGAGCCCCCAGCCCACGAGGTCCTCGACCTGGCGGCGGATGAGCTCGCGACCGTGCTCGACGCGCTCGCGCACCGCGTCCGGGGTGCCGTCGACCGGCAGCAGGATGAGCCGCCAGGCCGCGGGCCGCGCCTGGACGGCGGCGAAGAACGCGCTGGCGGCGGCGACGAGGACCTCGTCCGGGTTGCGGCCCTCCTCGGGCGCCGAGAACGGGATCGCCTCGGTGAGGGCCGCGAGCGCCGTCTCCTCCTCGCGGTCGAAGAGCGCGCGCAGCAGCCCGCCGAGGTTGCCGAAGAGGTCGTAGACGACCGGCTTGGTGACGCCGGCCGTGCGGGCGATGGCCTCCATCGACACGCCGCCGTAGCCGGACTCGCCGATGATCTCCAGCGTGGCGTCGAGCAGCTGCTCGCGGCGCTCCTCGGGCGGGAGGCGCGGGGCATAGCGTCGCCGGGGCGTGGCGGCCATCGCCGCCCAGCATAAGGACGGACCTAGGCGGACTGCTCGGCCGGCCGGCCCTCGCGCTGGAAGCGCTCCTCGTCGGCGACCGGCGCCGGGTCGGCCGAGACGTCGGGCTGGGCGTCGGCGGGCTGCGGGGCCACCGTGAACGGGGGCTGCGTGGCCAGGAACGAGCCCGCGGCGCCCGCGGCGAGCTGCGCGATGGCGGCGGCCGGGCCGTCCTCGGCCTCGACCGCCGCGAAGAGCGCGGCGATGAGGACGACGTTGTACTCCCAGCCGCCCTCCGTGTTCCACGGGCCCTTGCTGCCGTGGACCTTGCGGATCGCGGTGACCATGGTGCCCGTCAGGGCGCTCGCGGCGACGGGGCGCAGGACGCCCGCGGCGAGCAGCGCGCCGCCCGCGGCCTCGGCCGTCCCGGCGGCGAGCGCGTGGCGCTTCCCGGGCGCGAGGCCCATGGACTCGAAGGCCTGCCCGGTCGCGTCGGGCCCGTGCCCGCCGAACCAGCCGAAGAGCTTCTGGGTGCCGTGGCCGACGAAGAGGCCGCCGACGACGGCGCGGAGGATGGAGGTCCCGAGCTGCATGGGCCCGGGGTTCCCCGTCAGGCGAGCGTGAAGCGCCCGTCCGCGCTGACGGACACCTCGCGCCCCAGCGGGTCGCCGCCGACGAGGTCCGCGACCGTCGCGCCGTCCTCCGAGCGCCCCAGCGCCCGGCGGCCGTCCTCGAGGACCGTGGCGACGATCCCGAGCGTCGGCGTCCCGTCGCGGTCGTAGAGGGCGGTGTAGGTCTCGACGGGCCCGCGCGCCGCCTCCCCCTGGACGACCTCGCGCGACGGCTGGACGTCCACGACGTCCTGCGGGTGCAGGTCGGCGAACGGCGTCGGCGGCGGGGCCGTCCCGAACGTCGCGAGCGCGTGCTTGGTGAGGTACCAGCCGACGCCGGTGGCCAGCCCCGTCGCGCCGTCGCCCGCCTCGCGCAGGCGTGTCGCGAGCGAGGCGATCGCGTGGGTGCAGTAGTCGTTGGCCGGGCCGCCGGCGAAGGTCAGGCCCCCGGTGACCGTCGGTGCGCGCTCGTCGGTGCCCAGGTCGATGCCCAGCTCGCCCGCGCCGATCTGCACGGCGCTCGGGAAGCAGGAGTAGAGGTCGAGGAGGTCGGCCTGGGCCGGGTCGGTCCCGGTGTGCTCGCGCAGCGCCGCGGCGCAGGCGGCGATGGCCGGGGAGCGATGCAGCTCGTGGCGCTGGGCGACGTGCCAGTGGTCGTGGGCCCCCGCGGTGCCGTGGACGAAGACCCAGCGCTCGCGCGGCACGCCCGCGTCCTGCGCGGCCTGCGCGCTGCACAGGACGAGCGCCGCGCCCTGGTCGACCTGGATGTTCGCGTTGAGGAGCTTCGTGTAGGGCGCGGAGACGAGCCGGTTGCCCGGGCCGGGCCGGCTGATGGCCGCCGGGTCGGTCGGCGCATCGCGCGTCCAGGCGTGCGGGTTGTCGCGTGCGACGGCGGCGAAGCGCGCCCACAGCTCCCCCAGCCACGCCTGGTGCTCGTCGACGCCGCGCCCCTCCGCGCCCCGGACCGCCTGCTCGAACAGGGGGTAGAAGAAGATCGGCGCCAGCAGGCCCGCGGCCTCCTCGGCGGGGTGGTTGGGCGCGCGGTCCTCCCCCACCTCGCGCGTCGGCGCGGTGCCCTCGGGCTGGGTCGGCCACCCCGGGTCCTCGCCGCGCGACGCGGCCTTCATGAACGTCGTGACGACCTCGCCGCCGGCGAGCAGCGCCACGTCCAGGTCGCCCGCCGCGATCTTCGCGCAGAGGTCGCCCAGGAGGGCGATCGGCCCCGTGCCGCCACGCACCGCCCGGACGCTCTCGCGCGGGGCGATGCCCAGCTCGCTGGCCAGCAGCGCGGCGGGGTCCGGCACGAGCCACGAGAAGAGGTCGACCACCGCGACCGACCCCGCCTTGACCAGCAGGCCCGGGACGCCCGCGTCCTCCTCGGCCGCCCGCGCGGCCCGCACCATGAGCTCCAGCGGCGACGGGCTGCCGTCGTCGCCGGGCCGGTGGGTCACCTGGCCGGCGCCGACCAGGACGGGGGTGCGGGGGTCCATGTGCGGCACCCAAGCACACGCAAGGTGCCACGCACCTTGCAGGCGTTGTCATGCAAGGTGCCTGGCACCTTGCATCAGACGGCGATCGTCCAGACCTCGATGCGGTGCGACGTGACGATGCCCGCCTCGACGTACGGGTCACGGGCGACGAAGGCCTGCGCGGCCTCCGGGGAGCGGAAGACGATGAGCGCGCCGGCGGGCGGGTCGCCGACAGGGCCGGCCATCACGAGCTCGCCGGCGTCCTTGAGCTCGCGCAGGATGGCGAGGTGCGCCTCGCGGTGGGGCTCGCGGCGCTCGAGGACGTCCTCGACGTAGGTGTAGTGCAGCGCCGCGAGGCGCTCCACTAGGAGCCCTCGGCCTCGCGCTTGAGGCCCTCGGCGGGGACCTTGACCAGCACGTGGCGCAGCGTCTGCTCGACGGGGCCCTTGATGAGCATGCCGAGCATCCGGCCGGGCTCGCCCTCCATCTCGTAGGTCGCGCGCGTGCGGCCGCCGAGGTCCTCGAACGTCCACGAGCCCTTGAGCCACTTGAGGTCGCCCTTCTCCTGCTCCCAGGTCATGCCGCCCAGGGGCTGGTAGGCGAAGCGCAGCTTCGTCTTGACCTCCTTGACCTTCGCGTCGGCGATCGTCGTCACGACCGTCGCGCGGCCCTCCGCGTCGCGCTCGTGGACCTCGACGCGCTTCATCGAGCCCTGCCACTTCGGCGCGCCCTCGATGTCGGCGGCGATCTCGAAGCAGCGCTCGATCGGCGCGTCGATCTCGACGGTGTGCGATCCACCAAGGTTGGCCATGGCCGCCGACCATACCCAGGACGGCGGTGCGTCAGGCCGGGCTAGGCCGCAGGGGCCAGACGCCGCAGCTGGCGCTCGACGTACGGCCGTGCCTTGCGCGCGCCGCCGCGCACGGCGAACGCCGTCTCCAGGGCGCGCAGCCGCGCTACGACGAGCGCCTCGTCGGGCTCCCAGCCGCGCCGCCGGCACTCCGCCAGCCAGTCGACCGGGGCGACGTGCCCGCGCGCCTTGTTGCAGCGCCGGCAGGCCGCGAGCTCGTTCTCGGCCCACGACGGCCCGCCCTTCACCCGCGGGACCAGGTGCTCGGTCGTCGCGCGGCGCAGCCCCTCGAACGGGGCGGCGCACCAGACGCAGCGCCCGCCGTCGGCCTCGACGGCCGCGGCCAGGCGCTCGGCCCGTCCGGGCGCCCGGGGCGGGCGATCCGTCGCGACGCTGTGGCTCACCCCGTTCAGGCTAGAGCCGCCGCCGACCCCGCTCGGGCGTGGTCGGCGACCAGGGCACGCAGCCGCTGCGTGACCTCGCGGTCGCGCTCGAGCGGGCCCATGTGGCCCGTGCGCGCGAGCACGACGTGCTCGACGACGTGGGGCAGGCGCTCGGCCATCCGCTCCGCGTGGACCGGCGGCGTCAGGCGGTCGTCGGCCCCGGCCACCACGAGCGTCGGGACGTCGAGCGCCTCGAGGCCGTGGGCGATGTCCAGGCGCTCGAGCGTCGCCCCTGCGCCGGCGCGCACGTGCGGGCGGCAGTCCATCGAGAGGCGCTCGGAGAAGTCGACCGCCGCCGGGGACGCCGCGCGGCACAGCGCGACGTGGCGCACCGCGCGGTGGCTGATCGGCGTCGTGCGCTTGGGCATGGGCGTGCGTGCGGTGAGCAGGACCCGGCCGGCCAGCGGCTTCATCCGCACCGGCACGCGCGCGACGAGCGACTCGCTGACGAGGTCACCCACGCCCGTGTTCAGCAGCGCCGCCGCGTCGACGCGCTCGCGCACGCGGCCCTGGCGCTCCGCCGCCCAGGCGACGATCGTCATCGCCCCCATGGAGTGGCCCGCCACGAGCGCGGCGCGCCCGTCGGGACCCACGGCGGCGTCGAGCACCGCCTCGAGGTCCTCGGCGAAGCGCTCCATGGCGAAGTCGCGCCCCTCGGGCTCGGCGCTGGCGCCGTGGCCGCGCAGGTCCCAGACCACGACGCGGTGGTCGGTCGCGAGGTCCTGCACCTGCAGCGTCCAGAACTGCGAGGAGCACGTCCAGCCGTGGGTGAGCACGACGACCGGTGCGCCGTCGGGGCCGTGGAGCTCGGCGTGCAGCCGCGTCCCGTCGGCCGAGACGACCTCCACCTCCTCCCCCCGCGGGCGCACCGCCAGGCGCGCCGCGAGGGGATCGCGCGCGATCGCACGGCGGTCGGCGCGCCGCCGGACCTCCCACACGGCGCCCAGCGCGCCGGCCGCGACGAGCGGTGCGCGCCTCACGCCGCCGCCCCCGCCGGGACCGCGCCCGCGCGCACCGGCTCGGTGACGTAGGCCTCGGGGTCGAACTGGCGCAGCAGCCGCTGGAAGCGCACGACCGAGTGCGGCCACAGGGTGCTCGCGCGGCCCTTCTCGTCGAGGTACCAGCTCTCGCAGCCGCCCGCGACCCACACCGTCCCCTGCGCCGCCTCGTCGAGGCGCCGCACGAAGGCCTCCTGCACGTCGCGGCGTGGTTGCAGGGCGCCCAGCGCGTGGGCTCCGGCGTGCTGGATGGCCCGCAGGACGTAGTCGGCCTGCGCCTCGGCCATGAGGACGACCGAGTTGTGGCCGAGCCCGCAGTTGGGGCCGAGCAGCATGTAGAGGTTGGGGAAGCCCGCGAACGTCGTGCCCTTGTAGGCGTGCGGCGAGCCGTCGAAGTCCTCGGCCAGCGTCTTGCCCTCGGCGCCCCGCACGAGCGCCGCCGCCGGCATGTCGGTCACGTGGAAGCCGGTGCCGTAGATGATCGTGTCGACCTCGAGCTCCCGGCCGTCCTTCGTGACGATCGAGCGCTCGCGGACCTCGGCGATGCCCTCCGTGTGCACCTCGACGTTGCGCTTGGTCAGCGCCGGGAGGTACTCGTTGGAGACCAGGGCGCGCTTGCAGCCGAAGCGGTAGTCGGGCGTGAGCTTGCGCCGCAGCTCGCGGTCCTTGACCACCGCCCGCAGGTAGCGCTTGGCGATCGTCTCCGGGACCTTCGTGCGCTTGGCGTCCAGGAAGAAGACGAGGAAGGTCTCGCGCGCGAGGAAGATGGCCTGGCGCATCGCCTTCTGGGCCAGCGGGAAGCGGCGGTAGACCGCCTGCTCGACCTGCGTCAGCGGCCGCTCGTTGCGCGGCATGATCCAGGGCGCGGTGCGCTGGAAGAGGTGCAGCTCGCCGACCTGCGGCTGGATCGCCGGGACGAACTGGATGGCGCTCGCCCCCGTCCCGATCACCGCGACGCGCTCGCCTGTCAGGTCGTGGCCGTGGTCCCACTCGGCCGAGTGGAACGTCGTCCCCTCGAAGCGCTCGATCCCCGGCAGCTGCGGCACGTTGGGGACGTGCAGCGGGCCCAGGCCGGCCACGAGGTGCTGCGCGCGCAGCTGGCCCTTGTCGGTGCGCACGACCCAGCGCTGCGCCTCGGCGTCCCAGTCGGCGCCCTGGACCTCCTGGTGGAAGCGCACGTGCTCGAGCAGGCCCTCGCGCTCGGCGACGCCGCGGATGTAGGCGTGGATCTCCTCCTGGCCCGAGAACGTGGAGCTCCACGCCGGGTTGGGCGCGAAGGAGAAGGAGTAGACGTGCGAGGGCACGTCGCAGCGACAGCCCGGGTAGTCGTTCTCGCGCCACGTGCCCCCGACGTCCCCCGCCTTCTCGAGGACGACGAAGTCGTGGATGCCGGCCCGCTTGAGGCGCACGGCCATGGAGAGGCCGGAGAAGCCGGTCCCCACGACGCAGACGCGGACGTCCGCGGGCAGCGTGCCGGGGTCGGCGGCCGTGGTGGGCTGGTCGAGGACGGTCATGCGGTGCGGTCTCCCCTTGCTACGGCGACGTAGGAATCACAGCGTACCCGGCCGGCGGGCCGGGTCAAGCGCGCGGGCCTCCTGCGCCACGTCCGTGCGGACCTCGTGGGTGGACCTCAGCGGGTGACTGCCGATCAACCGGACCGACCGTCCCGCCCCTTCCACCACGAGGCACCGCCATGAACCGCCGGACCTCCCTCCGGGCCAAGCTCCTCGGCCTCAGCGGCCTGCTGCTGGCCTTCACCGCCCTCATCGGCGTCCTGTCCCTGTCCAAGCTCGCCGGCGCCGCCCACGACGCCGAGGCCCAGTACCAGAAGGCCGCCGACCCGCTCTCCCACCTCGGCGACGCGTTCGCGCGCACGAACGAGAACCGCGCCTTCACGAACAACATCATCCTCGAGGACGACCCCGCCGTTCGCGCCGAGGTCCTGCAGAAGCTCGAGGCCAACTCCCGGGCGACCACCGAGGACCTCGCCGAGGTCCGTCCGACGCTCGTCACCCCGGAGGGCAAGGCGCTCTTCGCCGCCCTCGTGCGCGACCGCGCCGCGTACTCGGGCAAGCGCAAGGAGCTCTTCGCGCTCGCCGAGACGGCCACCGACGACGCCGCCTACGCGTTCAACAAGGCGCAGGTCGTCCCGCTGGCCACGAAGGTCAACACCCACTTCCGCAAGCTCTTCGACTCGAAGGTCGAGGTCGCCGACACGCTCGCCGAGGAGACGCAGGCCGCCTACCGCAGCGCCCGCACGCTGCTCGTCATCCTGCTGGCGCTCGCCCTGGCCATCGGCTTCGGCGCCGCGTTCGTCCTCTCCGCGCAGATCCGCAAGGTCGCGGCCGCGGTGCTCGACCGCATGACGACGCTGCGCGAGCGCGACACCACGGAGCTCGCCACCGGCCTCGAGCGCTTCGCCGGCGGCGACCTGACCTACCGCGTCGCGCCCGAGACCCGGCCCATCGGCAAGGCCGGCAACGACGAGCTCGGCGACGTCGCCCGGGCCGTCGACGCGGTCATCGAGAACACCGTGAGCTCGGTCCACGCCTACGACCGCAGCCGTGAGGCCCTGTCGGGCATGATCGGTCAGGTCTCCCAGACCGCCGCGCTCGTGTCGGCCGCCTCGCAGCAGGTCGCCTCGGCCTCCGAGGAGACCGGCCGCGCCGTCGGCGAGATCTCCCGTGCCGTCGAGGACGTCGCCACGGGCTCCCAGCGCCAGGTCGTGACCCTCGACGAGGCCCGCACCGCCTCGCAGGAGGCCGCCGGCGCCACCGCGCAGTCGGCGGAGTCCGCCCGCGAGACCGCGATGACCGCCGAGCGCGCCCGCGCCGCGACGACCGAGGGCGAGCAGGCCGTCGCGGAGGCCACCGAGGCCATGTCCACCGTCCGCGCCGCCTCGGACCGCACGACCGACGCGATCCGCGAGCTCGGGGCCAAGAGCGACGAGATCGGCGGCATCGTCGACACGATCACGTCGATCGCCGAGCAGACGAACCTCCTGGCGCTCAACGCCGCCATCGAGGCCGCCCGCGCCGGTGAGCAGGGCCGCGGCTTCGCCGTCGTCGCCGACGAGGTCCGCAAGCTCGCCGAGGAGTCCCAGGGCGCCGCGGCGTCGATCGCGTCGCTCATCACCGAGATCCAGGCCGACACCGGCCGGGCGGTGGCGGTCGTCGAGGACGGCTCGCGCGCCACGCACGACTCCGTGGCCACGGTCGAGCGCGCCCGCGAGGCGTTCCAGACCATCGGCGGCTCGGTCGAGGAGGTCACCGCGCAGGTGACGCGGATCGCCGAGGCGGCCGACCGGATGAGCAGCTCGGTCCACCAGGTGACCACGCAGCTCAGCGACGTGGCCGCGGTGGCCGAGGAGAGCAGTGCCTCGACCGAGCAGGTCAGCGCGTCCACCCAGCAGACGTCGGCCTCCAGCCAGGAGATCGCCGCGTCGGCCCAGGAGCTCGCCGGCAACGCCGCGCAGCTCGAGGAGCTCACGCGCCGCTTCGTCCTCGAGACCGCGTAGCGGCACGCGACAGCAGCAGGAGCCTCCGCGGCGCCGAACAGGCACCGCGGAGGCCGCTGCTAGCCTCAGGGGCAGAGCGGCACGGTGCCGCTCGGGATCTCTCTGCCGTGTGATGACCGTGGGGAGTTCGTGAAACCCCACGCGTCGGCCATCCGGGCCGACCAGGAAGCAGGCAGATGTCCAAGCAGTCCTTCGCCGACCTCGGCGTGTCCGCCGCGACCGCGGCCGCCCTCGCCCGCCAGGGCGCGGAGCACCCGTTCGCCGTCCAGCAGCTCGTCCTCCCGGACGCCCTGGCCGGCCATGACCTCCTCGTCGAGTCGCCCACGGGCACCGGCAAGACGCTCGCCTTCGGCGTCCCGATGCTCGAGCGCACCGACGCCAACGGCCCGCGCCCCGCGGCCCTCGTGCTCGCCCCCACCCGCGAGCTCGCCTCGCAGATCGTCGACGAGCTCCACGGCCCCGCCCACGCCCGCGCCCTGCGCGTGAAGGCCGTCTACGGCGGCGTCGGCATCGTCAAGCAGGAGCGCGAGGCCGCCAAGGCGCACGTCGTCGTCGCCACCCCTGGGCGCCTGATGGACCTCCTCCAGCGCGGCTCGCTCACGCTCAAGCACGTCCAGACGCTCGTCCTCGACGAGGCCGACCGCATGCTCGACATGGGCTTCCGCCCGGCGGTCGAGCGGATCGTCAAGCAGCTGCCCCGCGACCGCCAGACGCTGCTGTTCAGCGCGACGCTCGACGGCTCGGTCGCCGACCTGGCCGCCCGCTACACGCGTGAGCCGCGCCAGCACACCCACAAGCCGGCCACGGAGAAGAAGGGCCACGTCGAGCACCGCTTCGTGCGCGTCGCCCACGAGGAGAAGCTCGCCCGCCTCGTGCACGAGCTCGAGCAGGCGCCCGACGCGCTGGCCCTCGTCTTCGTGCGCACCAAGCGCGGCGCCGACCGGCTCGTCAAGCGCCTGAGCCACCACGGCGTCGAGGCCGTCGCCATGCACGGCGACAAGTCCCAGCGCCAGCGCGAGCGCGCCCTGGCCCGCTTCGAGGCCGGCGAGGTCCGCACGCTCGTGGCGACCGACGTGGCCGCGCGCGGCATCGACGTCCGCGACGTCTCGCACGTCATCAACTTCGACGCGCCCGCCGACCGCGAGGACTACGTCCACCGCGTCGGGCGCACCGCGCGCGCCGGCCGCGACGGCATCGGCATCACCCTCGTGATGGACGACCAGGGCGCCGACGTCCACAAGATCGCCAGCTCGCTGGGCCTCGAGCGCGAGTTCGCCCACACGGGTCTCGCCCCGAAGGCGGCGGCCCCGCGGGGCGGCGGCACCCAGACGCGCACCGGCGGGGGGCAGGCGCGCAGCGGCGCCGGCTCGTCGCGCCCCGGTGGCGGCTCGCGCCGCCGTCGCGGCCGCCGCTAGGGCGCCAGCTGCAACGCCGCGCTCGCGCGGCGGACCCGGTCCGATCTACGATCGCTCCGGGTCATGGAGCGCCGCGCCGAGCACCTGGAGGACCTGCCGCCCCTCGACGAGGAGGCGGCGGGCCCCGACGGGCGCGGATCGGCGGGCGCCGAGCCCGCCGACCTCCTGCGCCTGGCGCCCGGTCTGGCCCGCCTCGCGGGCGAGGCCTACCTGCGCACCGTCGGCTGGACGCTGACCTCCGGCGTGAAGGCCACTGCCCGCGTCGCACGCGCCGCCACCCGCGGCGAGTCGGTCGGCCACCTGCTCTCCGACGCCGAGCACGCGCTGCGCGAGCAGGCGCGCAACGCGCTCGGCGTCGCCGACCTCGACGAGCGCGTCGCCCGCGTCGCCCCGCGACCCGTCTTCGACCGCAACGGCAACGGCAACGGCGCCGCAGCGGCCGACGACGCCCTGCCGACGCTGCGCGACCTCGGCGCCCAGCTCCTGGCGCGCTCGGCCGACGTCGACGCCGCCGACGACCCCGTGCAGGCCCACCCCGCCTACGCGCGGATCCTCGAGGAGCTCGCGCCCGACGAGGCGCGCATCCTGCGGCTGCTGGCGGCCGAGGGCGCCCAGCCGGCGGTCGACGTCAAGACGTGGCGCCCGCTGGACATCGGCGCCCAGACCATGGCGCCCGGCATCACGATGATCGGCTCGAAGGCCGGCTGCCGGTACGTCGACCGCGTCCCCGCCTACCTCAACAACCTCTTCCGCCTCGGCCTCATCTGGTTCTCGCGCGAGGCGCTCGAGGACCCGCTCGCCTACCAGGTCCTCGAGGCCCAGCCCGAGGTGACCTCCGCGCTCAAGCGCGCCGGCCGCGGCAAGACCGTGCGGCGCCAGATCCTCCTCACGCCGTTCGGCGCGGACTTCTGCCGGGTGTGTCTGCCCTGATCCTCGCGTCGAGCTCCGGGCTCGTCGGGATGCTCACCATCCCGGTCTTCTCGGGGATCATCGGCTACGTCACGAACTGGTCGGGCATCTGGATGCTCTTCAACCCGCTGCGCTTCCGCGGCGTGCGGGTGCCGGGCCTGGCGCCGATGGCCGCGATCCTGCCGCGGCGCATCCAGCAGATCCCGGGCGTGATGCAGGGCGGCGTCGGCTGGCAGGGGATCATCCCGTCGCGCGCGGCGAAGATGGGCTCGATCGCCGTCGACAAGGGGATCGCGAAGCTCGGCTCGCCCGCCGAGTTCTACGCCCAGCTCGAGCCGGACAAGATCGCCGAGCGCATCCTCGCGAGCGCCGACCGCGACATCCACGACCTCGTCGAGCGCGTGATGCTGCGCGAGCACCCGCGGCTGTGGGAGAGCCTCCCGCCGCGCGTGCGCGAGGCGGTCCACCAGCGGGTGCGCCAGCAGCTGCCCGACATCGTGCGCTCGGTCACCGACCGCATCGGCGAGAACATCGACCAGCTGCTCGACATCAAGCTCATGGTCATCCGGCACATCGAGGAGCACCCGGAGCTCTCGAACCGGATCTTCCTCGAGGTCGGCCGCCAGGAGCTGCAGTTCATCATCCGCTTCGGGGGCGTCTTCGGCTTCCTCTGCGGGATCCCGACGATCTTCCTCGTCGAGGCGTTCCCCCACTGGTGGGTCCTGCCGATCGCCGGCACGGTCATCGGCTACGTCACGAACTGGCTGGCGATCTGGATGATCTTCGAGCCGATCGAGCCGCGGAAGGTCGGACCGCTGCGACTGCACGGCCTGTTCCTGCGCCGCCAGCACGAGGCGGCCGACGTCTACGCCGAGGTCATCGCCAACGACATCGTCACCATGGAGAACATCGGCGACGAGCTGCTGCACGGCCCGCGCTCGGACCGCACGCGGCGGATGATCGAGGACGCGCTGCGCCCCGCCGTGGACCGCGCGACCGGCTTCGCGCGCGGCGCGGTCCGCGTGGCGGTCGGCCCGCGCGAGTACGACGCGATCCGCGACTCGGTGGCCACGGAGGGCGTCGACTACACGATGACCCCGCTGACCGACCCGGAGTTCTCCAGGCAGCAGTCCACCCGGGTGCGGGCGCTCATCGCCGAGCGCATGCGCGAGCTGCCGGCGGCGGACTTCTCGGAGATGCTGCGCACGGCGATGCGCGAGGACGAGTGGCTGCTGGTCCTGCACGGCGCCGTGCTCGGCTTCGGCGCCGGCCTCGTCCACCTCGCCATCTTCGGGGTGTAGGCGGTGGCGCCGCGCGTCGTGGTCGTCGGGGCCGGCTTCGCCGGGATCGGCACGGCGATCCTCCTGCGCCGGGCGGGCGTCGAGGACGTCGTGGTGCTCGAGCGCGGCGAGGACGTCGGCGGGACGTGGCGCGAGAACACCTACCCCGGGGCGGCGTGCGACGTGCCGAGCCACCTGTACTCGTTCTCCTTCGCGCCCAACCCGCGCTGGTCGCGGCGCTACTCGCCCCAGCCGGACATCCTGGCCTACCTGCGCGACTGCGCCGAGCGCTTCGGGGTGCTGGAGGACGTGCGCTTCGGGACCGAGGTCGTCTCGGCCACGTGGGACGAGGAGGGGCTGCTCTGGCGGCTGCGCACCGCGGCCGGCCAGGAGCTCGAGGCCGAGGTGCTCGTCTGCGCCACCGGCCAGCTCTCCGAGCCGGTCGTCCCGGACCTCCCCGGGCTGGGGCGCTTCGCCGGGCCGCTGTTCCACTCCGCGCACTGGGACCACGACGTCGACCTGCGCGGCAAGGACGTCGCGGTCGTGGGCACGGGCGCCAGCGCCATCCAGTTCGTCCCCGAGATCGCGCCGGTCGTGCGCCGGCTGCGGGTCTTCGGCCGCTCGCAGCCGTGGGTCGTGCCCAAGGGCGACCGCGCGTACTCCGCCCGCCACCGCGCGTTCTTCGCGCGCTTCCCGTCGTGGCAGCGGGCGGCGCGCGCCGTGTCGTGGCTGTGGTTCGAGTCGCTCATCCCTGCCTTCATGGCGCCGTCGCGGCGGTGGGCGCCGCTGCGCGCGCTGGCGCGCGCCCAGCTCGTCGGCCTGGGCCGGGCGCAGCTGCGCGCGCAGGTGCGCGACCCGGAGCTGCGCGCCCGCCTCGCCCCCACCGACGAGGCCGGGTGCAAGCGCGTCCTGATCTCCAACGACTGGTACCCCACGCTCGCCCGGCCCCACGTCGAGCTCGTGGACCAGCGCATCGCCGAGGTCGTCGAGGACGGGCTCGTCACCGCCGACGGCACCCACCACCGCGCCGACGTCGTCATCCTCGGCACCGGCTTCGCCTCGCACGGCTTCGTCGCGCCCATGCAGGTGACCGGGCGCGGCGGGCAGGACCTCCAGGCCGCGTGGGGCGGCGCGGCGCGGGCGCACCTCGGGATGCTCGTGCCGGGCTTCCCGAGCCTCTTCGTCCTCTACGGCCCGAACACCAACCTCGGCGCCGGCTCGATCGTCTACATGCTCGAGAGCCAGGCGCGCTACGTCGTCGACGCGGTCCGCACCCTCGAGCGCGAGGGCGCGGCGGCGCTCGACGTGCGGACCGCGGCGCTCGACGCGTTCGACCGCCAGACGCAGGCGCGGCTGGAGGGCACCGTCTGGCAGAGCGGCTGCCGGTCCTGGTACGTCGGCGAGGACGGCCGCAACCTCTCGAACTGGCCGGGCTTCCAGCTCGAGTACCGCCGGCGCACGCGGCGGGTGGACCTGCGCGACGTGGAGCTGCTGCGACGCGCCGCTACGCCGGCTGGGCCTCCCGCTCGGTCGCCTTCGCCGTCACCGTCGTGACCGGCAGGCCGAAGCCGTTGAGCTTCGCCGGCAGGTCCATGTGCAGCCAGCGCGACAGGCGTCGCGGCAGCGTCGAGACGAGCACCTCGTCGAACGGGCCGTGGAGGTGCAGCGCGTCGGCGACGGCGTCGATCGGGCTCGCGACGCCGACGATGCTCTCGACCGGCGAGCCCGCCGCCTCCTCGAGCAGCGGCACCGCCAGGCCGACGGTCACCTGCGCCTCGTCGCGCCCGTGGTCCTCGGGGTCGACGGCCCGGTGCAGGCCGTGGGCCGGGTTGGGGACCAGGAGCGTGAAGCGCGCCGGGCCTTCGGCGGCGCGGCGGCGGACCGCGTCGAGCAGCGCCGGCGTGGCGGCCGTGCGGTGGGCGACGACGAGGACGCGCGCGGGACGGGAGGACTCCATGGACTGCTCCCTTCTGGTCGGGTGGTGCGGCGATCGTCTCACCGGGACGACACGAATGCCAGGATCGGGCGATGGGGCTCCCTGACCGGCTCGCGCTGACCGACCTGCCGACGCCGCTGCACGAGCTGCCGCGCTTCTCGGAGGCGGTCGGCGCGCGGGTGCTCATGAAGCGCGACGACGTCGGCGGCCCGGGGGTCGCCGGCAACAAGGTGCGCAAGCTCGAGCGGACGCTGGCGGCGGCCCGTGAGGAGGGCGTCGACGCGGTGGTGACGGTCGGCGCCGCGCAGTCCAACCACGCGCGCGCGACGGCGGCGGCGTGCGCGCGTCTGGGGTGGCGGTGCCGGCTCGTGCTCGGGGTCCCGGACGGCGACGGGACCGCGCCCGAGGGCAACGTCCTGCTCGACGCGCTGTTCGGCGCCGAGGTCGTGGTGGCGGCGGGGACGACGGACTGGGCCGCGCTGGCGGAGCGCGCCGAGGCGGAGGCTGCCGCGCTGCGCGACGAGGGGTGCGCGCCGCTCGTGCTGCCCGCGGGCGGCTCGACGCCCCTGGGCGCCACCGGCTTCGCCGCGGCCTACGCCGAGCTGCTGGACCAGCTCGACGCGCGGGGTCTCGAGCCGGTCGAGGTCCTGCACGCGTCGTCCACGGGCGGCACCCACGGCGGGCTCGTGGCGGGGCGCGAGCTGGCGGGCCGCGGCCCGGCGGTCCGCGGCGTCCTCGTGGTCGACGGCATGGGGGGCGTGATCGGCGAGCTGCACGCCTGGCTGGCCCGCGAGGCGTTCACCGTCGCCGGCGGCGCGCCGGAGCTGGCGCTCGCCCCGGACGACCTCGACCTCGAGGAGGGCTTCCTCGGCGAGGGCTACGGCGTCCCGACCGCTGAGGGGCTCGATGCCATCCGGCTGCTCGCCCGCACCGAGGCGATCGTCTGCGACCCCGTCTACACCGGCAAGGCGCTGGCCTGCCTCGTCGCGCGCGCACGCGCAGGCGCCTACGCGGGGGGTCCCGTCGTCTTCTGGCACACCGGCGGCTGGCCCGCCGTCTTCACCGCCGAGCACGCCGCCGCCCTGACCTAGCCGCGCAAGGTGCCTGGCACCTTTCATAGTGGTGCTACATAGATGGTGTGGATCCCGGAAGCCTGGCCCGTGAGCTCGACGAGCACCTGCGCGACCTGCAGCGCGTCCTGCGCCGCGAGGCCGTCTACGGGCTGAGCGTCACCGCCGCCTCCGTCCTCGCTCGCGTCGCGCACGACGGTCCGCTGCGGGTGACCGAGCTCGCCGTTGCCGAGGAGGTCGCCCAGCCGACGATGACCGCCCTGGTCGGCCGGCTCGAGCAGCGTGGCCTCGTCGCCCGGGAGCCCGACCCGGCCGACGGGCGCGCCGTCCTCGTCTCCATCACCCGCGAGGGCGGTGAGCGGCTCGCCGTGGTCCGCGAGGCGCGCGAGCACGCGCTGGCCCGCCGCCTCGACCGCCTCGACGGCGAGGAGCGCGCGGCGCTGACCGCCGCCCTCCCCGCCCTCGGGCACCTGTCCCAGCCCGCCTAGCGTGCGAAGAAGGGGACAGTCCCCTGGTTCGCCCTCGCCCTCGGGCGCCTGTCCCAGCCCGCCCCGCGTGCGAAGAAGGGGACAGTCCCCTGGTTCGCCCCCGCCCTCGGGCGCCTGTCCCAGCCCGCCCCGCGTGCGAAGAAGGGGACAGTCCCCTGGTTCGCCCTCGCCCTCGGGCGCCTGTCCCAGCCCGCCCCGCGTGCGAAGAAGGGGACAGTCCCCTGGTTCGCACTAGCGTTGGGTGCCCGTGCTGAGGACGGTCCGCGCCACGAGGTACGTCGCACCCCTGCGCGAGGGCGGGTCGATGCCCGCGCTCGTCGAGGCCGACGACGACGGCCTCTACGTCGTCAAGCTCCGCGGCGCGGGGCAGGGACGGCTGGCGCTCGTGGCCGAGGTCCTCGCCGGCGAGCTGGCCCGCGCGCTCGACCTCCCGGTGCCCGAGCTCGTCGTCGCCGACGTCGACACGGAGCTCGCCCGGGCCGAGCCCGACCCGGAGATCCAGGAGCTCGTCCAGGCCAGCGGCGGGACGAACGCCGGGCTGGACTTCCTGCCCGGCGCGCTGCCGTACGCGCCGTCGACCGGCCGCCCGCCCGGCCCGGACCTCGCCGCGGCGGTCGTGTGGTTCGACTGCCTCGTGGAGAACGTCGACCGCACGCCGCGCAACCCCAACCTCCTGATGTGGCACGGCCGGCTGTGGCTCATCGACCACGGCGCCGCGCTCTTCCGCCAGCACGCCGGGCTGGACCACGCCGACCCGGCCGCGCCGCTGCCGATGGCCGCCCAGCACGTCCTGCTCGACGCCGCCGGCCCGCTGCCCGACGCGGCGCAGCGCCTCGCGCCCAAGGTCGACGAGCCGCTGCTGCGCGCGATCGTCGACGCCATCCCGCCGGACTGGTTCGCCGGCGACCCGCCGGAGGCCTACGTCGAGCACCTGCTCGCCCGCGTCGCCGCGTCGGACGCCTGGACCGCCCACGCCGAGGAGCACCGTGCCCGGCGGCGCTGAGGCCTTCCAGTACGCCGTCTGGCGGGTCGTCCCGTCGCTGCCCCGCGGGGAGCGGGTCAACGTCGGCGTCGTGCTCTTCTGCCGCCGCGCGCGCTTCCTCGACGCGATCGTCGACGTCGACGAGGCGCGGGTGCGGGCCATCGCCCCCGACCTCGACCTCGACGCGGTCCGCGCGCACCTCGAGGGGCTCGTGCGGGTCGCGCGGGGCGAGCCCGACGCCGGACCGGTCGCCGCGATGGAGCCGTCGGACCGCTTCGGCTACCTCACCGCGCCCGCGTCGACCGTCGTGCAGCCCGGAGAGGTGCACGTCGGGCTCTGCACGGACCCGGCGTCAGACCTCCGCCGGCTGGCCGACGAGCTGGTCCGCTGACTGCGGCGGCGGCTCCTCGGCGTTGCGGCGGGCCATCACGCGGGCGAACAGCCCGGCGGTGATGAACATGAAGGCGCTGTAGACCGCGGCCGGGATGGCGAGGTCGGAGTCGATCGTCCCCGCCACGGCGATGGCGAGCGTCGAGTTGTGCAGGCCCAGCTCGAGCGAGATCGCCGTGGACTGGCGGCCGTCGAGGCGCGCGACGCGGGCCGTGGCGTAGGAGACGCTCATCGCCAGGACGTTGAGCGCGAGGCACGCGCCCGCCACGGCGGTGAACTCGTCGAGCACCGTCTCGGCCTCGCTGGCCACCGCGCCGACGACCACCAGCAGGAAGATGCCGAACGCCGTCCTCTTGGCCTGTGGCTCGCGCGCCATCGCCTTCTCCGGGTCGCGGCTGCGCAGCCACATGCCCAGCGCGAGCGGGAGGACCGTGATGGCGAAGACCCGCGCGACGATGCTGAGCATCTCCGGGTCCTCGGCCAGCGCGGTCGCGTCGAAGCGGTCCGTGGCGAGCTCGAGGTAGAGCGGGACGGTGATGGCGGCGCTCGCGCTGGAGATCGCCGTCATGGACACCGACAGCGCGGTGTCGCCGCGCGCGAGGTGCGTGAGGAGGTTGGCCATCGTCCCGCCGGGGGACGCGCCGAGGAGCACCAGGCCGACCGCCAGCACCGGGTCGAGGCCGAAGACCTCGGCGACGAGGAAGGCGAGCCCGGGCGCGATGACCAGGAGGTTGGCGAGGCCGATGGCGACGCCCTTGGGGACCGTGAAGATCCGCCGGAAGTCGTCGAGCGTCAGGGACAGCCCGAGGACGACCATGATCACCGCCAGGGCTGCCGGCAGCAGGACGTCGGTGATCACGGACCCCTCCACCCGCGCGACCCTAACCGCGGGTCCGCGCCCGACGCGCCGGATCGAGGACGAACGGCCGTCAGCGGCGGGCGAGCACCGCGACGAGGATCGCCGCGGCCGCCGACACGTTGAGCGACTCGAACCCCGCCGCGGGGATCGAGACCGTCAGGTCGCAGCGCGCGAGGTCGTCCCCGGCGAGCCCGTCGCGCTCCGCGCCGAGCACGACCACGGCGCCCTCGGGCAGCTCGCCGGGCGCGACGCCGCCGCGCGGGACGGCGGCCGCCAGCGGCGGGCGGCCGGTGAGGGCCGCGAGGTCCGCGAGCGAGGCGCCGGTGCGCACGAGGCCGGGCCGCAGCGCCGCACCCAGCGACGCGCGCAGCGCCCGGCGCGCGAAGGGGTCGCCGCCGGTGAGCAGCACCCGGGGGACCCCGAACGCCGCGCCCGTGCGCACGATCGACCCGACGTTGCCCTCGTCGCGCACCCCCGCGAGGACGAGCGCGCGGGGCGGCAGCTCGTCGAGCGGCGGGGGCGGGGGCAGGCGCACGCGCGCGACGACGCGCGGCGGCTGGCCGAGCGCGGCGAGGGCCCGCAGGGCGTCGGCGGCGGCGTCGTCGACCGGGACGCCCGGCGGCAGCCGGTCGCGCCACGGCGCGCGCGCCGCGTGGCCGGGCGCGCAGAGGACCCAGTCGGGCAGCAGCCCCTCGTCCAGCGCCGCGCCCAGCAGCTCGTCGCCGTCGAGCGCGACGGCCTGCGCGGCCGCCCGCGCGTCCGCGTCGCGCAGCAGCGCCGCGGCGTCGACGACCCGCGGGTCGCGCGCGCTGGACGCCGGCCGGGCCACCGAGCGGGGCTAGCCCTCGGGCTCGGGGTCGCTCGCCAGCCGCGCCCACAGCTGGGCGTCGATGCGCACGTCCTGCTTGAGGTGGGCGTGGCGCATGGTCCCCTCGAGCACGTAGCCACAGCGCTCGGCGACCTTCTGGGACGCCGGGTTCTCGGCGTCGATGATGAGCGTCGCACGCAGCACGTCCTGCTCGTCGAAGGTCCAACGCGTCATCCATCGCAGCATCGCCGTCGCGGCGCCGCGACCGCGGGCCGGCGGGGCGACGAGGTAGCCGATCTCCGCCTCGCGCGCGGCCCGGTCGATCGTCGGCGCCATGACCACGCCGACGAACGCCCCGGCCTCGTCGAAGACCGCGAACGCGTCGGCGGTGCCCTCGGCCCGGCCGCGCTCGTAGCGCGGGATCCAGTGCTCACCGCCGTAGCCCGGCGGCGTCGGCACGGGCACGCGCGTGAAGCGCTGGGTGCCCTCGTCCTTGGCGAGCTCGTCGAGGTGCGCCGCGTGCTCGGCGACCAGTGGCGTGTAGCGCAGACCCTGCATCGCGGCCATCCTGCCAAGCGCGGCCCGTTCGGACACCCGGGTTCCCCCCAGCGGGTGAGCCGGGCGCCGGTACGGTCCTGCCGTGACCGGGCCATCAGCGCCGCCCGACCCGCTCGCGGGGCCGCTGCCCCCGCCGGTGGTCGCCCGCTTCACCGCCCCTGACGGACGTGCGACCGTCGCCCTGCGCGCGCCCGTCTGGCTCGACGGCGCGTGGTGGACGTGCCTGGACCGCTCCTACCGCGCCGGCGCCGGCTTCCTCGCGCCCCACCGCCACGCGCACACCGACGAGGTGCACATGGTGCGCGACGGGACGGTCCGGCTCGTGCAGGGCGTGCGCCGGCGCACCGCCCGGCCCGGCGACGTCGTGGTCGTCCCGGCCGGCACCCCCCACGTCGACCCGTGGGCGACGGCCGACGGGCCGGCCACGGTGACGACGCTCCTGGGCCCGGCGGCCCCCGAGTGGCTGGCCTTCGGCCTGCACCTCGGCCGCGCCACCCGTGCCGGCCGGCTGACGCGGCGCGGCCAGCCGCCGCTGCCGGCGGTCATGGCCGCCGTCCACGCCAGCGGCGCCGACGTCCTGGCGGCGGGACTGCCGGCGGCGCTGCAGCAGCGGGTCACGACCCCCGCGCTCGCAGCCCTGGGCCGTGCCATGGGAGCGACGGCGTGAGCGAGCAGCTGGTCACCTGCCCCATCTGCGAGGTCGCCTGCGGCGTCAAGGTGACCGTCGAGGGCGACCGCGTGACGGGCGTGCGCGGCGACCCGGATGCCCCCACCCGCGGCTTCATCTGCCCGAAGGGCGCCGCGCTGCAGGGCCTGCACCACGACCCCGACCGCCTGCGCGCCCCGCTCGTGCGCCGCGGCGGCACGCTGGTCGAGGTCTCCTGGGACGAGGCGTTCGCGGAGCTCGAGGCGCGGCTGGGCCCGGTGGTCCGCGAGAGCGGGCCCAACGCGGTCGCCTTCCACCTCGGCAACCCGCTCGCGCACGACTACGGCATGTGGACCTACGGCTGGGCGGCGTTGCGGCTGCTCGGCGCCCAGCAGGTCTACACGACCGCCACCGTCGACCACATGCCGATGATGACCGCCGCCGGGCTCATGTTCGGCGCGCGCGACACGGCCTCGTTCACGATCCCGACGCCGGACGTCGACCGCTGCTCGCTGCTCGTGCTGGTCGGGTGCAACCCGCTCGTGTCCAACGCCACGGGCATCACCGCACCCCGCGGGCGGCTGCAGCGCATCCAGGAGCGCGGGGGCCGGATCGTGGTCGTCGACCCGGTGCGCACGCGCACCGCCGACGCCGCCGACGAGCACGTCGCGATCCGCCCGGGTGCGGACGCGGCGCTGCTGGCGGCGATGGTGCAGACGGTGTTCGCCGAGGGGCTCGAGGACCTCTCGCGGCTCGGCCCCCACCTGCACGGCGTCGACGCGCTGCGCGCCGCCGTCGCGCCCTTCACGCCGGAGGCGGTCGCCGCGCGCTGCGGGATCCCCGCCGCCGACGTCCGGCGCCTGGCCCGCGAGGTGGCGACCGCCGAGTCGGCCGCCCTCTACGGCCGGGTCGGCGCGATGACGCAGGCCTTCGGCTCGCTGACCTGCTGGCTGACCTACGCGCTGGCCGCGGTCACCGGCAACCTCGACCGCCCGGGCGGCATGCTCTTCCCGAAGGCCGCGGCGGCGACGCACAACACGCGCGGCACGCCGGGGCACGGGCCGGCCGCACCGATGGACCGGTGGCGCACGCCCTCGGGACGCCACCCGGAGGTGCTGGGCGAGCTGCCGGTCGCGGCGCTGGCCGACGAGCTGCTCGCGCCCGGCACGCCGATCCGGGCGCTGGTCACCATGGCCGCCAACGGCGCGCGCTCGACGCCGGACAGCGCGAGGTACGAGGCGGCCCTCGAGGCGGTCGAGGTCCTCGTCTGCGTCGACCCGTACCTCAACGAGACGACGCGCCACGCCGACGTCGTGCTGCCGCCGCCCTCGCCGCTCGAGCGCGACCACCACGACGTCTTCTTCGAGCAGCTCACGAGCCGCAACCACGTGCGCTGGACCCCGGCAGCCCTGCCGCCGGCGCCGGGGACGCCGACCGAGCACGACCTGCTGCTCGAGCTCGTCGCGGTGCTGGCGGGGCTGGGGGTCGTCGACCGCGCGACGCTCGAGGACCTCCTGCTCTCGGCGCTCGTCCACGACGTGGTCGACGAGCCCGGCAGCGTGCTGGGCCACCGCGACCCGCAGGACCTCCTCGACGCGCTCGGCCCGGGTCGCGGTCCCCAGCGCGGGCTCGACCTCCTCCTGCGCGCCGGCCCCTACGGCGACCGCTTCGGCGAGCGCCCGGAGGGCCTGACGCTCGCCAGGCTGCAGCGCCACCCGCACGGCATCGACCTCGGCCCGCTGCAGCCGCGGCTGCCCGAGGTCCTGCGCACGCCGACCGGCAAGGTCGAGCTCGCGCCGCCCCGCCTCGTCGCCGACCTCGACCGCCTGCGGGACGACCTGGCCGCCGACCGGCCACTCGTCGTCGTCGGCCGCCGGCAGATCCGGTCGAACAACTCGTGGCTGCACAACGTCCCGTCGCTCATGCGCGGGCGCGAGCGCTGCACGCTGCAGGTCCACCCCGACGACGCGGGCGCGCGCGGGCTCGAGGACGGCGGGCTGTGCGAGCTGCGCTCCGCCGCCGGCGCGGTCCGGGCGACCGTCGAGGTCACCGACGCGGTGCGACCCGGCGTGGTCTCCCTCCCCCACGGCTGGGGCCACGACGGCCCCGGCCTGCGTCTCTCCGTCGCCACGGAGCACCCCGGCGCGAACCTCAACGCGATCACCGGGCCGGGCGGCCTCGACGTGCCGTCGGGCAACGCGGCGCTCAGCGGCGTCGCGGTCGAGGTGACGCCCGTCGGGGCGTCGGCGGCGCAGCGCAGCCCGAGCGCGGGCTGACCCCGAGGCGGTCGCCGCCTAGCGGCGCGGCTGGCGCGACAGCACCGGCACCTCGCCGGTGAAGTCGCGCGGCCGCGTGATCGCGCCGGGCCGGGGGTACGCGTTGCGGCCCTCGCCCACGAACGGCGCCAGCGCGCCCGCCGACGTCAGCGCCTTGAGCGCCGCCTGGAGCTCGGGCGTCTGGGCCGCGAGCGACGTCGGGCTGTAGACCTGCTGCACGCGCAGGTAGTTGCTCACGCCGTCCTTGGCCGCGGTGGTCGAGCCGACGGCGGCGAAGAACGCGCCGAGCTCCTTGCTGTAGGGCGCGAGGTGGCCCACGAGCGGGTTGAGCTCGCGCAGCGCGCCGTCGAGGCGCGGCACGGCGGTGCGGGTGCGGTCCGCGAACGGCGCGAGGGCGTCGAGCAGCGGGTTGGCGCGGTCGATGAAGCGCGGCAGCCGGGCGAAGAGCCGGCGGGCGTCGACGGCGGCCGGGCCGAGGTCGCGCACCACGGGCTCGAGGTCGGTCGTCGCGCGGCGCAGGTCGCCCAGCACGGGCGTCGCGCGGCGCGAGAAGCGGGCGAGGTCGCCCGACGTCGTGCGCGCCTGGCGCAGCGTCGCGGGCAGCGCGTCGATCGTCTCGCCCAGCTCGCGGTCGCGCGAGGACGCCGCCTGCGCCGCGCGCCGCGCCTGGGTGGCGAGCGCCCGCACGGCCTCGGTGCGCTGCCCGAAGACGTCGAGCACCTGGCCCGTGCGCTGCACGACGCGCGCGAACGCCGCGCGCTGCCGGCGCAGGACGCCCATGACGGTGGCGCCCTGCTCGACGGTCGGGTTCAGGGCGCCGAACAGCGCGTTGGCGTCCTCGCCGCGGCCGCGCAGCGCGGTGCCCAGGCCGTCGAGGTTGCGGCGCACCTCCGCGCGGGTGCGCCGGTCGAAGCTCGAGAGGATCTTGTCGAGCTGCACCGCCTCGTCGGCCTGGTCCAGCGGGAGGGTCCCGCCGTCGGGCAGGTCCCCGGCGCGCGGGCTGCCGGGTTCGAGGTCGAGGTAGTTCTCGCCGACCAGCGTCTTCGTGCGCACGCGCACCCGCGCGTCGCGGTGGATCGGCGCGTAGTCCGGGTCGACGGCGATCTCGACGACGCCGGCGCCGCCCCGGGGCGTGATCCGCTCGACGGTGCCGACCTTGACGCCGGCCAGGCGCACGTCGCCGTTGGGCACGAGCTGGAACGGGTCGGGGACGACCGTGCGCACCGTGTAGTCCTCGCCGCTGAACGGGAGCTTCGCGCCGGCGATGGTGAAGAGGTAGGCGAACACCGCGACGCACACCGCCAGGAAGGCGGCGAGGACGACGAGCTTGCGGCGCGCCTGGCTGACGGTCATCCGGATCCCTCCGCGCAGTCGGGCTCATGGCGGTTGCCGGAGTCCTTCACGGCGCCGCCGGCGCTGTCCAGGCCGATCGACGAGGTCGACCGCGAGTAGGCGGCCGTCGCGTCGCCGAACTTGAACACCGAGAGGCCCCAGTGGAGGAACTTCTGCAGCGGGTACAGGCAGCCCTCGAGCTTGCGCGTGATGCGGTCGAACGCCGGGGCCTGCGGTCGCAGGCGGTCCAGCCCGAGCGCGAGGGACCGCGCGGTGGGCGCGAGGTCGCCGACGAGCGGGCGCAGCTCGCGGACCGCCGGGTCCAGCGCGCGGAAGGCGGGCGTCGCCTCGCCGCCGAACCGCTGCAGCGCCTCGAGCCCGTCGTCCATCGCGCGCGCCGCGGGCTGCAGCGCCGTGAGCGCGGGGTCGAGCTCGTCCTGCGCGGCCTGGACCCGGGCGAAGGAGCCGTCGAGCGTCCGCAGCAGCGGCGGCAGCTGGGCGATCGTCGCGCTCAGGGGGGCGTCGCGCTCGGCCAGCGTGCCGAGCGTCGCGCTGCCGCCCCGCACGAGGCGGCGCAGCTGGCGGTCGCGCACCGCCAGGGCCCGCGTGACGCCGCCCATGCTGTGCACGAGCTCGCGTGTCTCGGTGCGCCGGCGCTGGAGGACGTGGGTCAGGCGGTCGGCCGCGTGCAGGAACGGCCCGAGCTGGACGAACGCCGCGCGCAGCTGGTCGCCGCCGTCGCGGTCCAGGCCCTCGCGCAGCCCGTCGAGGACCGTCGCCAGCCGGGTGCGCGTCGGCGCGTCGAAGGTGTTCAGCACGCGGGAGATGTCGACCGGCGAGACGGTCTGCTCGGCCGGGACGACCTCGTCGGGCCCGAGCCGGCCGGCCCGCGGTGTGCCGCGGCGCTCGATGGCGACGTACATGTCCTGCAGCGGCGTCTGCGGGCGCACGCGGAAGCGCGCGTCGCGGTACAGCGGCGCGTGCTCGCGCTCCACCGAGAGCGTCAGCACGGCGCGGCCGTCGACGAGCTCGGTGCGCTTGACGACGCCGACCACGACGCCGGCGATCCGCACCTGGTGGCGGCCGGCCTGCACGCCCTTGGCGTCGGCCACCGCCACGCGCACCTGCTCGTAGTCCTCCCACGGGCGCTCGAACGTCTGGTTGCGGAAGACGACCCACGAGGCGATCACCGCGCACAGCGCGAGCCACAGCAGCCAGCCGAACGGCCGGCGGGCGCGGCCCACCTCGAGGCGGATCCGGTCGACGTTGAGCCTCATCGGCGGCGGCCCCCTCCGAGCACGGCGCCGAGCGCCTGCTTGAGCGCCGAGCAGCGCGCGAGCTGCGGCGCGGTCGGGTCGGTCAGGTACAGCTGGCAGGGCAGCGAGTCGATCGACTGCAGGCTCGCGCCGGGCTGCATGCGCAGCACGTAGCCGTTGGCGTCGAAGCGGCTGGCGATCGCGTCGGCCCCGCTGAACCAGGGGCCGATGGCCTCGAGGTTGCGCAGCTTCGTCTCGTCGTCGCGCTCCTGCAGCCAGGGCAGCAGGCGGTCCAGCGAGCGGTCGAGCGTGGGGTCCAGCGCGTCGAACAGCGGGACGCCGACGGTGCCCGCGCGCCCGAGGTCCGCGACAGCGGGCCGCAGGCGCGACAGCAGCGGTCGGGCGCGGCGCAGCAGCGGGTCGGCCACGTCCAGCGCCGGGCGCACCGCGCCGACCGCGTCGTCGAGCCGGCGAGCCCCCGGGCGCAGCTGCGCGGCCAGCGGGTCGAGGCGCCCGAGCGTCCCGCGCAGCCGGGCCATGGTCGTGATCGTGCGCCGCTCGGCTGCCGGCGCGCGGTCGAGCACGCCGGCGAGGTCGGCGCGCCGGGCGGCGGTGACGCCGAGGACGACCTCCGCTCCTTCGACCGTGCCCGCCAGCGCGTCGTCGTCGGCGGCCAGCGCGCGGAGCGCGCGGCTCGTGCTGCGCACGAGGCGGGTGAGGTCGCCGGTCGCGCTGCCGCGCAGCGCCGACACGCCGCCGGCCAGCGAGTCGCTCGCCGAGGGCAGCGCGTCGATGGTGTCCTGCACGGCCGAGGGCTGGGCGAACCCGCGCTCGAACTCGCGCGTGGTCACCTGCAGCGCGCGCCGGCCGCCGTCGTCGAGCGGGTGCAGCACCTGGTCGACCTCGACCTGGGCCGTCGTGCGCGACGCCGGCAGGACGTCGTCGCCCAGCGCGGGCGCGCCGGCCGTCCCGGGGTCGAGCTGGACGTACATGTTGCGTCCCAGCAGCGTGCGCCAGAAGAGGTGGGCGCGGGCGTCGCGGCGGACGTCGACCTCCTGGTCGTCGTCGAGCTTCATCGTCACGCGCGCGCCGCGACCCCCCGGTCCCAGGTCGACGCCGTCGACCGTGCCGACGTCGACGCCGGCCACGCGGACCGGCGCGCCCTCGCGCAGGCTCACGGCCTGGGCGAAGTCCGCCGTCACGGTGGCGCGACCGTCGGGCCAGAACGGGATGCCGCGGCCGAAGCCCGCCACGAGCAGGAAGCCCACGACGGCGAGGAAGATCGCGCCGTCGCGCACCCGGTGCGGGCGGTGCTGGCCGGGCACGAGGGCGAAGCGGCCGGCCAGCCGCCGCCGCGGGTCTGCGGCGCGCGTCATCGCCCGCCTCCGCCGCAGGGCGCCGGGTACGTGTCGGTCTGCACGCCGGGCAGGCGCGACGTCAGCGCCGGGCCCTGGGCGCCGACGCTCTCCAGGGTCGTGAGGAGGGCGAGGCGCAGCGACGTCGCCGGGCCGATGCGCCGGCCGTCGTCCACGCCGAGGCCCAGGGCGGCGCGCCAGCCGGCGAACCAGCGGCGCACGTCGCAGTCGCGGCCGCCGAGCTCGCGCAGCAGCGGCAGCGGCTCCTCGAGGCCCCGCTCGGCGACGGGCACGACGGGGTCGAGCTCGCCGAGGAGGCGCAGCGTGGGCGCGGTCGCGCGCTCGGCCAGGCGCAGCGCCCGCGGGGCCGCGCGCAGGCCGGGCCGTGCGGTGCGCAGCAGCGCGGAGGTGCGGGCGAAGGCCTGCGGCGCGGGGCGCAGCGTCGCCGCCGCGGCGGTGCCCAGCCGGCCGAGCTCGCGCACGAGCGGGTCGGCGGCGGCCAGCCCGCCGCGCACGGCGGCCAGCGAGGCGGGCGCGACCTCGAGCGCCTCCTGCAGGGCGCGCCGGCGCTGGGCGACGACGTCGAGCACCCGCGCCTCGGGCCGCAGCCCCTGGGCGATGTCGTCGCGCACCGGGTCGGCCGCGGCGGCCGCGCCCTGGGCGCCCGCGACGAACCCGCGCGTCGCGCCGGGCAGGTCGTTGAGGGCGCCGAGCGCCGCGCGGGTGTCGCGCAGGAACCGCGGCGCCGCCCCGATGGTGTCGCTCAGGTCCGCCCCGCGGTCGGTGAAGGCCACGCCGAGCTGGGACAGCACGGTGTGCGCCTCGCGCCGGCGTCGCGCGTCGAGCGTCCCGAGGAACGTGTCCAGCGTGACGGTGGACGACGTCTGGCGGGACGGGATGAGCGCGCCGTCGGGCAGCGGGTCGCCGCTGCGGCCCGGCGTCAGCTCGACGAAGCGCACACCGACAGGGCTGCGCGGCCGGATGCGCAGCGTGGTGTCGGAGCGCAGCGGCGCGACGCCGCGCTCGAGCTGGAGCTCGATGACGGCCTTGCCGTCCTGCACGCGCGGGTCGAGGACCTGGCCCACGTTCCTGCCGCCCATGCGCACCTGGTAGTGCGCGGTGACGTTGTCGGCGTCGTCGAACTGGGCGAGCAGGGTGTAGTAGCGCTCGCCCGGGATCCGGTTGGGCGCGTCGTAGCCGATCCACAGCAGCACGCCGGCCACGGCGGTGGTCAGCACGCCGATGAGCAGCATCGTCGGGCGGCCGAGCTCGCGACGTCCCCGCCGCCGGCGCAGGACGCTCACCGTCCGCTCCCCAGCAGGAGCTCCAGCAGCCGGTCGACGCCCTGGGTCGTGCGCACCACGGTGTCCTTGACGCCCTCCTCGAGGCGCTTGGGCAGCTCCGAGACCTTCGGCAGGACGGGCGCCGGCGCCGGCTTGGCCGCCGGGCGCTGGGGCGTCGCCGGGCGCTCGGGCGCCCGGCGCGCGGTCTCGCGCTTGGGCGCGCGGCGCCTGGCCGGGCCCTTGACGTAGCGGTCGACGAGCACCTTGAGCGAGTCCGCGTTGACCACCTCGTGGAGGCGCAGGAGGTGGCCGAGGCCGTCGCGCTGCTGCATCGCGCGCGCGAAGCCGTGGACGAAGCCCAGGGCGTCGGCCATCGAGCCGTCCAGCGTCTTCGTGACGGGCGCGAGGTCGGCGGCGAAGGTCGCCAGCCGGTCGGCCAGGGGGCGCAGCCGCGAGACGGGCGCCGCGCCGCGGCGCCCCAGCCGGGTCAGCGCGGGCGCGGTGTCGCGGGCGGTGGTCAGCGTCCCCGATGCGTCGGCCGCGAAGGCGGGCAGCCGGCGCAGGACGTCGGTGAGCGCGGGGGCGCTCGCGCGCAGCGACGCGGCGGCCGGGGCGAGGTCCTGCGCCGCGTCGCCGAGGCCGTCGACGGTGCTGCGCAGCTGGGACAGCGCGGCGGGCGCCTGCTCGACGGCGCGGCCGAGCTCGGTGCGCCGCGACGCCGCGGCGTCCAGCGCGCCCGCGGCGCCGTCCACGAGGCGGCCGAGGTCGTCGCGGCGCTCGTCGACCGCGCCCATGACGCGGCGGCCCTGGACGATGAGCCGGCGCATCTGCGCGGTGTCGGCGCCGAGGTCGGCGATCGTCCGGTGCAGCTCGTCGAGCGCCGGCGGGAAGCTCTGCAGCAGCCCGTTGAAGTCCGCCCCGCGGCCGGCCAGCGCGACGCCCGCCTCGTTGATGAGGATGCGCACGCGGGCGCGCACCTGCGGGTCCAGGACGTTGAGGACGTCGTCGAGCTCGACCGCGGAGCCCGTCTCGCGCAACGGGATGGTCGTGCCGGACGGCAGGGCGCGCTTGGCGTCACCGGCCCCGAGGTCGACGTACTTCTCGCCGAGGAGGTTGACCGGCCGCGACTGCGCCGTGGCCCCGGCACCGACGGGCGCCGCCTCGGGATCCAGCCGCATGGTGACCAGCGCGGTGTCGCGCTCGGTCACCTCGAGGTCGGTGACCCGCCCGCCGGGCACCCCGCCGACCTTCACCGCCGAGTTCTTGCGCAGCCCCGCCGAGTCGGCGAACTCCGCCTTGACGACGTAGCCGCCGTCGTGGTCGAAGAGCACGCGCTTGCCGAGCACGACGAGGCCGACGGTGCCGAGCAGGACGACGAGCGGCAGGACGGCGGCGCGCAGGCGGCTCACGGCCGGGCCTCCGGGTCCTTGGCCGGGTCCAGCGCCTCACGCCCCGCGCCGCACTCGGGCAGGAACCGCGGCTGGCCCTCGTTGAGGCCGGGCGGGCGCGGCAGCGCGTAGGTCGTCCCGGGCACGACGCTCAGGAACTGCTTGGAGGTCAGCGGGACGTTGCCCACCGACGTCGGCCCCTGGAGGATGTGCGTGCGCGCGTAGTGGCCGGTGGCGTCGTAGTTCTGGGCGTAGCCGGCCCAGGTCGAGAGGAAGCCGGCGAGCTCGGGGCCGTAGGGGCGCAGGCAGCCGAGCGCCGGCTCGAGGCCGCCGAGCACCTTGCCGGTGCGCTCGAGGAACGGGCCGCCCGCGCGCAGCAGCGCGGTGACGTCGGGGGCGTGGGCGGTCGCCGAGCGCAGGACGCCGTCGCCCAGCGCCGAGGTCTGGCGCAGCTCACGCACCGCGCGCGTCGCGACCGGCGCGAGCGTCCGCAGATCGCGCGCCCCCGGGGCGACGTCGTCGACGAGCGCGGTGAGGCCGGGCAGCGAGCCGCTCAGGCGCCCGAGCGTCGCGCGCGTCTGGCGCAGCGTCGAGGGCAGGTCGTCCAGCGACGCGCGCACGCCGTCGGTGTCGCGCGCGAAGGTGTCGAACGTCGACGCGGCGACCGCCAGCAGGCGGGAGATCTGCGGCCGGCGCGCGGCGAGCGTCGCCGTCGCGCGGTCGGCGTTGGTGACCAGGCCGGCGATCGCCTGCTGGTCGGCCGCGAGGTCCGACAGCACGCCGCCGACCGCGTCGAGCCCGGCCGGCGCGGCCTCGAGACCGCGCCCGAGCGTGGCGCCGCGGCCCTCGAGGCTCTCGCCGGTGCCGCGCAGCATCCGCTTGAAGCGCCCGCGCGTCGGGCGGTCCATCGTGTCGAAGAGCTGGTCGAGCTCGACCGGCGTCTGGGTCATGTCGCGCCCGAGCGCCCCGCCCTCCGGGATCGGCCGCGCGTCCCGCGGGCCGGGGTGCAGCTGGACGGTGCGCGTGCCGTTGCCGACCGTCGTGCCGAAGCGCAGCTCGGCGGTCGTGCCCTGGCGCAGCGGCCAGACGTCCTCGTCGTCGATGCCGAGCTCGACGCGGGCCTGGCCGTCGGCGTACTCGACGTCGACGACCTTGCCGACGTCGACCCCGTCGACCTGGACGTCGAGCCCGGGCGCGATGGACAGCGCCGCGCTGAACGCCGCGGTGATGCGGTGGGGCTGGGACCGCGTGCTCGCGACCCACAGCGCGCCCGCGACGAGCGCGGCGGCGCCGATGACGAGCCACGGGCGGCCCAGGAGGAAGCTGCCGGCGCGCCGCACCGTCATCCCCCGATGGGCCATCGCGCGTTCAGGCCCCAGAACAGCATCGTGCCGAGCGCCCCGAGGACGTGGAGCACGATGAGGTTGAGGATCATCGACCGCGCCGTCGCGGTGCCGACCCCGACCGGCCCACCGCGCGCGCGGTAGCCGAAGTACATGCCGATGAGGACGATCGCGGTGCCGAGGCCCATCGCCTTGACCTCGGCGTACAGGACGTCCATCGGGTCGAGGAACGCCCAGTGCGTCAGCTCCCAGCCGCCCTGCGAGACCTCGCCGATCTGCACGATCAGCACGAGGTAGTTGGCCAGGTAGTAGAAGCCGAGGCCGGTGATGTAGAGCAGCGGGAACGCGATCCACGCCGCCAGCAGCCGCGTCGCGACGACGTAGCGCATCGGGTTGATGCCCTGGGCCTCCATCGCGTCGAGCTCCTCGTTGATGCGCATGGAGCCGATCTCGGCGACCAGGCCGCAGCCGACCTTCGCCGAGAGCACGTAGCCCCACATGAACGTCGTGAGCTCGCGCAGCCCGCAGCCCTGCGTGAAGAGGCCGGAGTACGCGGTCGCGCCGTAGCCGCGCAGCACGTAGTTGGCCTCCGTGCCGCACATCGTCCCGACCATGAACTCCATGAACCAGATGACGAGCGCCGAGCCCGTGACCAGGAGGCCGACCTGGCGGATGACCTCGCCGGCGTAGCGGCCGACGCCGCGCAGCTCGGCCAGCGCCCGCAGGACGAACGCGGCGAAGTCGCCGGCCTGCGCGAGGCCGCCCTTGACCGGGTCGGCCAGGCCGTGGCCGAGGCGCTGGGCCGCGGTCTGCGGCCCCCGCGCCGGCGGGAACGGCCCGAGGGGGCGCTGCTCGTGCTGGGCGTGGGCCTCCACGTCGCCGCCTAGTGGAGGTTCGCCGTCTCCGGGAAGGCGGCGAGGAGGGTCGAGGTGAACGCGTAGTTGAAGACCCAGATCCCGACGAACGAGATCACCACGGCCTGGTTGACCGCGCGCCCCACGCCGGCCGAGCCGCCGCTGACGTTCATGCCCTTGTAGCAGCAGACGATCGCGACGATGAAGCCGAACCCGGTGGTCTTCAGGACGCTGCCGAGCAGGTCCGGCAGCGAGAAGTTCGAGGCGAAGGTCGACAGGAACCCGGCGGTGGTCTCGCCGAACACGACGACCGCCGACAGCCACCCGCCGAACACGCCGAAGACGAGCGCGAGGATGTTCAGGAAGAACGTCATGACGCCCAGCGCGTAGAAGCGCGGGACGACGATCGTGCGCACCGCGTCGATGCCCATGACCGCCATCGCGTCGAGCTCGTCGCGGACCTTGCGCGCGCCGAGGTCGGCGCAGATCGCGGTGCCCGCCACGCCGGCGACGACCATGGCGGTGATCCACGGCGCGAACTCGCGCACCGACGCCATGACGAAGAACGCGCCGAGGCGGTCGGTCGTGCCGAGCAGGCTGAGGAAGTTCGACGCCTGCAGGCCGGGCGCGCTGAACCCGAAGAAGACCGTCGAGAACACCATCGGCACCAGGCAGCGCTGCAGCACGAGGTAGGCCTGGTCGATGACGTCCGGCACCCACGTGAACGGCGGGGTGAGCGACACGACGAGCACGCGGGCCGTGAGCAGCACCATCCCGGCGACCTGCTCCATCGCGCGCACGGGCGCGCCCAGCGCGTGGCGCACGCCGCCGTCGGCGGCGCCGCGCCGGGGACCGGCGGTCCTGCTTCGGGGGGCGGGCGACAGCGGCGCCCGGACGTCAACGGCCACGTGCCTCTCCTCCTCCCTGCGTCTGACCCGGCACGGGTGCGGTGAGCTGACCTGGTGCGATGCTCTCCGGGCCGGTGTGACCGGGCAATCCTCCGGCGGGGGTCACCCATGCCCCCCTTCGGGCACACGTGCCGTGCATCAGCCCATGCCGAGCGGGCCGACCGTCGCGCCCGCCAGGAACTGGCGGACGAACGGGTCCTCGGAGGCGAACATCGCCTCGCCGGGACCCGCGTCGACGATGCGGCCCTGCCAGAGGACCGCGACGTGCTGGCCCAACCGGCGGGCCGACGCGATGTCGTGGGTGATGACGACGTACGTCCCGCCCTGCTCGGCGTGGACGTCGAGGATCAGGTCGCACAGCAGCGCGGTGCGCACCGGGTCCAGCCCGGAGTCGGGCTCGTCGAAGAGGACGATGTCGGGGTCGAGCACGAGCGCCCGCGCGAAGCCCGCGCGCTTGCGCATCCCGCCCGACAGCTCGCTGGGCAGCCGGTCGCCCGCGCCGGCGAGGCCGACGTCCTCGAGCCGGCGCTCGACGATCTCCGTCACCTCGTGCTCGCGCAGGTCGGTGTGCTGGCGCAGCGGGAAGGCGACGTTGTCGAAGACGTCCATCGACCCGTAGAGCGCGCCGTCCTGGAAGAGCAGGCCGAAGCGCCGGCGCAGCTCGAGCAGCCGGTCCATCGTCATCGACCCGACCGACTCGCCGTGGACCAGCACGTCGCCCTGGTCGCCGAACAGCAGGCCGATGAGGTGCTTGAGCAGGACGGACTTGCCGGTGCCCGACGGCCCGAGGACGACCGTGATCTGGCCCTCGGGGATCTCGAGGTCGACGCCCGCGAGCACCGGCACCGGGCCGAAGCGCTTGTGCAGGTCGACGACCTCGATCGCCGGGGCGGCCATCAGGCCGCGCTCGAGGCGGGGACGCCCAGGCCGCGCAGGGCGATCCCGGCGCGGACCTTGTGACGCACGTTGACCGAGATCACCAGCGGCGTGAGCGCCTCGAGGCTGTGGGCGAGCGTCAGCGTCCCGCAGGCCACCGGCCGGAGTCCCGGCACGCGCCCCACGACCTGCGCCACCACGTCCAGCGCGCCGGCGTCGTCGCCGCAGAGCAGGACGTCCTCGTCGAGCTCGTGGTCGAGGTCGGCGAGCGACGCCGCGGCGACCGAGTGCAGGCCGGCGACGACCTCGACGCGGGCGGGCAGCAGCTCGCGCGCCTGCTCGGCCGCCGAGCCCTGCGGGACGCCGAGCAGCCGGGTGGGACGGCCGCCGACGGCGGTCGCCAGCGGCACGGTCGTGTCGAGCACGACCTGCCCGTCCTCGACGACCTTCGCGAGGCGCTTGAGCGTCGCGGCGTGCGCCGCGAACGGCACCGCGAGGACGACGAGGGCGGCGCCCGCGACGGCCTCCTCGTTGCGGGCGCCGACGACGTCGGCGCCCGGGACGGCGTCGGCGACCTCGACCGCCTTGGTGACCGCGGCGGCCGGGTCGCGCGAGCCCAGGCGCACGGCCAGGCCCGCGGCGGCCAGCCGCAGGGCCAGGCCGTGGCCGAGCGCGCCCGTGCCGCCGGCGACGGCGACCGTCTCCCCACGCGGCGCGGGCATCTCAGCCGGCGGTGGTGAGGACGACGGGCTGGCTGCCGAAGCGCGGCGCCATGGCGTTCTGGATCGCGACGACGCCCGTGAGCGGGCGGACCAGCACGCGGAACTCGGAGATGAGCCCGTCGTCGTCGAAGGTCAGCAGGTCGATGCCCTGCAGGTCGCGGTCGCCGATGCGCGCCTCGAAGACGATGGCCACCTGGTCGCCGCCCGCCAGCTCGGCGGTGAAGCGGAGGTCCTCGAAGACCTCGAGGATGTTGGCCAGCACGTGCCCGGCGGCGTCGCGGCCGACGAACGGCTTGGGCGTCACCGGGCTGTGGAAGGTGATGTCGGGCGCGAGGGTCGCCTTGACCGCCTCGGGGTCGCCCGCCTCCATCGCGGCGCGGTAGGCGGCATGGACGTCGGTCTGCTGCATGGTCGGCTCCTGTCGTGGTGAGGGTCAGGCGACGCGGACGGCGGCGTCGCGGACGTCGGGCGCGGCGTCGATGCCCGCGGTGAGCGTCCCGACGACCTGGCCGTCGCGGACGAAGCACGCGGCGAAGGCGCCGTCCGCGCGCTCCTCCACCACGGAGGCGCGCCCGTCGGTGCTCGTCCCGGCGAAGCGCACGACGAGGTCGTCGCCCAGGTCGCTCCAGAAGGTCGGCTGCTCGCGGAAGGGCTGCGGGTCGCCGAGCATCCCGCGGGCGGCGGCGCGGCCCTGGGCGGCGGCGACCTCCCAGTGCTCGATGCGTGCGCGCCCGCCGTGCAGGACGGAGTCCCACTCGCAGGCGTCGCCCGCGGCGAACAGCCCGTCGGCGCCCTCGACGCGCAGCGCGGCGTCGCAGCGGATGCCGCCGGTCTCCCCGAGCGCCAGCCCGGCGGCGCGGGCGAGCGTCACGTCGGGCGTGGCGCCGATGCCGGCGACGACGAGCTGGGCGGCCAGGAGGCGGCCGTCGGCGAGCCGCACGCCGGCGACGCGCTCGTCGCCCTCGAGCGCGACGACCTCGGCGCGTGGGTGGAAGGTGATGCCGCGCGCCTCGAGCAGGCGCGCCAGCCGGGTGCCCAGGCCCGCGCCGAGGTGGGTCTCGAAGGGCGCGGACTCGAGCAGGACGACGTGCGGGCGCAGCCCCTGGGCGGCGAGCGTCGCGGCGACCTCGCAGCCGACGTACGAGCCGCCGACGAGCACGACGTCGCGCACGCCGTCCTCGAGCTCCCGGCGCACGGCGGCGGCGTTGGCCGGCGCGCGCAGGTGGTGGACGCCCGCGAGGTCGGCGCCGGGGCAGCGCAGCCGGCGCACCATCGCGCCGGTGGCCAGCAGCGCGGTGCCGTAGCGCACGGTGCGCCGGTCGGCGAGCGTGGCGGTGCGCTCCACGGGGTCCAGCCGGAGCACCGGCGCGCGCGTGGCGAGCTCGATGCCCTGCTCGGCGTACCAGCCGGCGGGACGCAGGGCGAGCTCGTCCGCGGCGACCTCCCCGGCCAGGCAGCCCTTGGAGACCGCGGTGCGGTCGTAGGGCGCGTCGAGCTCGCGGGTGACGAGCAGGACCCGCCCCTGCGCGCCGCGCTCGCGCAGCTCCTGCGCGCAGGACAGGCCGGCGATGCCGCCGCCGACGACGAGGTGGTCGACCTCGAGGTCCATCAGTCGAAGGGCTCGAACTCGGACTTGCGCGCGCCGCACACGGGGCAGATCCAGCTCTCCGGGATGTCCTCGAAGGCGGTGCCCGGCGGGATGCCGCCGTCCGGGTCGCCCTCCTCGGGGTCGTAGACCATCCCGCAGGGGACGCAGATCCAGCGCTGGGCGGTGGCGACGCTCATGCGGCCAGGCGCTCCTGGTCGGACGCGGCGGGCTCGAGCGCCTCGGCCACGAGGCGCAGCTGCTCGAGGCGGCCGTCCAGGTCGTCGGCGTACGGCGTGATGATCACCGTGTCGACGCCGGCGTCGCGGTACACCGCCAGCCGCTCGCGGACGTGCTCGAGCGGGCCGGCGAGCGTCACCTGGTCGATGAGCTCGTCGGGGAGCGCAGCGGCCGCCTCGGCCTTGCGCCCGGACAGGTAGAGCTCCTGGACCCGGGCGGCCTCCTCGGCGAAGCCGTAGCGCCCGACCGTCGCCGCGTAGAAGTTCTTCTCGCGCGAGCCCATGCCGCCCACGTACAGGGCGACGAAGTCGCGCATGAGGTCGCGGGCGTGGTCGAGGTCGGCGGTCACGCACGCGTTGACCGACGGGCAGATGCGGAAGCCGTCGAGGGTGCGCCCGCCGCGGGCCGCGCCCTCCTCGAGGTGGGCGCGGAAGGCGCCGACGTGCTCGGGCGAGAAGAGCATCGGGATCCAGCCGTCGGCGATCTCGCCCGCCAGCGCCGTGTTGCGCGGGCCGACCGCCGCCAGCATGATCGGCAGCGGGTCCTGCACCGGCGCGATCGTCAGCTTGAGCGGCTTGCCGGGGCCGTCGGGCAGCGGCAGCCGCAGGACCTCGCCGTCGAGCTCGACACGCTCGCGGCGCAGCGCCCGGCGCACGACCTCGACGTACTCGCGCGTGCGCTGCAGCTGGCGGCCGAAGGGCTGGCCGTGCCAGCCCTCGGCGACCTGCGGGCCCGACGAGCCGAGGCCGAGCTGCATCCGCCCGCCCGAGAGCCCGTCGAGCGTCGCCACGGTCATGGCGGTCATCGCCGGCGTGCGGCCGGGCATCTGGAAGATCGCCGAGCCCAGGCGGATCGTCGAGGTCTGCGCGGCCAGCCACGCGAGGACCGTGGCCGCGTCCGAGCCGTAGGCCTCCGCGGTCCAGATCGAGTCGTAGCCGAGGCGCTCGGCCTCCTGGGCGATGACCCGCTGGTCCTCGGCGCTGAGGCCCAGGCCCCAGTAGCCGAGCTGGACCCCGAGCTTCACGCCGTCGCCCCCGCGCGCTGGCGCGCGCCGTCGAGCGCCGCGGCGCCGGAGGCCTCCGCCGGCGCGGGCGGCGCCGGCACGTAGGCGGGCAGGTCCTCGTCGGGCCAGCTCTGCCACGGGAACGCGCCGCGCGCCTTGTCGGCGGCGTACCGGGCGCGGCCGTGGGCGTTGTGCATGTGCCAGACGGCGTGCAGCGAGAACGGCACCGGCGAGATCCACAGGCCGTTGGGGATCGGGTCCAGCGGCACCGGGTCGTCGAGGACGACCTCGGCGGCGACGTAGCCCTCGCCGTCGTCGTAGTCCAGGCGGGCGAGCACCGTGCCGTCGCGCTCGACGACCTGCGTCTCGCCGACGTAGAGCGTGCGGTACGGCACGCCCGGCATGAGCGGCGAGCCGCTGCGGACCTCGCCGACGTGCTGGGCGATGGCGACGGGCGCGCCGACGGCGCGCGCGAGGCGGCCGGGCATGTCGCGGGCGACGGCGAGGTTGTACTGGTGGTCGCGCGAGAACCAGCCCCGCACGAGCGGCCAGTCGGGGTAGGACCACCAGCAGCTGCCGCCCAGGACGGCGCGGACCTTGCCGCGCAGCCGGCGCGCGGTCCGCGACCGGTTGAACTCGAAGCCCATCGCGGTGCCGACCGCCCCGAGGGCCGCGGTCGAGAAGAGGCCGTCGTCGGTGCCGGCCGTGCAGTACGCGTTGTCCCACAGCGACGGCTGGTCTTTGTCGTGCAGGTGCGCGGCGCCGTCGGGCTCGGCCAGCACGTAGGTGCCGCGCACGTCGGCGCCCCGCTTGGCCAGGAAGCCGCCGCCGATGGTGCAGCCCAGGTCCCGGGCCAGGCCCGTGAGCAGCTCGAACGGGTCGCCGGCGACGGGCCGCGGCACGTGGCGGACCTTCGCGCTGAACGCGCTGGGCGACGTGATGCCCTCCGGCAGCAGCACCACGTCGGGCGCGTGCTCGCGGTGGGCCTGGCGGACGAGGTCGGAGACGCGGCGCAGGTTGCGCTCGACCTCCCCCACCTCGAGACGCGGCTGGACGGCGGCGACCTTGATGGTCGCCGGCTCGGTCTTCGGGCTCATGGGTGCTCCTCCTGGGCTAGGCGGCGGCCGGCTCGGCGGGGCGCTTGGCGCGGGCGGCCCGCCGGCGCGGCGGGTCGGCGGCGGGCGGCGCCGGCGGCGTGACGGTGGCGCCGAGCGACACGGGCCGCTGGGCGCTGACGGCGGGCGTGCCGTCGCCGGAGGCGCCGAAGGCCACCGACGGCGACCAGCCGCCCCGGCCCCAGCGGTTCCAGCGCCCGGCACCGGCGCGACGGCCGGCGCGCAGCGCGGCGAGGTCGCGGTGCATCTGCAGGTCCAGGCGCACGTCGTCGAGCGCCTCGCCGACGAGCGCCACCCGGTCGGCCCCACGGCGGAAGAACGCGCGCAGGAACCAGCGGACCTGGCGGCCCGGGTGGAAGACGTGGTGGGGCATCCGCGTGCGGGCGAAGACGTCGGCCACCTCGTCGGCGAGGTCCTGGTCCTTCGCGGCCTGGCGGTAGAACTCGGTCTCGAGCTGGTTGGGCGGGTGGATGCGCGTGTGCTTGCGCCCGAGGTAGAACGTCGGGATGCACTCGGCGTCGCGCTCGAGCTCCCATGCGTAGAGCCGGCGGTCCAGCCAGCGCGGGTGGTCCAGGGCCTCGGCGGCGACCTCGCCGAGCCGGCGCCCGAAGCGCAGGGCGTCGCGGATGCCCTGGGCGACGACCGGGTCCTTGAAGTGGCCGGCGTCGCCGACGAGCGCCCAGCCGGGCCCGCTCGAGACGCGGAAGAACGCCTGGGTGTCGGCCGTGGAGCGCAACGGCCCCTCCTTCTCGCAGCCCTCGAGGCGCCGGCGCAGCGGCTCGTTGAGCGAGAGCTTGTGCTCCCACATCCCCTCGGGGTCCTTGCGGAACCGGGAGATGTCCTCCTTGGGCGGCATGAACAGCGCCAGCCCGCCGTCCTGGTCGGTCGGGAACCACATCCCGAGGGTGTCGCCGACGCGCCACTGGATGATCGCGTCGCGCTTGACCGGGCCGTCGGGGTCGGCGACCGCCGGGTCGCGGAGGTAGTGGAAGGCCAACCCGCGCCCGTTCTCGGCGGTGCGGTAGGTCTGGGCGCCGAGCATGTCGGCCATCTGCGAGCGCCGGCCGTCGGCGCCGACCACGAGCTTCGCGCGGATCTCGCGCTCCTCGCCGTCGGGGTCGCGGTAGACGACGCCGGCCGCGCGGCCGCCCGCCCACAGGACCTGGGTGACCGTGCACCTCTCGCGCACGTCGGCGCCGGCCTCGCGCGCGGTCTCGACCAGCGCGAGGTCCATGCCGGGCCGCCGGACGCAGAGCCCGTAGTCGATGCCCTCGACCGGGGTGTACGCGCCGCGCGGGTGGAAGCCGGCGCCGGAGATCTGGGTGTAGGGCAGCTTCGGCGCACCCGTGGCCAGCAGCCGCTCGAGGGCGCCGGAGCGCTTGAACTCCGCCACGCACCCCGCGAAGAGCAGGTGGGTCGAGAGGGTGTCCGAGGGGAACGACGCACGGTCGAGCGCGACGACGCGCTTGCCGCGCCGGGCCAGGGCGATCGCGGTCGCCGACCCTGCGGGCCGCGCCCCGACCACCACCACGTCCACCTGCTCCGTCTGCCGCTGCATCGCTCCTCCTGGGATCGCTCTTCGACCTCGTGCAGCGAGGCTCCCAGGGCGGCGAGGCGGCGGAAATCCTCTTGGGGGACAACCCGTTCCCCCGTTCGGACCGCGGGCGGCGGGGCGCTACAGCTCGACGCCCTCCATGGCCTCCTCGACGGCCTGGACGCCGCCCTCGAGGCGCAGGAAGCGCGACACCGCCTCGGCCCGGTTGGCCGCGCGCAGCTTGCGCAGGATCCGCTTGACGTGGGACTTCACCGTGCCCTCGGAGAGCACGAGCTGCTTGGCGATCACCGCGTTGGTGGCCCCGCCGGCCATGAGCCGCAGCACCTCCATCTCGCGGCGGCTCAGCAGCGCCGCGGCGCGCGAGGGCGGCATGAGCGACAGGTCGGGCTCCACGCCGCGCACGCCGCTGGAGGGCATCGGCGGCGCCACCGGCTTCTCGAGCCCGATCTCCGACTCGCAGAACTGGGTGATGAACGCGTCGGTGGCCTGCAGCATCGAGCGCACGTGGTCGCGCTGGGCGACGAGGCGCTCGACGAGGACCTTGCGCTCGAGCATCGAGCCCAGGCCGGCGGCGAAGGCCGCGAGGACGTCGCGGTCGATCGTGTCGACCCGGCGACCGCTGAAGTGCGTGTCGGCGTGGATCGTGGCGATGACCTTGCCCTCGGGCATGATCGGCACCGCCGCGTAGCCCGAGGTCTCGATCTTGTCGATGATCGGCCGGAAGGCCCGCGCGTCGTGCATCGGGTCCTCCATGAGCGCCGCCGCGCGGCGGCGCAGCATCTCGGTCTCCAGGAGCATCGCCTCGAGGCGCGCCGGGTTCTCCTCGGCGACGCGGTGGCACTCGGCCGCCCACTCGTCGTGGCCGCGGAAGTACGTCGACTGGACCTTGAGCGTGCCGTCGTTGACGAGGAAGAGCATCGCGCGGTCGAAGCCGCAGCTGCGACACGCCTCGGCGGTCGCGCGCTCGAGGAGCTTCTCGACGCTGGCGTCGCCCTGCGGGCGGGCGAGCACCTCCTGGATGGCGTTGAGCGCGCGCAGCCGGCGGCTGAGCTTGCGCTCCTGGTGCTCGCGGTGGAGCTCCTGGAGCTCCATGGCGACCTGGCAGACCTCGAGCAGCTGGCCGCGCTGCAGGCCCGCGGGCGCCTCGAGGCGCGCCTTGAGCTGGACGACGGCGTCCTCGAGGTTCACGTCGGCCGTGTCGAGGGCCTCCTCGTCGTCGTGGACGGCCTCCCACAGCTCGACGTCCACGTACGGGCGCGCGCGCGTGAGGGCATCGACGATCCGCTCCTCCAGCACCGCGTCCGCGCGGCGCCGCGTCTCCGGATCGTCCCACGTGATCCTGCGGGCGGGCGACGCGATCGAGATCGGCACAGCTCTCCTCCTCCTCCTCCTCAGGTGGGGCGAACGTACCACCGGCGGACAGGGCCGGATGGGACCTGCGGTCCGAACGGGGGAACAGGTTGTCCCCCCTGAGGGCTGTCCGCACACCTGGAGGCGGGTCCAGGATGCCTGGCATGGGTCTCAACCTGGCCTCCCTGCTGGACTGGGCCGCCGACGCCCGGCCGGACGCCCCGGCCCTGCGCGTCGCGGGCGTGCCCGGCAGCGCCATCACCTACGGCGAGCTCGACGGCCGCGTCGCCGCGTTCGCGGGCGGCCTGCGGGCGGCCGGCGTCGGGCCGGGCGACCGCGTCTGCCTCATGGCGCCCAACGTCCCGGACTTCGTCGTCGCCTACTGGGCCACGCTGCGCCTCGGCGCCGTGGTCGTCCCGGTCAACCCGCTGCTCAAGACGCGCGAGGTCGCCTACGTGCTGCGCGACGCCGGCGCGAGGGCCTTCGCGTTCTGGCACGGGATGGCCGAGCACGCGCGCGCCGGGGCCGAGCAGGCGGGCGTCGAGGTCGTCGTCGAGCTCGGTGGCGAGGCCCCGGCGCTCGACGGGCCGGCGGTCGGCGCGGCGGTGCTGCGCGAGCCGCAGGACCCGGCGGTCCTCCTCTACACCTCCGGGACGACCGGCGAGCCCAAGGGCGCGACGCTCACGCACTCCAACATGGTCTGGAACGCGCACCTCAGCGCGACCGACCTCGTGGGCTCGCGCGCCGACGACCGCGTCGTCGCCACGCTGCCGCTCTTCCACTCCTTCGGCCAGACGGTCGGCATGAACGCGGCCTTCCACGCGGGCGCCGAGCTCCTGCTCGTCCCCCGCTTCGAGCCCGGGCCGGTCGCGCAGCTCATCGAGGACGAGCGCGCGACGGTCTTCCTCGGCGTCCCCACGATGTACACGGCGCTCCTGCACGCGCCCGCCGCGCAGGGCCGCGACCTGTCGTCGCTGCGCCGCTGCCTCTCCGGCGGGGCGGCGATGCCGATGGAGCTGCTGCGCGCCTTCGAGGAGGCCCACGGCTGTGAGCTCATCGAGGGCTACGGGCTGTCGGAGACCTCGCCGGTGGCCGCCGCCAACCGGCCGGGCGCCCGGCGGCCGGGCTCGATCGGCCGGCCGATCTGGGGCGTCGAGATGCGCGTCGTCGACGCCGAGGGCCGCCCGGCGCCGCAGGGCGAGGTCGGCGAGGTGCAGATCCGTGGCCACAACGTCATGACGGGCTACCACGGCCGGCCCGAGGCGACCGCCGACGCCATCGACGCCGACGGCTGGTTCTCGACCGGTGACCTAGGCCGCGTCGACGTGGACGGCTTCTTCTTCCTCGTCGACCGGGCGAAGGACCTGATCCTGCGCGGCGGGCTGAACGTCTACCCCCGCGAGGTGGAGGAGGTCCTGCACGAGCACCCGTCGGTCCTGGAGTGCGCCGTGGTCGGCGTCCCGCACCCCGAGCTGGGCGAGGAGGTCGCCGCGGCGGTCGTCGTCAAGCCGGGCGAGGCCTTCGACGGCCCGGCGCTGCGCGAGTTCGTGCGCGAGCGCATCGCCGCCTACAAGTACCCACGCACGGTCGTGCAGCTCGAGGCCCTGCCCAAGGGCCCGACGGGCAAGGTGCTCAAGCGCGAGATCGACGTGCAGGCCCTCGTCCCGGAGGCGACGGCCTGATGTCCGCCACCCACGTCCGCTCGCTCGTCACCGCCGAGGACCGCGGCCCGGTGCGCCACGTGTGCATCAACCGGCCCGAGAAGCGCAACGCCCTGGACGACGACGTCGTCGGCGCGCTGCGCGCGGCGTTCTTCGGCGCGCTGCACGACCCGTCGGTCCACGCGCTCGTCATCCGCGGCAACGGGCCGGTCTTCTCGGCGGGCATGGACCGCGACACCCTCGTGGACCTCGCGGAGGTCCCGGGGCGCATCCGCGAGTTCCACACCCTGGTCAGCGGCACCTGGAACGCCCTCGAGCAGATGCTCAAGCCGACGATCGCCGAGATCCACGGCGTGTGCATCGGCGGCGCGCTCGAGCTGGCGCTGGCCTGCGACCTGCGGGTGATGGCCGACGACGCGCTCGTCGGCCTGCCCGAGGTCAAGATCGGCCTGATCCCCGACTGCGGCGGCTGCTCGCGGCTGCCGGCGGTCGTCGGGCTGGGCCGCGCCAAGGAGCTCGTGATGACCGGCCGGCTCGTCGGCGCGCAGGAGGCGCTGCAGATGGGGCTGGTCAACCGCGTCGTCCCCGCAGAGGACCTCTCGACGGCCACCGACCGCCTCGTCGCCGAGCTGCTCGAGTGCGCCCCGGTGGCCGTCGCCTACGCCAAGCGCGTGCTCGACGCGGCGGCCAAGCCGGCCCTCGCCTCGACGCTCGAGCACGAGGTGACGATCCAGCAGATCTGCGCCCAGACCATCGACTTCGTGGAGGGCACGCGCGCCCTGCAGGAGCGCCGCGCCCCCGCCTTCTCCGGCTGCTGACCGGACCCCACCCCCGACCGAGAGCGACGTGATGTCGAGCACCGAGACCGTCCCCACCGCCACCGACCGCGCCGAGCGCCCGCCCATCCAGGTCATCGCGCCGGCGACCGGCGAGCTGCTGGCCACCGTGCCCAACCTGTCCGCCGTCGACGTCGAGGCCGCGGTCGACCGCGCCCGCGCGGCGCAGCCCGGCTGGGAGGCCCTGGGCTTCGACGGCCGCGGCGCCGTCCTTCGCCGCGCGCAGCGCTGGATCACCGACCACGCCGACGAGGTCCTGGACACCATCGTCGCCGAGACCGGCAAGGCGCGCGAGGACGCGCAGATCGCCGAGCTCGCCTACGGGGCGGCGGCCCTGGGCTTCTGGGCCAAGCGCGCCCCGAAGTACCTCGCCGACGAGAAGGTCCGGTCGACCAACCGCTTCCTCACCGGCAAGCAGCTGCGCCTGCGCCATCGCCCGATCGGCGTCGTGGGCGTCATCGGCCCCTGGAACTTCCCGCTGACGAACTCCTTCGGCGACGTCATCCCGGCGCTGGCCGCCGGAAACAGCGTCGTGCTCAAGCCCTCCGAGGTGACGCCGCTGACCTCCCAGCTCATGGCGCGCATGCTCCGCGAGTGCGGGCTGCCCGAGGACGTCTTCCAGGTCGTCACGGGCGACGGCGAGACCGGCGCGGCGCTCGTCGACCACGTCGACTTCCTCCAGTTCACCGGCTCCACGAAGACCGGCAAGGCGGTCATGAAGCGCGCCGCCGAGACGGTCACCCCGATCGGCCTCGAGCTCGGCGGCAAGGACCCGATGGTCGTCCTCGCCGACGCCGACCTCGAGCGCGCGGCCAACGGCGCGGCCTACTACTCGATGCTCAACGGCGGCCAGATCTGCATCTCCGTCGAGCGCGTCTACGTCGAGGACCCCGTCTACGACGACTTCGTCGCCCGCGTGGCGCACAAGGTCGCCGCCCTGCGCCAGGGCGTCCCCGGCGCGCCGGGCTCGGTCGACATCGGGGCGGTGACCTTCGAGCCCCAGCTCGAGCTCCTCGAGCGCCACGTCCGCGACGCCGTCGACAAGGGCGCGCGCGTGGTCACCGGCGGCCGGCGCGGCGAGGGCCCGGGCCGCTTCTTCGAGCCGACCGTCCTGGCCGACGTCGACCACACGATGGACGTCATGCGCGAGGAGACCTTCGGCCCGATCGTGCCGATCATGCGCGTGCGCGACGCCGAGGAGGGGCTGCGGATGGCCAACGACTCGCCCTACGGCCTGCAGGGCTCGGTGTGGACGCGGTCGGTCAAGCGCGGCCGCCAGCTCGCCCGCCGCATGCAGGTCGGCGGCGTCTCGGTCAACGACGCGGTCCTCATCTACACGGCGCTCGAGGTCCCGATGGGCGGCGTGAAGCGCTCGGGCATCGGCCAGCGCCACGGCCAGGCCGGCATCCGCAAGTACACGGTGCCGCAGGGGATGATGGTCGTCCCGTTCGGCCTCAAGCGCGAGCTGAACATGTACCCGTACCGGTCGTGGTCCTCGGGCCTGCTGGCGCGGATGATCCGGATGCTCAACCGCGGCCTGCCCTACCGCTAGGCCGATGGGCGACGCCGGGCCGCTGCTCGCGTTCTGCGAGCTGGAGTTCACCCACGCGCTCGGCCCGGCGCCGGGCCGCTACCTCGTCGGCACGACCGCCGACGGCGCCGACGTCCTGGCCGTCGACGTGCTCGGGGCGCCGGTGCCGGCGCTGCTGCCCCGCCGCCGGCGCGCCGTGCGCGAGGGCCGGGGCGGCGAGGAGCGCGCGCCGGAGCCCGTCGCGCTCGCCGTCGTCCGGCTGGTGAAGGCGTCGGCGCCGCTCGCCACGCCCGAGGCCGGGCGGGCGCTGGCGGAGGTCTGGCGCGGCGCCTTCGAGGAGCGCGAGCGCTGGGTGGCCGAGGCGCTGACCGTGCTCAACCGCGCGGTCGCCGCGTTCCGCGTCGCGGCGCAGAACCCCTTCGTCGTCGAGGTCGCGCGCGCCGACGCCCGGGCCGTGCGCCTGGGCTGGGGCACCGCCGACGAGGTCCAGCGCGGTGGCGCCGCCGAGCTGCTCGAGGTCCTCCCGCCCCGGCGCGGGACGCTGCCGCCGGCCCAGCGGCTCGCGCCCGACGAGGCCGTCGCCGCGGTGCTCGGCGGCCGGGCCTCCTTCGGCGAGGCCCACGACCTCCTGCTGCGGGCGCTGCTCGACCTCGGCCACGACCGCCCGTCGGCCGCCGTCCTGGGGCTGCGGGGCGCCGCCGACCTCGCGCTCGCCCGCGCGCGCGACCTCGGCCTGCCCGAGCTCACCGACCGCCTGGTGCTGCTCGGCGCCGACGCGGGCGCCCTGGCCGCCGGCGCCCTCGCCCCCGCCCCGCCCGAGGACCTCGTCGCCCGGGCCAGCCGCCTCGCCGACGAGCTGGGCGTGGTGCTCGACCGCCTGCGCGCGGCCGAGCTCGAGCCGGCCGCGGTCGCGCCCTCGCGGGGGTAGGGTCCGGGCCGGCATGCCCGGCCTCCGTGACGCCCTGCGCAGCCCCGCCTCGACGCTCACCGGGCTGGTGCGGGCGCCGCAGCCCGGCACGCCGGGACACCGGCTCTTCCACCACGTGACCGTCGCCCACGTGCGGCTCTACCGGGTGAGCGGCGGGCGGATCGGCGGGCGCTTCGACCGCGCGCCGGTGCTCCTGCTGCACCACGTGGGGCGCCGGACGGGGCAGGCGCGCGTGACGCCGCTGCTGCACGTCCGCGACGGCGACGACCTCGTCGTCGTCGCCTCGATGGGCGGGATCCCGAGGCACCCGGCCTGGTTCCACAACCTCATGGCGATGGACGAGACCGAGGTCGAGGTCGGTCGCGAACGTCGCCGCGTGCGCCCGCGCGTGGCGTCCTCGACGGAGAAGGGACGGCTGTGGCCGACGCTGGTGGCCGCGTACCCCGCGTACGCGACCTACCAGGCACGGACGCAGCGCGACATCCCCGTCGTGCTGCTCGAGCGCGTCTAGGCCGGCCGGCGCGTCACCGCGTCGGCGTCGACCTGGTCGATCCCGGCGTGGCCGGTCAGCGCCATCGCGAGGTCGAGCTCGGCGAGGAACGAGCGGATCACGCGCAGGACGCCCTCCTCGCCGGCCGTCGCCAGGCCCCAGAGGTAGGGCCGGCCCAGCAGGACGGCGCTCGCGCCCAGCGCGATCGCCTTGAGCGCGTCCGAGCCCGAGCGCACCCCGCTGTCGAGCAGGACGGGCACGTCGTCGCCCGCCGTCGCGACGACCGCGGGCAGCGCGTCGAGTGCGGCGACGCCGCCGTCGACCTGGCGGCCGCCGTGGTTGGAGACGAGGATGCCGTCGACGCCGTGGTCGAGCGCCTTGCGCGCGTCGTCGGCCGACAGGATGCCCTTGAGGAGGATCGGCAGCTCGGTGACCGAGCGCAGGAACGCGAGGTCCTCCCAGGTGACCGTCGGGTTGGAGAAGACGCCGACGAACTGGCCGACCGCGGCCTGCGGGTCCTCCTCCGGCGGCGCGGCGAGCGTCGAGCGGAAGACCGGGTCGGCCAGGTAGTTCGCGATGCCGATCGACTGCAGGAACGGCAGGTACGCCTGCTGCAGGTCGCGCGGGCGCCAGCCCAGCAGCCAGGTGTCGAGCGTGACGACGATGGCGCCGTAGCCCGCCGCCTCGGCGCGGCGCACGAACGACGCGGCGAGCTCCTCGCCCCGCGGCCAGTAGAGCTGGAACCACTGGGGCGCGCCGCCGCCGGCCTCGGCGATCTCCTCCAGCGTGAACGACGACGCGGTGCTCGCGACGTACGGGACGCCGGCGGCCGCGGCGGCGCGGGCGCTGGCGAGTTCGCCGTCGGGGTGCAGGATCGACTGGACGCCGACGGGCGCGAGCAGCACCGGCGCATGCAGCTCGGTGCCCAGCACCTGGCGCGCCAGCGTGCGCTCGCCGACGTCGCGCAGCATGCGCGGGACCAGGCGCCAGCGCCGGAACGCCTCGAGGTTCTCGCGCATCGAGTCCTCGGTGCCGGAGCCGCCGAAGAGGTAGCCGCGCGGGCCCGGGTCGAGCGCTGCCTCGGCCGCCGCCTCGAGCTCCGCCCAGCCGACCGGCCAGCTCGGCTTCTCGCCGGCCATGCCGCGCAGGTAGATCTCGTACTGGTAGTTGGCGAACGGCGCCGCGGGCTGCGTCTCGGACATCGGCGCATCATCCCCTGCCGCGCGGCCGCGGGGCGCGCACGCGCGGGCTCGCCGCGCCGTTGACGTCGCCGAACCGGTCGCGCACGCCGCCCGCCGCGACGAACGCGCGCTCGCCGGGCCGCAGCCGCCGCGTGGTGCGCCAGCGTCCGCCGCGGCGGACCGCCCGGGCCACGAGCGTGCGCCGGCCCGGCCGCAGGATCCGCACCGTCGCGCCCGCGACGCTCCCGGTGTCGGCCCACGGGCGGAACGTGCAGCGCGAGCAGTAGACCTGGTCGTCGTCGGGGTCGTCGCGGTCGTACGTGAAGCGCTCCTGCTTGGCCTTGATGAAGCGAAACGGGCTCGGGTGGCTGTCGGGGAAGTCGATGGGCGCCACGCGGAACGACACCGTGCGGTCGCGGTGCAGTCGCACGTCCCGCACCTCGAGGCCGTCCCAGCGCGAGACGGTGAAGCGCTCGCTGGTCAGCCGGTAGGGCCTCGGGACCGCGCCGCGACCGGTGCGGTGACGGCCCGCGACGACGAAGCGGTAGGTGCCCGCGGGCGTCGCCTCGCGCATCGTCCCCGTCGCGTCGGGCTGCGCCACGTCGGAGCCGAAGGCCTCGAAGCCCGCGGTCCAGCGCCACGCGAAGCGCCCCGCCGCGACGTCGCCGAGCTGCGCCGGCTTCGGGAAGCGCACCATGAGCTGGACGTCGCCGGTCAGGTCGCCGTAGGGCCGCCACGCGCCGTCGGCGAAGCGCTCGACGCGGACGTCGGGCAGGTCGGTCCAGTTCGACCCGCCGGTCCACGTGACGTGGGCGGCGCCGAAGCGGCGGACGTCGGCGGGCTGCTGGGCGATGGCCGGCGGCCCGGCGTCCGGCGGCTGGGAGGCCTCCATGAGCCGGGTGACCGCGCGCCCGACGACGCCGAGGGCCGTCGAGACCGCCTGCGCGCGGGCCTGCTCCAGCTCGTAGATGCGGTCCTGCGGGGTGGCCGCCAGCGGCGGGCCGCCGTTGAGCGACGCGCCGAGGCGGGCCAGGCGCGTCGCGAGGAAGTCCGAGCCGTGGGGCCCCAGCCCGGAGAGCGCCTTGCGGTAGTGGTCGTGGCCGCGCTGCTCGCGGTACTCGGGCTGGTAGCCCCAGTAGTCGTTGGCCATCCCGACGCTCAGCACCATGGCGAAGCCGTGCTGCGGGAACTCCTCGTGGGTGAAGTTGCCCTTGACCTTCGCGGGGTCGGGCGGCTCGGCCTCGCCCAGCAGCGAGGGCAGGTCGGCCTCCCACCCGCGCGCGTCGTTGTGGATCTGCGCGCGCATGCGCCGGTAGGCCTCGTCGCCGACGGGCGCGAGGTCCTTCGCGGGCGCGCGCGGGTCGGCGCACGTCCAGCGCCCGTCGCCGCCGCGCACGCACCAGTCGCGCCCGGAGGGCGTCGTCGTGGCCGTCCAGTCGAAGCCGTCCCAGCGGTCGCCCGCGACGCGGTTGAGCCGGCGCTCGACGTTGATCGCGGTGTCGGTCAACTGCTCGCAGGGGCAGAACGTCGCGACGGCGTCGCCGAGGGCGAAGGCCTGGAGGCGCACGGCCGCCGTCTCCTCCACCGCGGTGAACGCCGTCGCGCTGATCGCGTCCGGGATCGGGATGCCCGCGCGCTTGAGCTGGTCGTAGAGCGGCCCGGTCAGCGGCGCCAGCGGCCTGGTCAGCGCCCCGAGCGGCGTGGCGCCGACCGACGCGCAGTCGGGGAAGCCGAGGACCGGGATGCGCGGTTCGCCGTGGAACCAGGCGGCGGTGTTGCAGTTCGAGACGCCGGCGATCGGCTTGGTCAGCGGCGGGGCGACGTAGCGCGCGACGGCACGGACGTCGAAGTCGCTGGTGAACGGCAGGAAGGAGTCGGGGTGCTGCGGGGCGCCGCGCTCGGCGTCGCGGCGGGCGGCGAGGACCGCGTCGGCCAGCAGCCGGCTGCCGCGGTCCAGCTGGGCGAAGCCGTTGTCCTCGAACTCGCGCCGCGCCGAGGCGGGGTGCACGCGCTCGTCCTTGTGCGGGCCCGAGCTGCCGGTCTCGCGCTGGCTGAACAGCGACGTCGTCCCGAGCTCGCGGTCGACCATCCGCGCGGTCGCGTGGGTGAAGTCGCCGTTGATGAGGTCGTAGCCCCAGGTGAACTCCGGGTGCAGCCCGAAGACGACCCAGTTGGCCAGCGGCCTGGGGCGCCTGGGGTCGCGCACGTCGTCCAGCGCGAGGACGGAGACGCGCTTGGTCGTGTGGTCCCACGGCTGGCCGGCGGGCGTCCCGTCGTCGGCGACCTTCGGCCCGTAGGTGTGGCTCTGGATCGCGTCGAAGGTGCGCGTCGCCCCGCCGAGGCGCACGGGTACGAGGTCCTGCGCTGCGCGCACGACCGCCTCGGTCATCCGCTGGGCCATGAACTCGAAGTGGCGCACGTCGATGACGTCCTGGAAGATCGCCGTCCCCCACCCGGGCGTCGTGGCGAACGGCGTGTTGTGGTTGTGCGAGGCGGTGATCGCGAGCGTGTCGGCGGTGATGCCGGTCTGCCGGCCCGGCAGCTCGCCGCGGGCCACGCGACGGTCGTGGTCGGCGAGGAGCTCGGCCACGCGGCGGCCGAGGAGGTCCTGCGCGAGGTAGAGGTCGTTGGCGACGACGGCCACGCGGTCGCGCTCGCCGTCCTCGACGACGAGCGCCCGAACGCTCGAGCGCAGGCCGACGCCGTCCGAGCGGCGCTTCTTGACGGCGTGCAGCTGCGGGTCGACGCCGTCGGCGACGAAGGGCCCGGTGTCCTCGGTGAACTGGCCGGCCGACGCGCCGACGTGCCACGTGGCGTCGACCACCGCGACGCCCGCGCGGTTCGCGGCGTGGGCGGCGGCCGGCGCGAGCAGCGCGGCCAGGACGGCGAGGAGGACGACGCGGCGCATGGCTCGGTGAACGGCGACGTTCGCAGAGCCGTGCGGTCCACCGCAACCAGGACCCGTAGGCTGGCCCGCGCGATGCGGATGCGACGGGATCCTGCGCGTGCCCGTCCCTTCGGCTCGTGGCTGCTGGGCAAGCCCGACGAGGCGACCCGCCGGGCGGCCCTGCGGGTGCGCGTCCTGCTCGCGCTCGTCGTCGTGGTGGCCAACCTCGTCGGCGCCTGCGCGGTCTTCGCGATCGCCGCGTTCCTGCTGCCGGCGCCCCCGGTGGACGACGATGCCGAGGTCATCGTCCTCAACCTCGTCGTCGCCGGCGGCTACGTCCTCGTCGCGGTGGCCATCGGCGCGGGGCTGGGCTACCGGGCGGTGCGCCGGCGCATCGGCTGGGCGCTCGAGGGCCGCACGCCCGACGAGGCCGAGCAGCGCGCCGTGCTGCGGATCCCGCTGGTCCTGCTCGGGGTGCAGGCGGCGCTCTGGGCGATCGCGGTCGTCGGCTTCTCGCTGTTCAACGCGCTGCTCGACGTCGACCTGCTCACCCACGTCGGCATCACCGTCCTCATCTCCGGCGCGGTGACCTGCAGCTACGCCTACCTGCTCAGCGAGTTCGTCCTGCGCCCCCTCGCGGCGCGCGCCCTGGCGACCGGCGCGCCCGAGCGGCTCTTCGTCCCCGGCGTGACGCTGCGCACCGTCCTGGCGTTCTCGCTGGGCTCGGGCCTGCCGGTGCTCGGCCTGATGCTCGTCGCGCTCTCCGTGCTCACCGGCCGCGAGGTGTCGGCGACGCGCATGGCCGTGACGGTGCTCGCGCTCGGCGGGATCGTCCTGGTCGTCGGGCTGTTCCTCACGCTGCTCGCCGCGCGCGCGACGGCCGACCCGGTGCGCGGGCTGCGCGCGGCGCTGACGCGCGTCGAGCGCGGCGACCTCGAGGCGGAGGTGGAGGTCTACGACGGCACCGAGGTCGGCCTCCTGCAGGCCGGGTTCAACCGCATGGTCCTCGGGCTGCGCGAGCGGGAGCACATCCGCGACCTCTTCGGCCGCCACGTCGGCGAGGACGTCGCCCGCGCGGCGCTCGAGCGCGACGTGGAGCTCGGCGGCGAGGTGCGCGAGGTGGCGGTGCTCTTCGTCGACGTCGTCGGCTCGACGAAGCTCGCCTCCGAGCGCCCGCCCCAGGAGGTGGTCGAGCTGCTCAACCGCTTCTTCGGCGTGGTGGTGGACGTCGTGGCCGAGCACGGCGGCCTGGTCAACAAGTTCGAGGGCGACGGGGCGCTGGCGGTCTTCGGTGCGCCGATCCCGGTCGACGACGCCGCCGGCAGCGCCCTCGCGGCCGCCCGGTGCCTGCCCTCGCGGCTGGCCGACGCGGTGCCGGAGCTCAGCGCCGGCGTCGGCGTCTCGGCCGGCGCGGCGGTGGCCGGCAACGTCGGGGCCGAGGCGCGCTTCGAGTACACGGTCATCGGCGACCCGGTCAACGAGGCGTCGCGGCTGACCGACGCCGCCAAGGACGTCGAGGGCTGCGTGCTGGCGTCGATGGCCGCGGTCGAAGCCGCCGGCGACGAGGAGGCCCGGCGCTGGGAGCCCGGCGAGGAGCTCGCGCTGCGCGGGCGGGCGACGCGCACCCGCGTCGCCCGCCCTGTGCGCTAGCCGGTCAGCGAGCCTGCGCGGCGACGACCGGGGCGATGCCGGTCATGCCCCGCAGGTTCGGGTGGAACGGCGCGGCGCTCGTGCCGGGCACGAGCGGCTCGACCCACCGCGTGCCCGAGCCCTTGCACGCGTCCTTGCCGATGGACGCGGTGTACGCGTCGGCCAGCCGGGCGCCCGCCAGCGACGCCTGGGTCGCGAGCATCGCGTTGAGCTGCTTCTGCTTGGCACGCAGGTAGGGCACGTCGCTGAACGCGAGCGGGACCTGCGGCCAGCAGCCCGAGCCGGTCTCGGGGAGGATCGCCGCGTAGTTCACGACGACGATCCGCGCGGCGGGCGCGCGGGCCCTGATGCCCTGCAGGACCTGGGCGACGAGCGGCGCCGTCGCCGTGATCCGCTCGCTGATGACGTCGCGCCCCGAGGGCCGGTAGTCCTCGTCACACGGCGAGTCGAACGGGTTGTAGGTGACGCACTCCTGCAGGATCTCGCTGAAGCCGATGTCGTTGCCGCCGATCTGCAGCGTCACGGTCCCGACCCCGCCGTTGAGCGCGTTGAACTGGGGCGGGTTGGGCCCCGGGTCGACGTTCTGCTGGGCGGTCATGTGCGTGGTCTTCGCGCCGCTGCACGAGACGTCGCTGATCGTCCGGCCGAGGCTCGCCGCGGCCTGCCGGGCGAAGTTCTGGCTGGACTTCAGGCAGCCGTAGGGCGGCAGCTGCGTGGGGATGAGCGGGCCCGCGGCGAACGAGTCGCCGAGGCCGACCCACTGCTGGGCGTCGGCCGTCGCCGGGACGGCTGCCGCGGTGGCCGCCACCGTCGTCGCGAGGGCGGCGGCGAGGCGGGTGCGGATGCGCATGGTGTCCTCTCCTCCTGCTGGCCTAGCCGACGACCTGCCGGACCAGGGGCAGGTAGCCGGAGCTGTGGCCGGTGCGGTTGGGGTGGTAGCTCTCGCCGATCGGGTTCGAGAGCCCGTTGATCCACTCGGCCTGGCAGACCGCGTGGCCCGTGAACGGGGGGATGGCGTCCTTGAACGTGAAGCCGTAGGCCTGCGCGCGGGCGCGGGTCGTGTCGCGCAGCAGGTCGGCCGTCGCGTTGAGCATCTGCATGTCGTCGGTGTCGAACCACGTGCCGGCGTTGCAGTCGATGCCGGCGAAGATCCGCGGGTAGCCGAGGACGACGACGCGCGCGCTGGGCGCCCGCGACCTGATCTGCGCGTAGACGTTGTTGAGCTGGCCCGGGAGCGTGTTGCGGATGTAGCTCTGCGCGCTGTTCACGCGCGTGTCGCAGACCGACGCCCACTCGGGCTTCGCGCACTCCGTGATGACGCTGGAGAAGCCCGCGTCGTTGCCGCCGATGGTGATCGTCACGATCCCGGTCGACGCGGTGAGCTGCTGCACCTGGTTGGCGAGCACGTCGCCGGTCTTCGCGCCCGAGCACGCGGCGAACACCAGCTGCGTGTTGGGCCGCTGCTGGCTGAGCAGGTACGGGTAGCTGTAGACCGACCGCTGGCAGCCGGAGTCGAAGTACGTCCGGGTGCCGGTGCCGGACGAGTAGGAGTCGCCGAGGGCGACGTAGCGCTCGGCCGCCGCCGGCGCCGCGAGCAGGAGCAGGAGCGCGACCGCCAGGCCGACGATCCGCGGGACAGGTCGGGACATGGCGCGACCCTCTCACCGCACCGGCTTTGTGTGTGAGAAGTTCGGGAACGGCGTGCGGGGGCTAGTCGCCACCTCCGCCACAGCCCCCACCGCCGCCGCAGGAGGAGCCGCCGCCGTCCGAGCCGCCGCCGTCCGAGCCGCCGCCGTCGCCGCCCGAGAAGTGCCACGAGCCGCCGTCCGCGCCCGTCGATGCGCGGCGTCGCGCACGCCGCGGGCCCGGGGTGGGCGACAGCGCCACGACCGCGAGCACCACGAGGACGACGACGCCCAGCGCGAGGAGGAACCCCATGGGCGGACGGTAGCGACGCCGTCACCCGTCGCCTAGCCTGCGCCCATGCGCCTGCGACGGACGCCGACGCGGGAGGTCGACCTCGGTCGGGTCGCCGCCGCGGTCGCCGCGCTGGAGCTGCCGGACGCGGTCTTCAAGACCTGCCACTGGCAGCCGCGGGCGCTGGTCGAGCAGGGGCTGCGCCAGTGGCTGCGCTGCTGCGCCCCGGCGCTGCGCGACGACCAGGTCATCGGCATGCCGTCGCGCGCCGTCGACGAGGCGTGGCACGGGCTCATCCTGTGCACCGCCCGCTACGCCGCGTTCTGCGAGGCGGCCTACGGGTGCTTCCTGCACCACCACCCGGAGGGCGGCGCGCCGCCGGGCGTCGTCTCGCGGGCAGGCGGGCCGCAGGCGCAGCTCGCGCGGACCGTCGTCGCGTGGCGGATGGTCGCGGCGCCCGGGGAGACGTGCGTGCTGTGGGACCTCGACGCCCGCGTGGGCGTCGAGGCGCCGTGGGGCGTCCCCGCGGAGCGGGTGGCGGCGATCGAGGCGCAGCTCGACGCGGCCGCGGCGGCCTAGTCCGCCGCGAGCGCGGCGACGCAGAGGCCCGCGAAGTCGTCGACGAGCTGGCCGCGGGAGACCGGGAGCTGGCCGGCGAGGAACGGGACGACGCTGACCGACGTGCCGCCGACCAGGACGGTGGCGGCGACGCGCAGGCGGGCGAGGCGACGGCGCGAGAGGCCGGGGCCGGCGGCGGCGCGCAGCTCGCGCTCCAGCAGCGCGACCTGGGCGGCGAAGGCCTGCTCGCGCAGCTGCGTCGCGCCCGGGTCGGCGACGGCCTCGACGTAGACGCGGGCCTTGCGGGGGTCGTCGAGCAGGACGCCGAGTGCGGCGCCGAAGAGGGCGCGGCAGCGGTCGCGCAGGTCGTTGCCGGCGCCGTCGAGGGCGGCCTGGACCGCGGCCCCCGCCTCCTGCAGGCAGCGCAGCAGCACGGCGCGCACCAGCGCCTCGCGGTCGCCGAAGCTCTCGTAGAAGTAGCGCTCGGTGAGGCCGGCGCGGCGGCAGACCGCGGTCACGCGCAGGGCGCCCAGCCCCGCCTCGCCCGCGACGTCCAGCGCCGCGTCGAGGAGCTGCGCGCGGCGCTGGGCGCGGCGCTCGTCGGCGCTCACGCCGCGGTAGGGCCGGACGACGGGGGGCATCGGCCGCCCATCTTGACAAGCCGCCCTGTCGATGTCAGCGTCCTGTTCTGACAAGACCCGTTGTCGACCTTGGTAGTGCACCGCATGGCCGCTGGCGTCCTGCCGGCCCAGGAGGAGGTCCCGACCCTCGCGATCAGCCCGGACTCCGTCGTCTGGCGCCGGTCCAGCGACGCGCGCCTGGCGCTCACCTCGGGCCTGCCGCTCGTGCTCCAGACCGCGCACCCCGCGATCAGCGCCGCCATCGACGAGCACTCGCGCTTCCGGACCGACCCGTGGTCGCGGCTCGAGGTGACGCTCGACTACACGCACCTGCTGATCTACGGCGGGCCCGCCGCCGCCGCGGTCACCGGGCGGGTGCTGCGCCGGATGCACCAGCCCATCCGCGGCGTGCGCCCCGACGGCGAGCGCTACACGGCGCTCGAGCCGCGTGTCTGGGCGTGGGTCCACGCCTCGACGCTCGAGGCGATGGTCCAGGGCCACGAGCACTTCGGCGACCCGTGGCTGCCGGGCGAGCTCGACGAGCTGTGGGCCCAGTGGCGGGCGGTCGGCCGCCTCATCGGCGTGCGCGACCGCGTCCTGCCGCCGACCTACGACGGCTACCGCGCCTACGTCGACGAGCAGTCCGAGCGCCTCGAGGCCAGCCCCGTCCTCGACGACCTGATCCACCTCATGGCCCGTCCGCCCGCGCCGCCCGGCTTCCCGCTCGGCGGCGCCGGCTGGCTCGCGGTCGGCCGGGTCTACGGCGACGCCGCGCGCCTCGCGCTCGGCGGCCTCATGGACCCCGCCCTCCGCGCCCGCCTGGGGATCTCGTGGTCCCCGCTCGACGCCGCCCGCTGGTCGGCGCTGCGCACTGCGGTCCGGGCGGCCGGTCGCGCGCTTCCCGAGAGCACGCGCGTGACCGGCCCGTCCTACCTGCGACGCCGCCGCAAGGCCATGGCCCGCGGCCCGTTCGCACAGGCCGCAGCGCACCTCCCCGGATGAAAGGTGCCTGGCACCTTCCACCTGGACCTTCGGGACCGCCCTGGGTGGAAGGTGCCTGGCACCTTTCACACCGCGCGCGCCTGGCCGGCCCAGTACTCGTCGCGCAGGGCGCGCTTGAGGACCTTGCCGTTGGGGCTGCGCGGGAGCTCGCGGACGATGACGGCCTTGGGCGCCTTGACCGGACCGAGGCGCTCGCGGCAGCGGGCGACGACCTCGTCCTCGTCGACCTCGAAGCCCGGCTTGGGCTCGACGACGGCGGTGACCGCCTCGCCCCACTTCTCGTCGGGCAGGCCGATGACCGCGCAGTCCTTCACGCCGTCGATGGTGTGGATGACCTGCTCGACCTCGCTGGGCCAGACGTTGAAGCCGCCCGTGATGACCATGTCGCGCAGGCGGTCGACGATGTAGACGTAGCCGTCCTCGTCCATCCGGCCGACGTCGCTCGTGCCGTGCCAGCCGCCGGGCCGGCGCGTCGCGGCGGTCTGCTCGTCGTCGCCGTGGTAGCCGGCCATGACGAGCGAGCCGCGGACGACGACCTCGCCGAGCTCGCCGGGGCCCAGCAGCTCCCCGCTCTCGCCCATGATCGCCACGTCGGCGACGAGGGAGGCCCGGCCCGCCGACGCCAGCCGGCCGCGCTTGGCCGGGTCGGCCAGCGCCTCGGCGTGCTCGCGCGGCCCGAAGACCGTGCAGACCATCGGCGCCTCGGCCTGGCCGAAGGTCTGGGTCATCACCGGCCCGAAGACGTCCATCGCCTCGACCAGCTTGTCGACGGCCATCGGCGCCGCGGCGTAGATGAAGTGGCGCAGCGACGACACGTCGTAGCTGCGCACGTCGGGCACTGCCAGCAGCGCGTAGATCGCCGTCGGCGGCAGGAACAGCCGCGTCACGCGATGGCGGCCGATCGATGCCAGCAGCCGCTCGGGCACCACGCCGTCGTGCACCACGACCTTGCCGCCCTGGGCGAAGACCGGGAAGCAGATCGGCCCCGCGGCGTGGGTCATCGGCGCGGCCATCGCCATGACCGGCGGGTCGGGCTCGGGCATGTGCCCCGCGAAGGCGAGGTTCATCGTCTCGAGCATCGTGTGGGTGAAGGGGACGGCCTTCGAGCGCCCCGTCGTCCCGCCCGTGCCGAACAGGATCGCCACCCGCTCGGGCTCATGCGCGAGGCGCTCGACCTCCGTGCCCTCGGGTGCCATCCACCGCGCGAGCACCGGGTCCTGCGCCCGGCCGCCCGGCTCGAGGCAGACCGCCAGGCGCAACGAGGCCACGTCGTCGAGCAGCTCGGTCGCCAGCCCCGTGAGCGACGGGTGGTAGACGAGGACCTCGCAGCCGGTCAGCGACAGCAGCGCGCCGAGGTCGGGCGCCGTGGCCCGCGCATTGAGCGGCACCCACGTCGCGCCGTGGCGCAGCGCGCCGAGCACGCAGACGAACGCCATCGGGTCGTTGGGCGAGATGACGCCGACCCGCGCGCCCCGCGCGACGCCGTCGCGCGCGAGCGCGCCCGCCACGCGGTGCGACAGGGCGGCGACCTCGCGGTAGGAGAGCACGACGGACTCGTCGTCGGTGACGAGGCACGGTGCGTCGGGCGCCAGGGCGACGCCGCGGTCGAACGTGTCGATCAGCAGCACGCCGCCTCACCCGCCCGTGTAGCGGATCGCCTCGCGCGCCGGCCGGCGCGACACCGGCCCGAAGTGCCCGCGCGGATGGCCGACCGGGACGATCGCGTAGATGCGCGTCGACCGCGGCAGGCCCAGCGCCCGGCGGTAGTCGGGCTCGTAGAGCGTGTGCCAGGTGGTGAGCGTCGCCCCCAGCCCGAGGGCCCGTGCCGCGAGGAGCAGGTTCTGCACGCCGGGGTAGATCGACGCCGCCTCCCCCGTGCGCATGAACCGCGGGATGTGGCGCAGCATCCGCAGCGTCTGCCACGGCCCGATCGCCCGCGCGCCGCGCAGCGTGTGGCCGTAGCCGCGCAGCATCCGCTTGAGGATCCCGCTCATGTCGTAGGAGGCGACGACCAGCGCCGGCGTCTCGTCGAAGTTCGCCGCGAGCACCTCGAGGGAGTCCATGACCTTGTCCCACGCCTCCTGCGTCGTCGAGGGCGGGGGCAGCGGACGCTGGGCGGTCGTGTAGTAGCGGCAGGTGCGCCGCCACACCTCGCCGACCGCGTGCATGGTCTCGCGGTCGTCGACGATCGTGAACGCGTACTCCTGCGTGTTGCCCCCGCTCGGGCCCCACGTCGCGGCCTCGACGAGCCGCTCGAGCGTGGCCCGGTCCACGGGGTCCGGGCGCAGCTTGCGCATCGCCCGCATCGTCGCCAGGACCTCCATGACCGGCGCGTCGGGCCCGACCGGCACGCCGTGCCGCGCGCCGGGGTCGTGGCGGGGCGCCGAGGCGACCGCGCTCACGCCGCCGTCCCCCAGTCCCAGGAGCCCAGGAACGGGACGTTCGCCGGCGGCTCGTCCCGGCGCCACTGCGCGACGAACTCCTCGTAGGGCAGCGACCGCGCCTTGCGCGCCGCGCGCTCGGCGTCGCGCGCCGCCTCCGTGGCCGCCGCGTCGACGCGCAGGTGCTCGGCGTCGTAGACCACGTGGTAGACGCGCTCGGCCACCCACGCCGAGATGCGCTCCTCGCGCAGGTCCTTCATGACCGCCTGCGGATCGCGCTCCAGCGGGTCGCCGTAGCCCCCGCCACCGCCGACCTGGAGGATCCACAGGTCACCCTCCTTGGCGAACTCGGCGGTCTGCGTCGCCCGGCGGGTCTCCGCCGTGCCCGGCAGCCCGCCCTCGCGGTGCAGCTGGTCGGCCGTGCGCGGCACCTCGTGCGCGCGCTCGCGCAGCGCCTCCTTCACCGCCTCGGAGCTGTCCGCGCGGAAGATCGTCAGCGGCGAGCTGGGCCCGCCGTAGCCGCCGAACAGCCCCGGGATGGTGGGGAACTTCGATCCGGTCGCGAGCGTCCCGAGCGCGAACTCCGGCACGCCCCACACCATGTACATGCACTCGACCGACGAGCCGCCGCGGTGGCGGCCGTAGCCGTGGTTGTCCTTGTTGAGGTTGCGCCCGATGGCGAGGATCGGCAGCTCGGTCTCGCGGTCCTCGATCTCGCCGTAGTCGGCCATCGCCGCGAAGAACGGCGCGCACGAGTGCTCGCCGTCGCGGTCGGCGTGGGCCCCGCCGCCCATCGAGTTGATGTCGATCATGAGGTTGGCGACCGGCATCCCCCACTGGTTCAGGCCGCCGTAGAACATCGACTGCGTCATCCCGTACCAGGGCGCGATGACCTCGATGTCGCCCGGCCGGTTGTAGGCGAGCTTGCTCATGCACACGTGCATGCCGGTCTGGAAGAAGCACGCCGCGATCATCGACAGCGCATTCGGGCACTCGGCGCCGGACTTCGCGACCGAGCCCTCCTCGAACTCGAACTCGATGGCCGAGACGTAGCCGGCGTTGCGCGGCAGGTCCGGCCAGAAGAAGTTCATGAGGTTGTTCGAGAACAGGGCCCGCGCGAACGTCGGGTCCATGTTGATCGCGCGGTCGAGGATCGCCGGCCCGGTCCCGTGCGTCCGGCAGACCACCTTGTCGCCGCGCTTGTCGAGCTCGACGACCATCTTCAGCAGCCGGTCCTCGAGCAGCGTGGTGTCGCAGAAGCAGACGGTGCGGAAGATGCCGTCGGGCATCTCGGTGAAGCGCCGCTTGACCTCGTCGCGCGTGCGCTCGAGCGCCAGGCGCAGCGTCGCCAGCACGAGGTCGGGCGAGCGGTCGGCGACGACCTCCTTCACCCGCTCCTCGATGCGCATGCACGCCGCGAGCTTGGCCCGCATGTCGATGAGCTGCATCAGCGGGTCGCGGACGTTGTTCTGCAGCAGGTTCACCAGGTCGCGGCGGAACGTGTAGTCCTCGGCGACCTTCACCG